>DASUGQ010000146.1:0-4311 GCA_036273935.1 Cyclobacteriaceae bacterium | reverse complement strand
TTGTTGTCGGTATTGATATACGCAGTTGAAATCCGTAAATGGAACTTCGCGGCAAATTTTTTCAATACATTTGGCAAAAATCCTTTGTTCATTTATTTACTGTCTGAATTGCTGTTCATGACCTGGATGCTCATCAAACTTCCTTCAGGTCAATCAATTTTTGAATGGATGAGCATTGAAATTTTTCAGGCAGCTTTTCCAGGGCCCTTTGGTTCCTTCATGACGGCCATAGCCTTTATGCTAATCTGCTGGCTTGCCGGATGGTGGCTTGACAGGAAGAAAATCTACATCAGGATATAAGTTACGATTTTTGAAAATTTCATTGGAGACATGATCAGGATCATCATATCAATCATCTTTACTTTCACACTACAGACAGCTTGTATTGCCCAGATCAAACCGGTTGATCAGGTTTATCCCTTGCTGGATGCAGCCCATTCCCGGTGGTTTTATTTTTCATCGGCTTGCCTTCCGTTCGGAATGGTTAACCTGTTTCCCGACAATTATATTTCTGGTGAATGGGACAGCGGTTACCGTTATGAAGAAGACTCTATAAAAAATTTTTCCCACATTCACGAGTGGCAGTTGTCAGGTGTCGCCCTACTTCCCGTTGTCTTTGACAATCAAAACCTGACCGATGTGCTCCGAAGCAAAACTTCGGTTTTCTCGCATCAGACTGAATCAGTAAAGGTCGGTTATCACAGCGTTCACCTTGACCGATACGGTATCAATGCGGAATTGACGGCTTCTAATCGTGTTGGTTTTCATCGCTATCATTTTCCCGTCACGGGTACATCAGGAGTTGTTTTTGAATTGAGTGGCGAGCTATTGGGACCTTCGGAAATGGTCAATGGCGGATTCAAGAAAGTCAGTGACCGTGAGATAAGGGGTTTCATGGTAAACGGCCCAACCCACCGACGACCGAAGGAGACGCCGGTTTATTTTAGTGCAGCGTTCAGCAAACCTATAAAATCTATCTTGTTGTACACGGGTGATAATGTATCGCCAGTCGATGAATGGAGGGGGGAGAAAGGAAAAATCATTGTTGTATTTGACAGCAGACAAGAACAAGAGTTGCTCATGAAAGTGGGCGTTTCCTTCACCAGTGAAGAAGGCGCTGCAAAAAATCTTTCGTCAGAAATACCACATTGGGATTTTAATCGTATCGTGCACGAGACGCGCGATCGATGGAATGAAATGTTGAGCCGAATCATCATCGAAGGAGGTACACCCCAACAGCAGCGAAGATTTTATACAGACTTATGGCACTCAATTCAAGGCAGGAGAGTAATTAGTGATGCCGACGGAAAGTATACCGACCTGACAGGCAGACAAAAAGTAATCAGGCAACTTCCAGTTGACAGAAACGGCAAGCCAAAATTCAATATGTACAACTCCGATGCATTCTGGGGTGCACAATGGACATTGAACACACTGTGGCAGTTGGTTTACCCCGAAATAGCTGAGGAGTTCTGTAATTCCTTTCTTGAATATTATAAAAATGGTGGTTTGATTCCGCGCGGCCCATCGGGTGGTAATTATACATTTGTCATGCCGGGTGCGTCATCAACACCGTTCTTCGTTAGTGCATGGCAAAAAGGTATTCGTGGATTTGATATCAACCTCGCTTATGAGGGACTGAAGAAAAATCACCTGCCGGGTGGGATGATGAGCAAAGCCGGGTATGAGCATAACACTACAAAAGGTGGCGGCCTGGAATCTTATATGAAAAAAGGTTATGTGCCTTATCCTCTTACAGACGGTCCGTATGGCTTTCACGAAGATGGCGCCGGCATGACGCTAGAATATGCTTACCAGGACTGGACATTGGCTCAACTGGCGAAATCATTGAAAAAAGAAAAAGACTATCGTTACTTTCTGAAACGCTCGTCGAACTATAAGAACCTTTACAATCCATCAACCGGATATCTTCAGCCAAAAGATACAACGGGGAAATGGAAAGAACCTTTTGATGCCCTTCAATATGATCATGGGTATGTCGAAGCAAATGGTGCACAGTCAACCTGGTTTGTCCCTCATGATCTTCAAGGATTGTTTGAGTTAATGGGTGGTAGAGATACCGCAGTCAAACGACTGAATGAACAATTTGAGTTATCCTCCTGGCACCGGTTCTGCAATGAAAACCCGGTAGAAACACCGAAGTTTGTGGATGACAAGCGTACATGGTTGAACTACTCCAACCAACCCAGCATGCAGACTGCCTTTATTTTTAATCATGCAGGTGCACCGTGGCTTACGCAATACTGGAGTCGTGAGGTTATTAATCAAGTCTTCAACGGATTATCGCCGTACACGGGTTATAGCGGCGATGAAGATCAGGGATTGATGGGCACTTTGAGTGTACTGATGAAAATTGGATTATTTCAGATGAAAGGGGGTTGTGAAGAAGACCCCGGTTATGAAATCGGTAGCCCTATCTTTGATGCGGTCACCATAACATTGAATCCTGCATACTTTAAAGGAAAGTCCTTTCGGATTCTGACAATAAACAACAGCAGTGTAAATCGCTATATCCGGAAGGCAAGGTTGAATGGTCATGATCTTAATCTACCCTGGATACACCATTCCGACCTTATTGGTGGTGGAGAGTTGGTTTTAACGATGTGTGATTCGCCGAACCGGGATTGGGGAATTAATAATTGATTTTCATGAAAACCAATAAAGGTGTGCAGATTAATTTTGATATATATATAACGGATAGGGATAGATTAAACAGTTCGCTAGCGGTCGCCTAGCCACGCTGGCTCGCCGGAGGATGGAGAAAAGGATGGGACTTATCGGTGTGTTGTCGCCTCCCGTATTTCGATAATTTGATTGTTGGGATTAAAGTGATCAATATATCTTGTGTACGGGCGACCGGCAATAAACTCCCGGAGTTCTTTCTCAGCGGTCGCGCGATCTGCTCCCACGATTTTTACCATGAAAACTCCTTCTCCAGGTTTCTCGATTTTAATATTTGTCATTGCAGAAATTAGAAAACAACGTTAGAAATCAACAAAGGAAAGTTACGCGTTCTGATGAAGAAAATTTGAAGGTCTGAAGACGCAATTTTCATATTTCATTGCACTGATGTCCGACTAAAGTATCACCGAACACCAATGTAATCCCTTGATTTTCCTGATTCCATAGCCTCTCTCTCCGAACTAAATTTAGTCCCCTCTCCAAGATTCACTTCCGTCCGTCAACATTTAGAAATGGTTTCAATAAATCAATAGGGATTGGAAAAATTGTTGTCGAATTCTTCTCCGTAGCAATCTCCCGCAAGGTTTGAAGATAGCGCAGCGTAATGGCACTTGGCTGATCGCTCAGAATCCTGGCAGCATCGGCTAATCGTTGTGAGGCCTGGAACTCACCTTCCGCAGCGATAACCTTGGATCTGCGTTCGCGTTCGGCCTCTGCCTGTTTCGCCATGGCGCGCTGCATTTCCTGCGGCAGGTCAATTTGCTTCACCTCAACATTCGACACCTTGATACCCCAGGGTTCAATGTGCGCATCGATGATCTGTCGTAACTTTTGATTGATCTTATCGCGTTGTGAGAGCAGATCGTCAAGTTCGGACTGTCCCAGCACACTACGCAACGTTGTTTGTGAAAGTTGGGACGTAGCAACGAGAAAATTTTCCACCTCTACGATTGCTCGCTGTGGTTCAATGACGCGAAAGTAAACTACGGCATTCACTTTAATAGATACGTTGTCTTGTGTAATGATGTCTTGTGGAGGAACATCCATGACAATCGTGCGTAAACTTACTTTCACCATCTTATCGATGATTGGAATGAGGAGGATTAATCCTGGTCCACGCAGCCCAACTAACCGTCCGAGCCTGAAGACTACTCCACGCTCGTACTCGCGCAGAATCCTGATTGCGTTTGCGAGAATGATAACGACAAAAAGGACGAGGATTACCGTCATTATATTGATTGTTTCCATATGCGTTTTTTAAGGTTTCTATTCATTGATACGCTCGACACGTAATGTGAGACTTTTAACTTCCACAACACGCACTTTTTTGTCAACCTCAATTTTTCCCCTTACTGATTCAGCATTCCATATCTCACCATGCACGCGAACTGTTCCAGAAGGGTCAAGTACCTCCAAAGACTCTCCGATCTCACCAATCATTCCTTCCTTTCCGGTAACAGGTTTCGGTCGTTGCGCCTTTAACCCAAGACCCAGCACAAAAAGAAAAAAGAGTGATGTGATAGTTACTGAAGAAATAATGACACTCCATGAAATAGCAGCCAGTTCCAGGGTGGAATCGGGACGAATCAGCATCATTGAGCCGAGCAG
>DASUGQ010000145.1:0-5646 GCA_036273935.1 Cyclobacteriaceae bacterium | reverse complement strand
TTTGAAGACAAAAAGAAGCTTAACGTGATGGTTAAGATATTCGGCCGGAATACACCGGTTGAATTGAGTTATATGCAAGTAGAAAAGTTAGATTGAGATAATCATGGCAAAGGAAATAACAGGCTATCTTAAATTACAGGTAAAGGGTGGTCAGGCCAACCCGGCCCCTCCAATAGGGCCAGCGCTTGGTAGCAAGGGTCTTAATATCATGGACTTTTGCAAACAATTCAATGCGAGAACGCAGGATAAACAAGGCCAGGTTCTTCCGGTTTTGTTAACTATATATAATGACAAGTCATTTGATTTTGTTATCAAGACACCGCCGGCTGCAGTACTTATTTTGGATGCTGCAAAGAAACCCAAAGGATCTGCAGAGCCTAACCGCACGAAGGTTGGCTCGATAACATGGGATCAGGTGAAGACAATTGCTGAAACGAAGATGCCTGACCTGAATGCATTTAAAATAGAGTCCGCCATGAAGATGGTCGCAGGCACGGCCCGAAGCATGGGCATTACAGTTTCCGGAACACCGCCCTGGGAAAAATAAAAGATTAAGCAATGGCAAAAATTTCTAAAAACAGAAAAGCTGTAGTAGCGAAATATAATCCTGAAAAGGAGTATGCGCTTGAAGATGCGTCGAAACTTGTAAAGGAAATTACCTTCACGAAGTTTGACTCCTCTGTCGATCTGAACATTCGACTGGGTGTTGATCCCAAGAAATCCGATCAGATGGTTCGTGGCGTTGTTTCCCTTCCTCATGGCATCGGAAAAGTCGTGAGAGTTCTTGTGTTATGTACGCCTGACAAAGTTCAGGACGCTAAAGATGCAGGAGCGGATCACGTTGGTTTGGATGAGTTCATCCAGAAAATAGAAGGTGGCTGGACGGATGTCGACGTGATTATTTGTACCCCCACCGTTATGGCAAAAGTCGGTAAGCTCGGGAAAATTCTCGGCCCACGCGGCTTGATGCCGAATCCTAAATCAGGAACTGTTACGCTCGAAGTCGGTAAAGCCGTGAAAGAAGTGAAAGCCGGTAAAATCGACTTCAAAATTGATAAATCAGGGATCATCCACGTTAGCATTGGTAAAGCTTCCTTCTCTGCTGAAAATATCAGAGACAATGCTGCGGAAATGATCCAAACAGTGGCCAAACTGAAACCCGCTTCTGCGAAGGGAGCCTACTTTAGAAGTATTACGCTCTCGACGACAATGAGCCCGGGGATCACGATTGACAAGAATTCAATTGCTGGCATTTAAGAAGTAAAAAAACATGACCAGAGAAGAAAAAGCACAGATCATTGAAGAACTTTCGCAGAAGTTTGCGGAAAACATGCATTTCTATATAGCGGATGCTTCAGGTCTTACGGTAGAACAGGTTAATGCTTTTCGCAGATTGTGTTTCAAGAGCGGCTTAGAATATCGTGTCTATAAAAACACGATGATCCGCAAAGCGCTTGAAAGACAGGAAGGTGTTGATTATTCTCCGGTATTCAACGTACTCAAGGGCTTTTCCGGGGTTATCTTTTCCAAAGAATCAGGTAACACACCAGCAAGAGTTCTTCTTGAATACCATAAGAAACTTGTGGGCAAGCCGGCATTGAAAGCTGCTTCCATCGACTCCGATTTATTTATTGGAGCGGAGCATTTAAAGACGCTGAGTGAGCTGAAGTCAAAGAACGAACTCATTGGCGAGATCATTTCGTTGTTGCAATCCCCTGCCAAGAATGTCCTTTCTGCTCTATTGAGCGGGCAGCATAAAGTGGCGGGAATTGTAAAAGCGCTGGAAGAGCGTGGTAAATAATTAAATCAAATTGAAACAGAACTATTAAACTCTAAAAAAATGGCTGATATCAAAGCACTTGGAGATCAACTTGTGGAACTTTCTGTTAAAGAAGTTAACGAACTAGCTACCTACCTTAAAGAAACATATGGCATTGAGCCTGCTGCAGCCGCTGCTGTAGTTGCTGCACCTGCTGATGGAGGAGGTGGAGCCGCTGCTGCCGCTGAAAAAACAAACTTTGATGTGGTTCTTAAAGCTCCCGGAGCAAACAAGCTTCAAATAGTGAAGCTTGTTAAGGAACTTACAGGCCTTGGTTTGAAGGAAGCTAAGGACCTTGTAGATGGAGCTCCTAAAACAATCAAAGAGGGATTACCTAAAGACGAAGCTGAAAATCTGAAGAAGCAACTTGCTGAGGCAGGCGCCGAAGTAGAGTTGAAGTAAACTTCTTTGGTGACGAAGGGTACCGTCTCAAAAACTTCGGTTAGACCCCGTGTCCTGATAGCAAATCTGGACGGGGTCTTTTCCCATTTGTACCCAACTTATTCCTCCGTCAGATTCAAGAAATTTAAACGTTAAGCACCTTGACAAAGATTAATAATAACGGAAGAATCGATTTCTCCTCTATCGAGAAGATTCTGGATTATCCCGACTTTCTGGACGTCCAACTTCAGTCATTCAAAGATTTCCTACAGATTGAAACGCCTGCGGAAAAGAGGCAGAATGAGGGGCTCTACAAAGTTTTTGCGGAGAATTTTCCAATCAGTGATTCAAGAGAAAATTTTGTTCTGGAGTTCGTTGATTACACGATCGATCCTCCAAAATACAATGTTGATGAATGCATTGATCGCGGCTTAACCTATTCTGTACCGCTGAAGGCTAAGCTAAGACTCACCTGCAACGACGAAGACAATGAAGACTTCGAGACAATTGAGCAGGAAGTGTTCCTTGGTAATATCCCGTACATGACTGAGAAAGGATCATTCGTGATCAATGGTGCTGAACGGGTTATCGTTTCGCAATTACACAGATCCCCTGGTGTATTCTTTGCGATGAGCAAACACACTAACGGGACAAAACTTTATTCCGCGCGGATCATTCCTTTCAAGGGGTCGTGGATCGAGTTTGCCACCGATGTCAATGCGGTGATGTACGCCTACATTGACCGTAAAAAGAAATTTCCTGTAACGACTTTGCTCCGCGCAATTGGTTTTGGCGCAGACAAAGATATTCTTGATCTTTTTGGCTTGTCCGAGGAAGTAGAATCCAATAAGAATACTTTAAAGAAGGTGGTTGGTCGCAAGTTGGCCGCACGTGTATTAAAGACGTGGACAGAGGACTTTGTGGATGAAGATACCGGTGAGGTAGTCTCGATCGATCGCAATGAGGTGCTTCTGGAGCGCGATCACGTGATCACTGCAGAAGATGTTGATGTCATTCTTGAGTCGGGATCAAAATCCATTATTCTCCACCGTGATGACGTCAACATTTCAGACTATCATATCATTTTTAATACGCTGGCGAAGGATAATTCAAACTCCGAAAAAGAAGCAGTTGAACAAATCTACCGCCAGTTAAGAAATACCGAGGCCCCTGATGAACAAACCGCTCGCGACATTATTCAAAGTTTGTTCTTTAGTGAGAAACGTTACGATCTGGGAGAAGTAGGACGGTACCGTATAAACAAAAAACTCGGTCTTGATCTGGGATATGATCAGCGGGTTCTTACGAAGGAAGACATAATCCTGATCGTTAAATATCTGATTGGGCTTATCAATTCAAAGGCGCTTGTCGATGATATCGATCACTTGAGTAACCGCCGGGTGAGGACGGTCGGTGAACAGTTATATTCTCAGTTTGGTGTTGGTCTGGCCCGTATGGCAAGAACAATCAAAGAAAGAATGAATGTTCGCGATAACGAAGACTTCAAACCCGTCGACTTAATTAACGCGCGGACGTTGTCTTCAGTAATCAATTCGTTCTTTGGGACGAACCAGTTGTCCCAGTTCATGGATCAGACTAATCCCTTGGCGGAAATTACTCACAAGCGCAGAATGTCGGCACTCGGTCCAGGTGGTCTCTCCCGGGAGCGCGCCGGCTTTGAAGTTCGTGACGTTCACTATACACACTATGGTCGACTCTGTACGATTGAGACGCCGGAAGGCCCGAATATTGGTCTGATCTCTTCACTCTGCGTTCATGCCAAAGTAAACAAGATGGGATTCATTGAAACCCCTTACCGTCTGATCGAAAATGGAAAAGTGAAATCATCTGAACCAGTGGTTTTCCTGACAGCTGAAGAGGAAGATACAAATTACATCGCGCAGGCAAATGCCAAGATTAAATCGGGTGGAGACTTTGAGGAAGATCGTATCAAAGCAAGATTTGAAGGCGACTTTCCTGTCGTTGAACCGAAGGATTTGAAATATATGGATATTGCACCGAATCAAATTGTTTCGGTAGCGGCTTCTCTCATTCCCTTCCTTGAACACGACGATGCTAACCGTGCCCTTATGGGTTCCAACATGCAGCGTCAGGCTGTTCCGCTCATGAGACCAGAAGCCCCGATTGTGGGGACCGGCCTTGAGGGTCGGGTGGCTGTGGATTCCCGCGCGTTGATCCTTGCAGAGGGTGACGGCGTTGTTGACTCCGTGGATGCCAAAAAGATTGTCATCAAATATGAGGTTAACGAAGAGCAACAATTGGTAAGCTTCGATGATGAATTCAAAACCTACAACCTGATCAAGTTCAGAAGAACTAATCAGGATACCTGCATTAACCTTACGCCGCTTGTGAAGAAAGGGGAAAAGATAGTAAAGGGCCAACCGCTTTGTGAGGGTTATGCAACGGCAGACGGTGAGTTAGCCCTTGGCCGCAATCTGCTGGTGGCTTATATGCCGTGGCAGGGATATAACTTTGAAGATGCAATTGTAATTTCAGAACGTGTTGTTCGCGATGACATATACACTTCAATTCACATTGAAGAGTTTGAACTCGAAGTCCGCGACACGAAACGCGGTGAAGAGGAGCTGACTTCTGAAATACCAAACGTCAGCGAAGAGGCCGTTAAACATCTTGACGAAAATGGTATCATTCGGATTGGCGCAGAAGTAAAAGAGGGCGATATTCTCATTGGAAAGATCACACCCAAAGGTGAGACCGACCCTACGCCGGAAGAGAAATTGCTTCGGGCAATTTTCGGTGATAAGGCCGGTGACGTAAAGGATGCTTCGTTGAAGGCACCCCCGTCACTCAAAGGTGTGGTTATAGACACAAAATTATTTTCGAGGCCGAAACGCGATAAGGATGTTCGCACGAAGTCTAAGAAAGAGTTGGACGCTTTGAAGACGCGTTATAGCAAGCAGCTCACTGATCTTCGCAATGAGCTCATCAGGAAACTGACTACGTTGCTGAACGGCAAGAACAGCAACGGCGTCAAACATAAATTTGGCGACGAATTAATTAGCAAGGGTGTCAAGTTTGCTGCGAAGGTCATTGAAAATAACCTGTTCCCCGACAAGAACATCTACAGGGATGAAAGTAACTACAATGTTCCGGAAGAAGTGAACCTTATTGCCGATGTTTCACTTGAAAACTGGACGAACGAAGATCATACGAATGACCTTATTTCCCAGATGGTGAAGAACTACCTCGTCAAGAGAAACACCTATGCCGGCGAATTTAAGCGTGAACGATTTACGCTCGAAGTTGGTGATGAACTACCGACTGGCATTGTTCAACTGGCCAAGGTTTATGTAGCTAAAAAACGTAAGCTTAAGGTTGGTGATAAGATGGCGGGACGTCACGGGAACAAAGGTGTTGTTGCGAGAATTGTTCGCGACGAAGATATGCCTTTCCTTGAAGACGGA
>DASUGQ010000144.1:0-14947 GCA_036273935.1 Cyclobacteriaceae bacterium | reverse complement strand
GAATGTATACGTCCAGCTTTCAAAGTATAGAGACGTCCGGAGACCTCGCATTCAATGGTTTCGTGAAAGGTACTTATGGCGAGAAGCAAATGCCTGCATTTAATGTCAATCTGATTGTTAAAGACGCCATGTTCAAGTATCCCGACCTGCCGACACCAGTTAACAATATCAACCTGGATCTTCTGGTTGACAATAAGGATGGCGTCATTGAGAATACGCTCGTAAATTTAAAACAACTCCACATGGAATTCGGCTCCAATCCCCTGGATGCTAAGGCGGTTATTGAGAATCTTCATAACTACAAGATGGATGCTAATGTGGTAGCTAAACTGAATCTCGCCGAGTTAACAAAGATGTTTCCGATGGAGGGACTGGAAATGAAAGGTAATTACTCCATCGACCTAAAGGCAAAAGGTATATATGATTCTGTAAAAAATATTATTCCTGCCATTCACGCAACAATGTCCTTAGCCAATGGCTATGTGAAGTCGAATGATTTTCCCCTGCCTCTTCAGGATCTGAAATTTCATTCAACCGTTAAGAACTCATCGGGTAAGATGCAGGATACGGAAATTGTCGTTAAGGATTTTTCTATGCTGATGGATGGTGAGAAATTTTCTGCAGACTTGTTACTCCGCGACCTCGTTGATTACACCTGGGACCTTAAAGTAAACGGTGCCATGGACCTTGAAAAAATCACGAAGGTATTTCCAATGGAAGGGATGAATCTTGCAGGAAAAATCAAGGCCGACCTGGCAACGAAGGGAAAATATTCAGATTTGCAGGCTGAAAAATATGACCGGTTGCCCACCAGCGGAACAGCATCATTATCATCATTTAAGTATTCAGCGAAAGACCTTCCATACGATGTTGCGATCGATCACTCCAGTTTGGTCTTTGATCCAAAAAAGATCGAATTGCAAAACATGGTTGGAACAATTGGAAAAAGTGATTTTGATGTGAGCGGTTCCGTTCTCAATTATCTCGGTTATGTATTCGGAAAAGGGGAGACCATTAAGGGTATTGTAAATTTCAATTCGAACAATCTGGATTTAAATCAGTTCATGACTGAATCTGAGGAGACGGTGGTGGAGGATACAGCAGCTTACGGGGTGATACCGGTGCCCAGAGATATTGATTTCATCCTGAAGTCATCGATAAAAAATGTTCGTCTGATGGATTACAAAATTACTAATGCCACCGGCGACATCATTGTGAAAGACGGGATTGCCAATTTGAATGGATTAAAATTTAATATGCTTGGAGGGGCCTTTGTTGTGAATGGCACCTATAACACCCATGATCTAAATCATCCTAAGTATGACTTTGCTTTGAAAATTGAAAATCTATCCATACAACAGGCGGCATCCTCCTTTACACTTGTTCAGACTTATGCCCCTATAGCAGGACTGGTTAAAGGGAATTTTTCAACGGAATTCAAAATTAGTGGAGAACTCCTGCAAACAATGATGCCTAATCTTGCGACAGTGAATGGAGCCGGTCTTGTGAAAATTGCACAGGCCGCCTTAACACAATCAAAAATTGTTTCCGGAGTAACATCATTGACGAACCTCGATAATACAGACAATGTTACGCTTAAAGATGTATTGATGTCTGCCCAGATTACCAATGGACGTTTAAGTGTTAAACCCTTTGATGTTAAATTCGGAGATTATAAAACTGCTGTCAGCGGAAGTACAGGACTCGATGGCTCCATTGATTATTCATTAAAGATGAATGTTCCTGCAGGTAAAGTCGGCTCACAAGTCCAATCGTTCATTAATAAAAACACTGGAGCAAATAACCCCACCGATATAATTCCGCTCACTATCGGACTTGGTGGATCGTACAACGAGCCGAAGTTTGCACTTTTAGCAGATGAGCAAAAGGCCCAGGCCACCGAAGCCGTGACAAATGTGGCCAAAGAGGAAGGTCAGAAGGCCCTGCAAGAAGCGGTGAAGGGCACAGACGCCGAAAAATATGTTAACTCAATTTTAGGTGGCGGAACAAAGGATTCTACCACTACAGCAAAACCCGATTCAACAAATGCTGCGACAAATACGGATGCACAGAAAAAAGTTGAGGAAGAGGCCAAGAAAAAAATTCAGAATTTGCTGAAAAAGAAAAACTAGGTTAAATCGTACATGCTGCGCGAACGCCCTGTGTTCCAAGTACAGGGATTGCTTGATTTCAAAAGTAACCGTTCCATTAAGTAGTCTATCCACTATAGGATACATTCGTCGGTAAAAGCCGGATTCAGACATACCGCAAACCATTTTCATTGCGCCCACTGGTATATAGGGACATACTAAACTTGAGGGCATATGAAAAGTATTCTTTACGCGCTGACTGTATTTTGTTTAGTGTTTTCTTACAAGGCCTTTCCGCAAGGCACATGCAGCAAACATAAAAATTGCGCGACTAATTGCTTTAAAACAGAAGTCGTAAAGTCTGAATTGAAAAGCGATGGGTGCATCAACTATGTGTTAAGAGTATCATACAATGGCGATTGTGCGCACGCACTGTCACATTACACTGTGGCCGTTACCTGCGGAAAAATTTCAAATGCGTCCAACTCCGAAAACTGGAAAATAGAGTATGGCAAAGACCCGACGACGGGCCTTTATGGATTCAAGGTTGATGATATTCCAAATTTCGGGGAGACAGCTTTAAAATGCTTTTTGGTCTCCTTTACCGTTTGCCCAGAGGGTACTGCTAAATGTGCAACAAAGGAGAGTTGCTGTTATCCGATAATAGCTTATAAAGCAGGAACCCATGTTTACTACGATAAATTGCCGAACGCATGTCCATCTCCTGAGCCGACACCTGAGTTGAAGGCCTCATTAACTAAGAATGATATATCCTGTAATGGTGCGAATGATGGAAGCCTATCGGTTGTGGTCGAAGGGGGGAAAGAACCCTTTAGTTACGCATGGTCGACAAACGAGACTTCCTCGTCGATATCTGGTCTTGCCCCAGGCGAATACAACGTCATCGTTAAAGATGCTGATGGTCTGGAGTTATCATTAACTGGAAATATTAGTGAGCCTCCCGCCATCGTAATAGCAGGATCTGTTACGAATGAAAGCTGCGGAGGAGAAAATGGTTCAATTAACCTGGACGTCAGTGGAGGAAGCGGATCGTACACCTATACGTGGACTAACGCTGCAACTACTGAAGATATCGGCTCGTTGGGGGCAGGTTCTTACAGCGTAACAGTGAAAGACGAGAAAGGGTGTACGGCTGACACGACATTCATAGTTGAAAATCAATCCTCTTTGTCAATAACGGCTGCCACAACGATGACTGGTTGTGGAAAAACAAATGGTGCCCTCGATATTACTGTTAGTGGGGGCACTGCCCCGTACACTTATCAATGGTCTAATGGTGCAACTACTGAAGACCTCATGAACATCGGTCCGGGAACATATCGGGTAACGGTTGTTGATGCGACAGGATGTACCACGGAGATGGCATACGCCATAAAAGAAAACAATACCTTGAAGCTTACTTACGCAGTAACGCAAACGACTTGTCTCGATGACGGATCTGGCGCAATAGATTTGATGGTGCAAGGTGGATCGCAACCTTATTCATATGTTTGGTCAAATGGCTCGACTACACAAGATATTTCTGGATTGACAGCAGGTTTCTATTCAGTGACAGTTACGGACAACGCCGGATGCACTAGCACAATTAGGATTAGCGTAACGAAGAAAACTTTTGTCGTCAATGAACAAGTTATACAACCAGCCTGTGGCGGTTCACAAGGAGGATCAATTACACTTAATCCGGTGAATGGGGTCGCCCCTTATACTTACGAATGGTCAAATGGCAGCACCGGCAATAGCCTTTCAGGCCTTGAGCCTGGCATTTACACTGTGAAAGTTACCGATGCAACGGGTTGTAGCCGCGACCTCGCTTATGTTATAACGGATCCAACCGGAATAACATCTTCGGCAACGGTTACAAATGATCAATGTAATTCCCAGGGAAATTTTAGTATTGATATTACTGTGACTGGAGGGCAGGGTCCTTACACCTATGAGTGGTCTAACGGAGAAACGACTGAAGATCTTGCGAACCTTGAAACAGGAATCTATACAGTTACTATAACTGATGTTAATGGTTGTTCAACGGTAAGAGAAGTTGAGGTGACTGGTAGCCCCACATGGACTTGTTTAATAGACCAGCCTTCAGTGGAAGTGCTCTGCAGCTCAACAGGAAATTCTTTGAATACTTCCATTTCAGGAGCCGACAGTTATTCATGGACAGTAGAAAGTTCAGACGGCCAATGGGCAATTGCATCAGGAGCCTCCACACCAAGTATTGAGTACACTGCGGGAGGAATAAATAGTACAGCTACTTTTACGCTGACTATTTTCAAAGATGGCTGCACACAGACTTGTGAGTATGTCGTAACGACATGCAAGGAGAATCCGACAACTCCCCCTGATGATACGGACGGTGGAGATGATGGTACCGACGATGGTGGCAGCGATGACGGCACGGACGGTGGGGGTACCGATGATGGTGGAGACGATGACCACAGCGGAACTTGTGAAAGTTGCTTTGAAAGTGACATCGTGAAGATTTCAAACAATGGAAATTGTTATATGTATGAAGTGAAAGTGTCGACAAATGGTGAATGCCGTCATGACCTATCACACTGGGATATTGCTATCCCTTGTGGAACGGTGTCAGACTATTCGAATTCTGAGAATTGGAAGATGGTGTTTGGCGAAGATCCAACGACCGGTATTTATGGTTTGAAGGTAGACGATATCAGCAACTTCGGAAGTACCAATGATTATTTCACCGTGAAGTTCACGATCTGTTACGATGACTATACTTGTCGTGATAAGTTAAATTCCTGGGATCCTGTTGTCGCGTATAAGGCCGGATTATGTATAGCCTATGATACACTCAACAGGGATGATCAACAGTACAATGATGATGGCGACGAAACGCCAGTTTGCAAGACCTATCCAAATCCATATAGGGATAAGGTTTGTTTCGAATGGAAAGCCGACCGCGATGAAGAGGCCTGCCTGGAGATATTCGACTCACAGGGACGTTATGTAAGAGACTTATACAAGGGTAGAGTCTATAAGGGCGAAAATTATAAAGTTGAATGTACAGATCTCGATGGTTCCTTGTACATATACCGGTTCCGAAGTGGAAGCAAAACTTATCAGGGTAAAATCTGCAAAGCTAGATAATTTGATTTTGTAGAACCAATCCCAAGTAAAAATAAATGGCCAGTATCACTGGCCATTTTTGTTTAAATTCAAAAGACATCAGGAGAGTTGGATCTCTTCTCCTTCTTTGTTTAAGAACTTGAATTCAGTCACTCCCAGGGAGGTGTCGTTTTCCATTTTCACCCAACGCTTGAACTTAAAATACCAACGCATTCGCTGTGAGATAAGTCCTTTTGTAAAGTATGCGTGCAAATAAGGGTGTAGTGCCAGAATAAGATTGCGCTCGTTTTGTTTGGTCAGGAGATGCTCTATGTTTTTCTCAATTAAATCTGATACAAGGATTGAGGCCGTAATTTTTCCGGTTCCGTTGCACGTAGGACAAACCTCCTTCGTGGTGATGTTCATCTGCGGTCGGACGCGTTCGCGCGTGATTTGCATAAGGCCAAATTTAGACAAGGGTAGTATTGTGAACTTCGCCTTATCTTCGGCCATCTCATCTTTGATGGTCTTGTAGATCATTCGCTTATTGTCGACATTTTTCATATCGATAAAATCGATGACGATAATGCCCCCCATATCACGAAGCCTTAGTTGACGAGCAATTTCTCTGGCCGCTTCGATGTTTACAGAAAGTGCCGTTGTTTCCTGATTCTCTTCTCGATTGGATTTATTACCACTATTGACGTCTATGACGTGAAGTGCTTCTGTGTGCTCGATGATCAGATAGCCACCCCCTCTTAGACTTACCGTCTGACCAAATGCCGATTTGATTTGACGTTCAATTCCGTACTGTTCGAAAATCTTGACTTTGTTATTGTAGAACTTTACGATTTTTTCTTTATCAGGAGCAATGGTTTTAATATAAGTCTTTATCTCTTCATAGATCTTTTTATCATCGATGATGATGTTATCGAAAGATTCGTTCAAAAGGTCGCGGAGAAGCGCTGATGTTTTGCTTATCTCGCCGATGATCTTGTCCCGGGGATTTGCCGAAACCAGTCTTATCATGCCGTCTTCCCACGTCTTTACAAGGTTTCGCAAGTCGCGATCCAATTCGGCCACTTCTTTGTTTTCGGCAACCGTCCGTATGATCACGCCAAAATTCTCAGGCTTAATGGACTGCATAAGGCGGAGAAGTCGCTTACGCTCCTCACTACTTGTGATTTTTTTAGAAACGCTCACTGCGCTTGAGAAAGGTACCAATACCAGGTATCTTCCCGCAAGTGATAACTCACAGGATAGTCGCGGCCCCTTCGTAGAAATTGGCTCCTTGACGATTTGAACGGGAATTACATGACCTTTTGTTAATTGCTGGGCAATCTTGCCATGTTTGTCAATGTCCTGCTCAAGTCTGAATTTGTCCAGCTTCGTACCATTCAACTTTTTTGCCCGGACCAGTTTAGTAAACTTTTGCAGTGAACTGAATTGCGGTCCTAAGTCGAGGTAATGAAGAAAAGCATCTTTATCGTAACCAACGTCAATGAATGCTGCGTTAAGTCCCTGAACTACTTTTTTTACAGAGCCCAGGTAAATATCTCCAACGGTAAATTTGCTTCCTTTCTCTTCCTGGTGGAATTCTACAAGCGTCTTATCTTTCAGAAGGGCTATACGACATCCGTCCTGAGTTCCATTAATGATCAATTCATTACTCAAAACGAAAAAAATTTACGTGTATAGTCTCGAAGGCAGCCTACAGCTGCCTCAATTATTTCTTCTTGTGTCTGTTTTTTCTAAGGCGTTTTTTACGCTTGTGCGTTGCCATTTTGTGTTTCTTTCTTTTCTTTCCACTTGGCATAGTAATTTTCTGGTTTTAATCCCGACACGTCGGGAAGTGTTAAACAAAATTATTTTAAGTCCTTAAGATAAGAATCCACCTCTGCCTGAACAGCCGGATCATTATCCATTCGTTTTACTTTCTCAAATTGAATCTTTGCTCTTTCTTTTTCCCCTTGATTCAGAAGTGCCACGCCCAATAGCAGTTGCCCCTGAAGGTGAGTTGAATCCACTTTCAACAGCTCCTCAAACCTTTCGACTGCTTTATCATATTGACCTGATTGGATCGAAAGCATGCCCATATTAAACAGGGCTTCTTTGTTCTTGGGATCTTGAGCCAGAACTTCACGAAGCATCACGATTCCTTTCATTGGGCTGTTTGAGCTAAGGTAGGTCATTGCCAGCTTAGTCTTTACAGTGAGGTTTCCGGGCGCTTTAGTCATCACTTTCTCGTAAAATTCCTGAGCCTTTTCAGCAAGCATTTGCTGTTTTTTTTCATCAAGGGCGAATGCGAATGCCTGATAGTACTGGTCACCGGCTTTGATCCAACTTTCAGTCGTATTAAAGAACGTCGCTGCATCTCCGGCGAACCATGCCGCACTGTCAAACATTCCAGCACTTCTATACAGGTCGGCCAAAGAGTCGGCAAAGATAGCATTTTTTTCTTTTTCCGTGATTGCCTGATATTTAGCCCGCAGTTTGGCAATTTCCCTTTTGAGGCCGGGGCCTGCGCGATCATGCATTTTTGAGGCAGAAATCTCGGTTGAGATCGAATCAGTTACCTCCTGGGCTTTGTTATCAACCACGACCTTCGGCAGCATAAAAATTAACCAAACCAAAACAACGGTTATTGCAATTAATAGAATCCGGGTTTTCAGCATCGTGAAATTTTGGCGCGAAAGGTATTAATTAATTATCGGATAAGCCGACCGGACACCCGCATAAATGTAATGCAGAAAAAATCAGGTTTTAAATTATTGGGTGTGCCGGGGATTTCGGTCCCGTGTTAAAATGACTGGAGCTGCCTTAATCGACATCCATGTCTTTAATGTCAGGCTGTTTCTCAGCGAGTTCTTTAACTTTGTCGCTGGTTTTTATTTTGTTGACAAAGATCTTGGCGGGCTTGAAACTTGGGATGAAATGTTCTTCTATCACAAGGGCCGTATTTCGCGAGATATTACGGGCAATCTTCCTTTTTCTTTTCTTATTGATGAAACTTCCAAAGCCGCGGATATAAAGGTTATGGCCATTGGCCATCGATGATTTCACAACACTGAAGAAAGCTTCTATTGACGCAGTAACATCTGCTTTGTCAACACCGGTTTTCTCTGCTATTTCATTTATGATGTCTGCTTTGGTCACGTGAGTAAAAGTTTAAGTGCGCTTTTAAAAAATTGGGATGCCAAAGTTAATTTGTGCCTGTCGATTATAAAATCAATATTGAAAAAATCTGATTATCAAGGGGATGGACAGCCGATATTTCTCGTTAAAAATCGTTGAATGGTATGAACAACACCATAGAAAACTGCCCTGGAGGGAGACGAAAGACCCTTACTTGATCTGGTTTTCGGAGGTCATCCTTCAACAAACCAGAGTATCACAAGGTCTGCCTTATTACTCGAAATTTGTGGAACGTTATCCAACCGTAAACGATTTAGCAGTGGCAAAAGAGCAGGAAATACTCCGGCTATGGCAGGGACTAGGATACTATACCAGGGCAAGAAATCTCTATAAATGCGCTAAGGAAGTCGTTAGAGAATATGACTCAAGGTTTCCGAGGTCCTTCTCTGCCCTTAAGAATTTGCCCGGGATTGGTGATTATACAGCTGCAGCCATCGCATCGATTTCATTCCTCGAGCCCGTGGCGGTCGTTGATGGAAATGTGTTCAGGGTTTTATCGAGAGTTTTTGGTGTGGATAAGAACATCTCCACACCGGGGGGCAAGAAGTCTTTCAGGGATTTGGCTAATACGTTGGTTGCAAATACGCAGCCGGACCTTTATAACCAGGCAATCATGGAGTTTGGAGCATTACAATGCATACCAAAAAAGCCAAAGTGCAATGATTGCATTTTTCAAAAGAACTGTGTTGCTAATCAGCAGGGATTACAGTCACTACTTCCAGTCAACATTAAATCACGGAAATCAAGAGCCAGGTATTTCTACTATTTCGTATTTGCAAACAAAAAAAGGATTGCAATGAAAAAACGTAATACGAAAGACATCTGGCACGGACTTTATGATTTTCAATTAATCGAGACAAGGCGATCACAATCTGTCTTGAAGGTGATTCAAGAGAATTCCCTCATAAGGAGGATTTTGAAGGAAAGGAAGCCCGTACTAGTGTCAAAGCAATACAAGCACGTGGTGACACATCAAAATATTCATGCGAAATTTATTTTGATCGATGATGTACAAGGTTCTTACACCGAAAGAGGACTGAAGTTTTACTCAAAACAACAGATCACCAGGCTCCCTAAGCCAACCCTGATACAACGTTTTCTTATTGACCATAATATTTTATAAGTTAAGTGAAGATTGGTATTTTTGTCGTAACTATGTTGTCATTCCGCCGTGCAAAACTTTCGCTTCGAAATGACTGTTGAATTGAAAAAATAAAATACATATATGTCAGGAGTAAATAAAGTAATATTGGTCGGACGCCTCGGAAAAGATCCAGAGGTTCGTAACCTCGATAGCGGCGTCGCAGTCGCCAATTTCACGTTGGCAACTTCAGAGTCTTATAAGGACAAAACCACCGGTGAAAAAAAAGAAGTAACAGAATGGCATAATATTGTCCTGTGGAGAGGACTGGCGGAAATCGCCCAACGTTACCTTCACAAAGGAGACATGGTATTTGTCGAGGGGAAACTTCGTTCCCGTTCATGGGAAAAAGAGGGAGTGACACGCTACATAACGGAAGTGGTAGCTGATAATATGACCATGCTTTCTACAAAGCCTGGTGGATACAGCTCAGGTAGTGAAATGAGCACTGGGTCCTCATCTCCTGAGAGAAGTTCACAAGAGAGCTTCAGAGCACCCGTTGATAGCAGCACGGATGACCTTCCGTTCTGACCTGTTTAACTAATTTCCACCTGCTTGGACGAGCCTCCCAGTAAAGCTTTTTTTGAAATATTATTTTCAAGTAACAGCCTGGCTGTTGGATTGAATGTTGTTGCTGTTGCTGTGATGCTGGCTCTCTCGATTTTTGCTGTCGCGTCGGAGTCCATTTTTTTTTCACTCAAAAAACGGGACTTACAGTTAATTGATAATAGCGCTAACACCAGGGAAAAGATTATTTCCTACTTGTTGGCTACTCCTCGCTCCTTGTTTTCGTCGATTGTCATTTTCGCATATTTTGCAAACAGCGCATTCACTTCAGGGGCACTTCTTTTGTTCTTCAACTTCAATGGTAATCGCGTAGATGCATGGATCTCGATAAGCGTTGTTGTTATTCTGACATTTGTGTTGTGCATTCTCGGCGTCGTTCTGCCAGTAATGTATGTAAATAAGAACAACTTAAAATTGACGACTTCTGTCGCTGGAATCTGGAATAAGCTTCTGCCTCTATTTAGCCCTTTAACGAACTTATTATTCTTTTCAAGAAACAGGCTTGACGGTGAAACAACTTTCCAGAAAGATCATTCGGTAGTCCTTGGACTGAATGAAGCGCTGGAAAGAGCAGCGGACGATGAGAAATCAACAGAGGACGAAAGAGAAATACTTAAAGGCATTGTTAATTTTGGGAGTCTTACTGTGAAACAGGTTATGCGCTCAAGGGTTGACATAGCCGCACTGGATATTGATTTGAATTTTCATGAGTTAATGAACTTGATTAACAAGTCTGGTTTTTCTCGAATGCCCGTCTATAGGGATACTCTGGATCGAATCGAAGGTGTGTTATACATCAAAGATTTGTTGCCATTCATTGATCATGATGAAGGTTTCAAATGGCAGAAGCTGATCAGGCCAGGCTTTTTTGTTCCGGAGAATAAAAAAATTGACGTCTTGCTAAAAGACTTTCAGAAGCGGCATGTTCACATCTCGATCGTCGTTGATGAGTACGGGGGCACGCTGGGACTGATTACTCTGGAGGACATCATCGAAGAGATTATTGGCGATATAAACGACGAGTTTGATGACGAGATGAGTCATTTCAGGAAAATAAATGAAAACACGTTTGTTTTTGAGGGGAAAACTTCTCTTCATGACTTTTGCAAAGTCGTGGAGGTGGATGTGGAATTGTTTGAGGAAGTAAAGGGCGAGAGTGAGTCACTTGGAGGATTGATCCTTGAGTTGAACAACGAGCTTCCTAATGTTGGAAAAAAGATTTCATTTGAACAATTTACGTTTGTCATAGAAGCAGTTGATAAAAAAAGAATCAAGCGGGTCAGAGTGAACGTTCATGAACAAAAAGAATCCTAGTCATTGGAATTTCAAAGTCAGAAACACAATGTTGCTTTCGTTGGCGGGGGCATTCATCGTGTGTCATTTGGAAATGTCTTGTGACAGAGAATTTCTCCCGAAACCAGTTGGTTATAACAGACTGATTTTACCAACTCCCTCTTATCATTCCCTTCCCGATACTTTACCGTACAATTTTGAAATTTCAACACATTCAAAATTACTGCCCGATACATCCCGCATCCACGAGCGGTATTGGATTGAAATTTATTATCCGGATCTAAAGTCGAACATTCATATCACCTATAAAAAGGTAAACAACAACGATCGGCTGTTGAAGGAGTTTGTTGATGACGCCTACCGACTTACGTCGAAGCACCAGATAAAGGCTTATGCGATCGACGAGGCGATTGTAAAAACTCCCAGCGGGAAAACTGCTGTCGTTGAAGAAATTCAGGGGGAAGTGCCAAGCCAGTTTCAATTTACGATGACAGATTCCTCCAGGAATTTTATTCGGGGGGCACTTTACTTTGACACAAAGGTTCAGAACGATTCTCTTGCTCCGGCAATTGAATACATGAAGAAGGACATCATGCACCTTATCAACACGCTCGAGTGGAAGAATTGATTAGTACATGAATGGTATTGAAAGACCGGTGTTTGAATGTGAACTTAAACGATAATTCTACTTCTAAAAAATTAATATGAAAAAGTTATTCACGGTGTTTATGATCACCTTGTTCTCAACAGTTCTTTCATCCATTGAAGCCAAGGAACTGTATGAACTTCGCATTTATGAATTAACAATGGGCTCGCTTCCTACGCTTGAGAAGTATTTTACTGATGCGTTGATCCCGGCGCTGAATAAGCATGGAGTTAAAAGCGTGGGCGTTTTTCGGGAAACAAGTAAGAATGAGCCAGCGCTAGTTTACCTTCTCATTCCTTATTCTTCCTTTGAAGATTACGAGCGGATTCACGTCGCCCTGGCGAAGGATCCGGATTATGCGAAAATGAGCGAAGCCTATAATCAGGTGGGTGTTGAAAAGCCGGTTTACTTCAGGTATGAATCCTCATTTATGATTGCTTTTGATGAATTGCCAAGGATGGTCGTACCAGAAAACAAGCCGAGAATATTTGAACTGCGTACGTACCAGGGATACAGCGATGACGCAGTTCGGCGGAAGATAAAGATGTTCAATGAAGAGGAATTTGACATATTCTACAGAACCAAACTCAATCCGGTATTTTTCGGAGAAGTAATTTCAGGCAAAGGTCTTCCGGCCCTTACTTACATGATCACCTTCAAGGACATGGAAGAACGTGACAATAATTGGAAAGCTTTTAGTGCAGACCCAACGTGGCAAAAAGTATCAAAGGATCCTCAGTATGCCAACACCGTATCAAGAATAGTCAGGGTGTTCCTCGAGCCAATGACTTGCTCGCAGATTTGAATTTATTATTTTGCCGTGTGCTCTTTTTCGTAATGTTCCCTTAAAATATCCTCGGCGAAATCATTTGTGAGATCGCGTACAATGCTGTGTACGTGGTTAGCATTGTTTTGAGTATTGTCGTACTCAATCAAAAGTATCGGGCCCTGAATACGATAATAATGACCTGCACCTGGCTTTAAACTTCCAGCCCACGCAAACGACAGATTTTCAATTCCTGCTTTTTTGATTTTATCCATCAGCCGGGAGGAGAAACCAAACGCATAATTTTTTACGTACACATCCAACAACTGGAGAAATTGCTTCTTTTGTGCTTCGGTCATCTCAGGCAAGCCAAGACCTTTTGGCGTAAGCTCATTTGCATGGCGGTTGTTTCCAGTAATTATTTCTGACGGAGCAGTTTCAGAAAACCTGGCCTTGGCAAGCTGGTCACTCGTCAATGAGTTTACCAGGGCGAAGCCCAGCTCAGTTTCCTGTTTTAAAACCTGCTTACCTTTTTCCGCACCTTGAGGTACAATGGCAGGATTGCTTCCGAAAAATGACGGTGTTGATGATTCAAGCGAGGCGTTAACGGATGAAAAATTCTGAGTAATGTGATGTCCTTCGAGCCGCCAGCCCCAGGGTTTTACCGAAGAAGGAGTTCCGAAAATAGTGAAATAATAATTCAATGGATCGCGATATTTATCTGAAGAACTTCTCCCCTCCACTTCGCGAAGGGCGTTTTCAAGTTCCATAATGGCCGTAGCTTTCTTAAAACCCTGTTCGCTTAATGACGCCTTCAGTAAGGCAAGCGCAGCGTCTCGTTGGGTGGGATTGAGTTCATTTAGACTGATTCCGTTTCTCGCGCGTGGAATAAAATGAAAATTAAATCGTTCATTGTCATCAAAGGTATATTGCGCCTTGGCCTTTTGGGTCGCATCAAGGGAGTTCAGAAATTTCTCCGCGTGGTCAGCAAGATTCTGCGCGTTCATGCTTAATGAAGTGAGGAGAATCAAAAGAGTATAGATGTAAATTTTCATGGGAGTGATTTGTAATGAAGGTAATAAAAATATTGTTTTATCTGCTTTCTGAAATGTAAAATTGCTTGTGACTATCTTGTAAACAAATGAATCCAATACAGCATTTAGACATAGTAATTATTGGCGCAGGCCCGATCGGATTGGCATGTGGGATCGAGGCAAAAAAAGAGGGATTGAGCTACCTCATTCTTGAAAAAGGATGCCTGGTCAATTCTCTTTTTCATTATCCGCTCAACATGACCTTTTTTTCTACTTCCGAGCGATTGGAGATCGGCAGTGTTCCATTTATCTCCCATCAGCCGAAACCTAATCGATTTGAAGCCCTGGAGTATTACAGAAGGGTATGTTCAAGTTGGAATTTGAATGTTAATCTGTATGAAGAGGTGATTGAAATCACTCGCAGTGGTCATTTTCATGTAAAGACTTCAAAAAATGAATACACTTCCAAATCTGTTATTCTCGCTCTTGGATTTTATGATCTGCCTTTTCTCTTAAATGTTCCCGGTGAAGATTTGCCCAAAGTGAAACATTACTACGATGAGCCGCACCCTTACTATCGGCAGAAAATTGTTGTCATTGGCGCTGCTAACTCTGCAGTCGATGTTGCGTTGGAGACTTTTCGCAAAGATGCCGAGGTGACCATGGTTATCCGTGAGCCCGCCCTGCGCGATAGTGTTAAATATTGGGTAAAGCCTGATATTGAAAATCGAATTAAAGAAGGATCCATTAAGGCGTATTTTAATGCTGAGGTCGTTCGTATTACACCTAAAACGGTTGACATTAAAACTTCAGACGGTGCGTTGACACTGGACAACGATTTCGTCCTGGCCATGACCGGGTACCAGCCACCGTTCGAGTTTATGGAACATTGTGGCATTAGATTTCAAAATGATGAGTACCACACTCCCTTTTATGACGATACAACCATGGAAACCAATGTACCTGACCTTTACCTGGCAGGTGTAGTTTGCGGAGGACTAAAAACAAACAAGTGGTTTATTGAGAATTCCAGAATTCACGCTGAATTAATTGTAAAACATCTGAAAGAAAAAAGAAAGTCATTGGCAGGTCGGGAGGATTAATCAAAGGTTTTTAAAATAGATA
>DASUGQ010000143.1:0-6453 GCA_036273935.1 Cyclobacteriaceae bacterium | reverse complement strand
CTTTGCAGTCATGGCATCGGTAAATATTTTTGTGGGCAAGACCGTCCCATGAAAATTCAAGTCAACTACTTTTCGAAAGTCGTCCATGTTTAGGTCAAAGAAATTCTTATCCGGCGGGATGGTTGCCCCCGGCATATTTCCGCCGGCAGCATTAATGAGTATATCAATAGAGTTGAATTTCTTCAGAACTTTTTGCTTAACCTGATCAAGCTGATCAGAATTCAGCACATCAGCCGCAACGGCGAGCGCCTTATGCCCATTTTCTATTAGCTCCTTTGCCAATTTTTCGCCTGCTTCGATTCTTCTTCCGAGCACAACGACGCTTGCTCCGGCTTCCGCCAAACCTTTTGCCATTGCTGTTCCCAGGACGCCCGTGCCACCGGTTATGAGGGCAACTTTACCAGCTAAATTAAATTCATTAAGTACCATGCTTATCCAATAAATTCTTGTGAATATAATTGCATATTCATGGATTTCAAACCTGCCAACGTACGCGCATCGCAGTTTGTAGGCGAAATGGGAAAATGTTCAGGATACTGAGGCTATTTACCGAACGACTCAACCTTGTAGTCAAGATTTGTTCCGAAGACGGGGAAACTTATTTTCAGCAACGCATAAAATGCTCGGCCTTCAATACTGGGGCGGTAGCCTATTTCTCCTCCATAGGCCCAACTCAGGGTGCGATTGAATTTACCTTCGATACCCGCTCTTACTCCAAACTTTTTCAAATCAATTGCACTAACATCATAAGGAGTACCTTGATAAACCACATCATCAATGTTAAGCGAAGGCGCAAATAAAACATCCAGGTAGGCCGTAAAAATCAGGTCATCCACACCTTCTTCATATTTGTCAAAATTAACGGCCACGTTCTTGATCCATGTTATTGAACCTCCCACATATCCTCCATAAGATGAGATATTACTAAACACATCGAGGGTCTGCTCGTTGTTGCCATCATTGAATGTTAACGGCAAGCCATTTCCTTCAGGATCTTTCAGATCATTGTTGGTCAGTCCCTGCTTGTCCAGCGCGCGGTTAAGATCAGTCGCACTGTTCCACGCGATTCCTCCTAATCGGGCGCCATATATCTTTCTTACTTTACAGGGTATCTCAGCGTTAAGTGGTACCCGTGCGGCCCATTTGTTTCCCTTATAACTCTTTTTATAAAGAAACATTTTCGTCTTTGAACTCTGTTCGAAATCACGAATATGATAAGTGCCGCCAAGTTCATAGTAGTTGAAGACTTCGAACCGGTTGTCTACATCGCTATTTTTCTGCGCAAGGTCCCTGGAGAAATCATAAAATTTCTGACTGTACGTCTTTCTAAACTGCGCTTTAAAATCTGCTTTATCACTCAGGTAGTAGGAAGCTTCGAGACCAAAGCCCGCGTTGATGTTCGTGGCAAAAACCTCACCGTACAGCGGTACCAGATGTACAAAGAGCTTATTGACAGAATAAGGCTCGTCATACATTTCTTCGTAGGTAACGGCCGTTTTGTCCTTTCGTTCACCTTGTGCAAAAAGATTTGCTGCGATAAAAAGTGCAGCCAGCATTAAAAAATAGGTTCTCATGGAACTTGTTGGCTAGTTAGGAACCAGTAAAAATAATAAATATCTGGCAATTAAATGCCATGACTCAGGGCCCATTCAGACACCGGATGTAATACTTTCTTCAAAATTGCTTTAAAAGTATGGATCCGAATTGCCATCGAGCTGATTCCAAAAGGCTCTCAACGTTAAAATAGCCCTCTCGATGCGGTAAATGACTACATCGTTTTGATAAACTCCCTGTGCGCCTGGAGAATTATATCAACAATTTCCGGGGAAATGGCCGTAGAAATGAACATGGCCTCAAACTGAGAAGGTGCGAGATATATTCCGTTCCGTAACATGTATTGGAAGTACTTCGCGAAGAGCGAGGTATCAGATGATTTTGCAGTATCAAAGTTGATGACGTTTTTACTCGTAAAAAATATCGTAAACATTGAGCCCGCCTGGTTGACTGTCCATTGCATCCCAACCTCGTTGTTTAACGCACGGAGTCCATCAACGAGCGCAGTGGTCGTTTCATTGATTTGTTTATAAATCGACGGGTTTTGCTCAAGATATTTCAACACTGCAAAACCTGCCGCCATCGCCAACGGGTTTCCCGAAAGTGTTCCTGCCTGGTACACAGGACCTGCCGGCGATACAAAGTCCATGATTTCTTTTTTACCTCCATATGCCCCTACGGGCAATCCCCCGCCGATAATTTTTCCCAACGTCGTCATATCGGGAGTCACCCCGTACAATTCCTGTGCGCCGCCCGGTGCCAACCGGAACCCGGTCATTACCTCATCAAAGATTAGCACAATGCGATGCTTGTCGCAAAGCAATCGCAGCCCCTGCAAGTAACCGGGCAGAGGAGGAACACAGCCCATGTTTCCAACGACGGGTTCTAAGATTATCGCCGCGACCAGGTCTTTATTTTGGGCGATGAGATTTTCTATTGCAATCAGATCATTAAAAGGAGCAATCAACGTATCTTGCGCTGTACCTTTTGTCACGCCAGGGCTATCGGGTGTTCCAAACGTGAGCGCTCCACTTCCCGCTGCGATGAGAAAGGAATCCCCATGACCATGATAACACCCCTCCATTTTAATGATCTTGTCGCGACCGGTAAATCCACGGGCAAGGCGAACCGCTGACATCGTCGCTTCTGTTCCGGAGTTAACCATCCGGACTCTTTCAACGGATGACACCATCGAACAAATTAACTCAGCCATTTCGACTTCACGTGCTGTGGGTGCTCCGAAGGATGGTGACGATCGCAAGGCTTCACGCACTGCCTCTTCAACGAGAGGATTTGCGTGACCAAGAATCATTGGTCCCCACGAATTAATGAGATCAACATATTTGTTCCCGTCTTCATCAAAGAGGTAAGCGTCTTGTGCATTCCGGATGAAAACCGGATCGCCGCCAACTGCTTTAAAGGCGCGGACCGGTGAATTGACTCCGCCTGGAATATACTTTTTGGCTCTGGCAAAGAGTGATTTGCTTGACGAGAAATTCATTTCAGAGAATTTTATTTTTTTATCATCGTCAATTCGCCTTGTTCAAACTTGACAAAAGGCACAAACTGATTGTCGTGACTGAATTGATAATTGTATCCCTCCGATAAATATCCCACCAACTTCTTGTCCTCATCAAACACATCCTGGAAGTAAACGCCATACTTCTTCAGTAAATTACCGGTGAATAACATGAGTTCATAACCCATTTTTGCATAACCCGATGGTGCCTGGCCATGGACCCTGATGTACTTTTTTGTAAACGCTTTATAGAACCGATTTGCTGCCGAGGTATAGTTGGGTGCAGCAAACACCACGTTAAGGGTTTGATACTTTTCAAGATCCACAGCGGTCTGATCCAGCCAATTTTCTGAACCAACCACCACAATCGAATCACGCCTGGTTTCCACACTGCTGATAACCTTGGTATAGATCAGCGCGTCATCCGAGGCGACAAAGATACTTCCAAGGCTGTCTGTCTTCAGTGTGAATTGTATAGGAACCTTCCACTCATCAAATTCTGTGGGTGTAGCCAACGTCGTGATAATGCTGCCAGTCTCATCTTTTGTCAGCCGCTTTGAATGAACGATCTTCAGACCCTGCTCGGTTGCCTTTTGAATAAATGAGGCGGCTAGTGTTGAATCTCTTTTAGATGTTCCATAATAAACGATACAATTTTTCCGGCGCTTCACATAACTCGCCAGGAATTCGGCTGATTTTCTCCCGAGGGTCTCGTAGGATGGTTGAAGAAGGAATCCAAACTGATTGGCGTCAACCATTTCAATATTGTTTGTGAACGGCTGGAACATGTTAATCCGATTGGTCATGGAAAAATCCTGAACGAGAGCATTTTCCTCCGGAAAAAATGGTCCGATCAAAAGGTCTGTATTCTTTAATTCCTCGGTTGCCAAAATTTTCTTAATTGTCGAAGTCTTCCGCTCAGTGTCGTAAGCCCTTAAGCTGATCTTGGCGCCCATCTTACCTAGTGTATCTGCAGCGAGTTTCATTCCTTCATAAAGGTCCAGAATGAGTTGATTACGCTTACGGCCCGGCGTCGGATCGAGTGTGCTCACCATGAATGGGAAGAGAAGCGAAACGCTGTAGGTATCTTTAAAATAGGTTGGTGGCGCTTCGTTGATAAAATCGCTCCGTTCAAATCCAAATCGCTTAATCAATGCTTCCAGGTGGATGCGGCTTTCTGTATCGTCAAGTTTTTTTGATAATGCGCCAGCGAGCGCGTGAGCGACAATCTGGTCGTTAGGATGTTCCTCAAGCATCATTCGCAAGGTTTCGACATCCTCGATCCCGGAGAGAGATTGTTCTTTAACACCGGTGATGTCTTTCTTAATGCCAGGATTTTTTACTGTCTCCCATATATTAAGGCCTTGAAAATATTCCCGGTTGTCCATATAAATTTTACCCAACCAAAAATTGACCTCGTCCATCTTGTCCCATGAAGGGTAAAGTTTTTTGATCTGAGCAAGCTGGTCGCGTGCTACAGATAGATAACCCTGCCGGTACGCAGAAAGTGCATAGTAGAAAGAGGCGTATTCGGAAAACGGATTATTATTGTCGTAAGGGATGGCTTGCTTAAACGCTTCCATTGCGAGATTATACTGACCCTCGCGAAAAAAATTCTTTCCATTAAAGTATTGTTGTTTAAAATCGGACTGCCCGAGCGCAACCCGTAAAACAAACAATAAAGCAAAAAACAAAAGTGACCCTTTGACCATAGCTATTTTTTGATTGTCAGTCCAGATTCCAAGTTTGAAGTTTTCACGGCATCATGAATAGATTGTCTTCAAACGAACCACGGGTCCTTTAAACCCTGAACTTTAAACTTTAAATTAAACTACTCCCATTCAATAGTGGCCGGGGGTTTTGAACTGATGTCATAGACCACCCGGTTTACACCCTTAACCTTATTAATAACGTCGCTTGATACCTCGGCCAGAAATTCGTAGGGGAGGTGAGCCCAATCGGCAGTCATGCCATCTGTGCTGGTAACCGCCCGAAGACTGACAACACGTTCATATGTACGCTCATCACCCATAACGCCAACCGAATGGATCGGCAGCAGCATCGCCCCTGCTTGCCAGACTTTTTCATACAAGTTATGCTTTCTCAAGGCGCTGATGAAAATATCATCCACCTCCTGAAGGACGGCAACTTTTTCAGGAGTAATATCACCTAAGATCCGAATACCCAGTCCAGGTCCGGGGAAGGGATGCCTGCCTAGGATTGATGGATCAATTCCTAAGGTCTTTCCCACCAGCCGAACTTCATCTTTAAATAATGAATTCAATGGCTCAATCACCTTCAATTTCATCTTGTCAGGAAGGCCGCCGACATTATGGTGTGACTTAATTGTTGCAGATGGACCCTTAACAGAAACCGACTCAATCACGTCCGGATAAATCGTACCTTGTCCCAGCCACTTCACATCCTGAATTTTGTGTGACTCCTCATCAAAGACCTCAATAAAAGTCTTACCAATTGCTTTTCTTTTTTCCTCCGGTTCCGTCAATCCCTTTAGTGCGGAATAGAATTTATCTTTTGTGTCAACGCCTTTAATGTTCAATCCCATGTCTTTATAAGAATGAAGCACCTGGTTGAATTCATCCTTACGAAGGAGGCCGTTGTCAACAAAGATGCAATGCAGCTGATCGCCAATGGCTTTATCTATCAAGGTCGCGGCAACAGTTGAATCAACACCTCCAGATAGTGCCATTACTACTTTGTCTTGTCCGAGCTTGCGCTTCAGATCAGCAATGGTCGATTCAATAAATTGATCTGGGGTCCAGTCCTGCGAGCAACCACAAATATGCACAACAAAATTGCGCAGCAGATTTTTACCTTCGGTGGTATGGGTCACTTCCGGATGAAATTGAATCCCATAAACATTTGTTCCATCCACTTTATAAGCTGCGATCTTAACGGATGGTGTACTGGCAATTATTTGAAAATGTTCAGGCACGGATGCAATGGTGTCTGCATGCGACATCCAAACCTGTGTATCAATTGAAATTTCTTTCAACAAATCACTGTGATGATCAACCGTCGTAAGTTTTGCTCTGCCATACTCCCGGATTCTTGACGGCAGTACATTTCCCCCGCTTTTTTGTGCAATAAGCTGAGCACCATAGCAAACGCCCAGGACAGGAACCCTGGAAGACAATCGCTTAAAATCAACATCAGGTGAGCCGTCATCACGTACGGAACAAGGGCTTCCCGACAGGATCACTCCTTTAACATCGGGCGTTAATTCCGGAACTTTATTAAAGGGATGGATTTCACAATAGACATTCAGTTCCCTGACTCTTCGTGCTATTAACTGGGTATACTGGGAACCGAAATCAAGAATAAGTATCTGCTCTGGCATGGGTGCAAAGATAACAGAT
>DASUGQ010000142.1:0-12911 GCA_036273935.1 Cyclobacteriaceae bacterium | reverse complement strand
TCCATTCTCGGCAAAAATTTTTCCGGCAGCGTTAAAGACTTCAACGCCTTTCTTCATGTCAGCGAACGTAAAGTTGTCTCCATCGTGTGGTATCCAGTAACAGACGACATAGGGTGCGCCAAGGTCCTTTACGTTTGCAATGACCTTTCTGATGCTATCCGGGTGCTCCAGTTTATCAAACCCGACGCCGGTAACGACTAACGTCATTCCGTATTCTTTCAGTAATTTTTTAAACTGTTCGCGGTCCCCACTGCGGGCGCCACCTTCCAATTCTGTTACTCCCAACTCTTTTAATTTTGCAAGCACCGCGGGCATCCCTTGCTTATACATTTCCCGCATGCTTCCCATTTGCATACCAATCGCCTGCCCTTTGCTTTCCTGGAAAGAAATTGAAATGATGAATGCAGCTATAAACAGGCCTGCAGTTAGTAATATTCTGTTTTTCATAATTTTCATGCCGGGTTTAAAACTTAGGCTGTCGGTAATTAGGTACATTTCACTAAATCCGCAAATGGTTTTTGATCAACGGATACAAACTTAGCGGGATTTGACAGCGGTGCATCTTAGCTCTGAGAACCTGGTGAATAAGATCCTGCTGAACACTACTTTATTGGCTGAAGTTGATCTCCTTACAATTATGAAATACCGGCAGGTTGCGCAGACTCCAAATAAAAATAGAACCGATAACCATTCCTTCGTTGTGAAATTCATTTTCTCCTCAACATATTAACCGCCCAATCAACAAACCAATGAAAATCATCCAGGTATCACGCCATGCATCGGTTTTTCTCTTTGCAATAACTGCACTATTCAGCTCCTGCTCAAGATCAGGGAAAGAAAGCTGGCCTATCATTAAACTCCCCGAGGGCGCCGATACAACAAGCGAATATTGGAAAGGCATTGACCTGGAGCCTAAGCCTCCTGTACGCCCTCTTCCTGTTGATCAACAACTTGAAAAATTTCTGCTGCCCGACGGTTATCAACTTGAACCTGTTTTAACTGAGCCAGAGATCCAACAACCCGGTGCAATCACTTTCGATGGCAATGGAAGAATGTATGTACTTGAACTTCGCACTTACATGCTAACGGCAGACTCTGAAGGTACCTTAAACCCCGTCAGCGGAATCTCCAGGTGGGAGGATGAAGACAATGATGGAGTCTATGAAAAAGGGACAATGTTCGTCGACAGTCTCGTATTTCCGCGCTTTGTTCTTCCCGTTGGGCCGAATAGCATCCTTACCATGGAGTCTAACGCAGATAATGTTTATAAATATACAGACACTGATAACGACGGTCACGCCGATAAGAAAGAGTTCTTCACAGATAACTTTGGGCGAGCTGGTAATGTAGAACATCAACAAGCCTTCTTGTACTGGGGAATGGATAACTGGTTGTACAGTACCGTAAATCCCTTTCGTATCAGGGAGACCGCTGACGGCGTCATCCGGGAATCGACCGGATCAAACGGCGCGCAATGGGGAATCACCCAGGATGATGATGGAAAACTTTGGTTTCAGGGCGGCTCCAATGGCCTGCCCTCTTATTTTCAATTTCCCATTCATTACGGTGACTACGTTGTGAAAGACAATTTCGCTGATGGCTTTGATGTTCCCTGGGGCGCACCCGTGCTGGTAGCCGACATGCAAGGTGGAATGGGCGCCGTGCGAATGCCTGACGGAACACTCAATCGTGTGACCGGCGCGGCAGGCAACGACATGTTCCGCGGACATCGTCTCCCGAAGGCATTGGTCGGACAATACTTCTATGGAGAACCGGTCGCCCGAATCGTTCGTCAAATCAACCCAGTTGTGAGCGAAGGATTAACGATGCTGCACAATGTGTACCAGGACCAGCATTCGGAATTCATCCGCTCAACCGATCCGTTATTTCGGCCTGTCGACATGGCTACAGCTCCGGACGGCACGATGTATATCGTTGACATGTATCACGGCATCATCCAGGAAGGCGAATGGACTCCCGTAGGATCTTACCTGCGGGCAAAGATTGAACAGTACCAGTTGGACAAAGTCATTGGTCTTGGAAGAATCTGGCGACTCACTCATAAAGATTTTAGCCGCGATACGACAAAGCCGAGGATGTACGAAGAATCCACTGCCGAATTATTGAAGCATCTTGAACATCCCAATGGCTGGTGGCGCGATATGGCGCAGCAGGTGCTCGTACAGAGGAAAGACATTTCAGTAGCACCTGCATTAGTAAATATGATCCGGTCAAGCGATAACCTCCTGGCCCGGTTCCATGCGCTTTGGGTGTTGGAAGGAATTAGCAAACTGGAATCATCGCTCGTTAAAGAGATGATGACCGATTCAAATCCGCGCATGCGCATACAGGCCATGTGGGCAAGTGAAACACTTTACAAGGCGGGCGATAAATCGCTGGCAAAAAATTACATCGTGATGATGAACGACCCGGACATTCAAGTGCGGATGCGTGCGATGATGACAGGACGGTTGCTGAAAATTCCCGGCACTAATGAAACAGTAAAAAGAATACTCGCCTCCGATAACACAAAGGGTGTGCAACTCGTGGGGAAACAAGTGCTCGAGCCCATTGTCGTCAATGCTTTCTTCGGGCGCACCAATCCCAACTTCAGTCCTGAAGAAAAAGCATTGGTTGATAAAGGCGCAGATATTTATAACAGCCTGTGCGCTACCTGCCACGGGCAGCTGGGCACCGGTGTCCCTTTTGGTGAAGGGAAATTAATGGCTCCTTCTCTGGTAGGATCGTCTCATGTGCAGGCCCATCCTGACTATGTTATTAAGACGTTGCTCCACGGATTAACTGGTGAGGTCGCGGGAAAGAATTACGCCGGCGTCATCATGACACCGATGGGACAAAATTCCAATGAATGGATTGCTTCGGTGGCATCGTTCATCCGGGCAAATTTTGAAAATGAATCCTCACTGGTTACACCAGCGGATGTCGCCCGGGTCAGAAAAGAAACAACGGAACAAAATGCACCCTATACCTTCGACGCCCTTTGGGCCTCCGTTCCAAAATTGATAGAGCCGCAGTCGACCTGGAAGGTGACCGCCAGCCATACCGGTGAAGTACGCAAAGGAAGCACTGCATCACCGATGGGCGCGTTCACATTTGAAGGATGGACGTCAGGTGTTACCCAAAAGGAAGGAATGTGGTTCCAGGTCGAATTTCCGAAAGCCTTGGCTGTTTCGGAATTGCAGTTTAAATCTCCTCCCATCAGAAGGGGATGGCGTGAAGATGCTCCGCCGCCGATACAAACAGCGCCGAGGGGTTACTCAATTGCCGCATCACAGGATGGAAACAATTGGACAACCATAACGGAAGGCGAAGGCAACAGTGCTTTCTCAACGATTCGGTTTACTCCTGTTAAGGCACGTTACCTGCGCATTACACTAACAAAATCTGAAGAAGTGATTCACGGTGAACGACGAGGCCAACCCTTTGATTTTGAAGTGTTGTGGAACATGAGGGAACTGAAGCTTTATGGTTTTTTGTAAGCACGTGAAAGGCATCCTTTGATTTTAGAATACTTTCAGATAAATCCGAACAGGTAACCCTAATACTGCAGGAGCCCTCGCGATCGCTTACAGGTGTTAACGGTCTATTTGGTTATTTCCGGTTCCGCAGGACGCCAATCATGACTTTGATGCAAAGGCAGCGAAATGGAAAAAGTTGTTCCCTCGCCGAGGGCAGACCGAACGCTAACCGTACCCCCTATTTTCTGGAGGGTTTCTTTGAGAATATACAAGCCCAGCCCGGAGCCCGACACTGAATCCGTGGCACGGTAAAACATATCGAAAATTTTTTCCAGGTGCTGCTGATGGATGCCTTTACCGTTGTCTTCGACCGTAATCTCCACGACACCGTTTGTTTCTTTTGCCCGGACGGCGATAAACAAATCCTTGTTACGATTGTCGAAATCGTGAAATTTAATAGCGTTTGAAATCAGGTTGTTTAGAACGATCCGAAGGCGCGTCTCATCAGTATAAAGGGGACGGTCCAACTTGCTGTCAACAACAAACCTGATGCAGTTAAAGTTGGGGGAAAATTGCTGGTCATCAATAAGAGATTCAACAAGGGATTTGAAATCAATGTTCTGCCGCTTGATCGGTTGTCGTGCATTGCGCGAATAGTTGATGACATCCTGAATGAACCATTCCAGTTTCTTAACACTTCGCTCCATGAGGTCAAGGTATTGTACTTGTTGTTCCGAAGGGTTGTCCATACGCGATATTGTGATCAATCCCAGGATGGACTTGAGAGGAGAGCTGAGGTCATGGGAAGCACTGTAGACAAACCGGTCCAACTCCTGGTTCTTATGAGTGAGTTCTTCGTTGATCAATTTTATTTCATTCGTTCGTTCATTCACCAATTGTTCCAGAAACGCCCTTCGCTTTTGGTTAAGAGTCGCCGCAATGGCATACGCCGAGTAAGCGATCAGGGCAAATAAAATAGCGGAGGCACCGAAAAACCACCCCTGAAGCCAGAATGGTCTCCCAACGATAATGGACATTCGGGTCGGGTCACTCCAATCGAATGGACCACTTTTCTTGGCACGTACTTCCAGTTCATGTGTGCCTGGCGAAAGTGATGCAAAAGCGAGATGGCTCTCCGGAATGTCACGCCAGGTATCCCAGTCTGAAAACCGATATTGCATGCTCAGCCTGTTGGTTGGAAACGATATGGAAGAGAATGTCAGGTCAAGAAACGTGTTGAAGGGAACGGACAATCCGTGCGTATACCGCTGAGGGGTACCACCGGCGAGTGCTTCCATGCAATAGGGTGGCTCGGTCTTCCTTCTCACATTAATGGACTGGCTGGAATAAGCGATTCCCTTCGCCGTTCCCACCCACACTTTAAGGAACTGGTCCACGAAAATCCCTCTTGGCTGAACGGTGTTCGAAGGCAATCCGCTGCTCTCTTCATAATGCCAGTACTCGCCTGTTGCCGGATGATAGAGGAAAAGGCCAAAGCTATTGGCAAAAAGAATATTATCGTCGTCGAAAGCGGCAACGGACCTGACAGCCATGTTTGTAAACTTTCCAAGGAAAACCCGTTTGATCGACTGATGATCATATCGGATCAGCCCTTCCGTTGTGGCCATCCAGATGGCGCCATGGGAAAAGGCAAGTTGCACGACATTGAAATCGGCTTGCGGTTCAAAAGGCACAGGCAAACTGATATTGTGGAATTCAGACTCACCTGGCTTTAGTAGAAACAAATAGTCATCCTCACCATTCGCGGCAGCATACAGTCCTTCCGGCCCTTCCCGAACGAGGTTAAGGTTGCTTTCTTTCTTTAACGGAATTGGATATTGCCTTACGGTCAGGTCTGGGGCAATGCAGATGATTCGCTGAATGTTAGCCTGGCTCAACCAGGTATTCCCCTGCCTATCGATGAAAACGTCATGGATGAATTTTCCCTCGCTGCTGAAATCAAACTTCCTGAGCAGACGATCGTTTTCGAAGACCAAAGCACTGTATTGATTGGACGCCCACAGGCGCCCATCGTGAAAAGCAAGACCCTGAAAATATCCGGCCGGGTCAGTATAGATTATCTTTGATCCGCCTGCCGTCGTTCGTTCATTGTGAGCGCTGAAAAGCTGAATTCTATTGGTAAAGTATAAGAACTTATTTTTGACATCCTCTGCAATCCCCTCAATGAAACCGGGGTCGCCGGGATAAGGAAGCAACGTAAATAAATTTCGCTGGGCCAGGTACAATCCTTCGTTCGTCGCCAGCCAAAGGTCACCGGTTTTGGAAGTAAAAGTGCGGTTGATGTTGTTGATATCCTGATTTAGTTTTTCAAGCATGCTCACGGATCCCCTGTGCCTGAGCCAGTAGTGATTTCCCAGGAAGGTAGCAATGAACCACGTCGAATCATTCACCTGGTTGATGTGAGAGGGTGTCTCACAGGCGAATTGCCGGCTGAAACCCCTGATCTTATTTCCGTTCCACTCTATCGAATACAGGCCATCGAAAGCGGCAACGAGCCATTGATCATTTACTTTTTTTATGTCGGCCACCTCCCTGGGGAAAAGAATGGTTTCTTTAATAAATTCATCGCGTCGCTCATCGTATCGCCAAGCATACCCGAGGTAAGAAACCGCGTAGATTACACCTGCCCGCTGGAAGCAGGTAAATGAGCGGATGAAGATCGGTGTTTCAAAATCAGAAAATACGTAGCGTTTCAGGGATCGCCCATCCCATCGCGCAACGGATGCGGGTTCCGAGATCCACAAGTCGCCTTTGTCGTCTTCCAAAATATTCTTGGGATACCAAAGGACACCATCTGTTACATTTCTCGCGCCCGGCAATATCGATTTGAAGACCACCGTGTCAAGATGGTTTTGAATGGCAATGAGATCAAGATCTGCATAAGCGAGTAAATCGCCACTACTGGTGTTGATCAGTCCCTTGGCAAATTGACTTTGAAGTGCCTGCTTATAGGTGGTGAAACGTAGCCCATCAAATTTCACTAATCCGTCGTCGGTGGCAATCCAGATAAATCCCAGTGAGTCCTCGGTAACGTCTTTAATGATATCACTGGGCAGACCATCCTCAACTGTAAATTGCTTTAACCGATATTCCTGAGCATGTACCGGGAAGGACAACAGGAAGAAACAAACTAAAATCACGTACCCAACGCGCATGGCATGGGAGATCCTGGTTTTTAGGGTCAGATCTGCCAGTTAAATATAAGTTTTAAGCGAGTCTCTCCCAATTTCCAAATGAGAATTAAAAGCTTCAGCGAACTAAACCGGCAAACTTGATTTCTTCCGGCGCGATACAAAACCGGTGTCGGAGACGCTCTTTTCAACACCCTGTTTTCTGCGCAGCTTTTTCCTTTTTTTCGTCAGCCGGTTAATCCACATGATCAAACCGGTTATTGGAAAAGTAACGCCAGCGATACAAGAGAAAAAAGCGATGATCCTTCCGGGTAATCCTCCAATCGATCCGACATGGATGGGATAGAATATGCTGCGAACCTGTTGCCCCAGGTTACGGTCCCGGTAAAGGCCGGTACCTATGATCCTGCCCCTGTATTGATCAACGAAATACTGATCGGATGCTCGTTCGTGAACGGCATTGCCGGGCATCACCGTTACGACAAACGCGGAAAGTGAATCCTTCGGCCTGCTGATCTGGTAATATTCAGCCCCTGGCACTTCTTTGGTGATTGCCGAATAAATCTCATCAAACGATTTGCTGCCGGCATTAGCCCTATAAACCGACACGGGAGGCTCGGGGCGTTTATTCTCAGTGCCGGTGATTAAGTAGATGCCATCGTTAAACCACTTGAACGACCAGGCCAGACCGGTAAAACCAAATGCAAAAAGAAATATGGCAACATAAAAGCCCGTCACAATATGGAGGTCATGATTGATCCGCTTCCAACCGGCCCACTTGTACGTAAGATGCTGTTTCAATTTATCACGCGTCCCGGGCCACCACAAAACAAGACCCGTAATGATGATGAATAGAAAAATGGTTGTGCTCACGCCGACAAGCAACTTACCGATATCGCCCATCAGCAACCAGCGATGGAGCGAAAACATGGTAGAGAAAAATCCTGAACGGCCTTCATGCATGCCGATCAGGTCGCCGTTGTAAGGATTGATGAACGCCATTTTATTCCTGGGCCCTTCCCGTCGTTTGCCTCGCTCTGATTTTACTTTTCCGTCCGTCCCGGCAATCGCTCTCGATGGATCTTTATCTATGTATGACACTTCGAGGGTGCGTGCAACGTCGCCATACAACTTAATTCCACTCACTGTTGTGCCCGCCATCCGCGACTCAAATTGATTGATCACAGACTCGAGTGGCAGCCGGTGGTCCGCAGGCATCACGTAATAACGGTCTGGATAGATGGTTTGTTGAAATTCTTTTTCAAAGACCAGCGTCGCCCCGGTGAAGCAGATCACCATGATCACTAATCCTGCCGCCAGGCTTAAATAAAGATGAATGCTTCTCCAGAACGTCTTCATCGCATTCGTATTAAATCGCCGTTACCATTTATAAGCGAGCGTCGCCGAGAACATGCGCGGCGCTATCGGGTTCACACTGTTGTCGTCGTGTACGTTATAACTCAACTCGTTCAGAAGATTGGAAACTTTTACGCGAATGGACACATTCTGTAGCATGTAGCCCGCCGTAACGTCAAAAAGAAAATAATCCGGAAGTGGAATGAGCTTGCGCGTATCATCAGGAACGGTCACCTGGGTGGATCGGCCGGCCATACGTTCGCCAACATAATACGTCGTGAAGCCAACACTAAGGTTTCTTAACGACGTATTAGCGAAATGATAAAACATACTCGCATTGGCAGTATGGGCAGGGTTATACCGCAGTTTACTTCCTACAATGTATTGCGTACTCTTTGTGTAGCGGGTGTCATTGTAACTATACCCCGCGATGAAAGACATTCCATGAATAACCCTGCTCATCACATCCAGTTCAACTCCTTTACTGGTTACTTCTCCGGCTAATTCGTAAACATTATTCTCGCCGAGAACAGGTTGAGACAAATTATCATTCACGATCTGGTAGGCCGTAACATTGGCGGACAAAAATCCCCTGAGTAATTCAGATTTCAACCCCGCTTCAACCTGGTTAATAAACGACGGCGGTAAGACGTTGCCGTTTATGTCCAGGTTGGTGTTTAATGTAAAGGAATTGGAATAACTGCTAAACAGGGAAACCGCCTTCGTAGGCTGATAGACAATGCCGAACCTTGATGTAATTGGATCATCGTCGTATGAAGCAGAGGAAAAATTCTGGGACGTCAAATCAGTGACATCAGAGGACGATTTTATATAACTATACCGTACGCCTGCCAACACCTTAAGTTTTTCCACTATGCTGACCATGTCTTGCGCATAAATGCCTACACGATCAACCGGGTTCTTCGTTTTGCGGGTAAGCGCGATTGAAGGGATGTCGGTGCGTTGAGTATAAAGACTCAGATCGTAGATGTTAATCGTGTCATAAACATTTTTATTGTCAATATCCGGATTGGAATAAGTGTAGCTCAATGATGTTGAGCCATAGTGATCATACTCTGCGCCAATCAGCACCTGGTGTTTCAAACTACCTGTCTCAAACTTTCCGACGAGATCGGTCTGGGCAATGAAATAATTCTGATCGATGCCACTGCGCTGTAATCCGCGAGCCCAGGTTCCATCTTCGCTGACAGCCTGACCGGATGCATTCGGTCGTGTGGTGCTGTATTGATCATTGTAATATCCTTGATAAGCAGCCAACGCGCGCAATGAAAACTTTTCGTTAAGTGTGTGATTCACGGTAACGGTGGCGCTCCTTTGCTCGCCCTTGTAACGCGACCATTTCGCTCCCAGGAAACGGTTTCTTGGAACATCTGCGATCTCATAGTTAACGGCGCCAATCCCGTAGTCCAGTGTGCGATCATCCTTAAGGAAATCACCTTCAAGTAAAATTTGAGTTTTCCTTCCGGCTTTAACAAGAAACGAAGGGTTGAAGTAGATCCGCTCCGAGCTAACCTCATCGCGGAAACTGTTGCTGACCTCATACGTGGTGTTCATTCGGAAAGCCAGCGTCTTACTTTGATTCACCGGACCATAAATGTCAAGCGAAGGCTTGTTGAAACCATAACTTCCCGCCCGGTAAGAAATTTCTCCTCCCTGCTCAAACAAGGGCTTTTTTGTAACCAGGTTCAGTACGCCACCAGCCGCGACATTTCCGTATAAAATTGCGCTGCTGCCTTTCAGTATTTCAACACGTTCAAGTGAACTCATTTCGGGCATTACACCATTATTGAATCGCACACCGTTTTTGAAAGTATTGTTGCTTCCATAGCTGAAACCTCTCCCGGCAATTTCCTCCTGTACACCGCCCGTTGTTCCCATAACGTAAACGCCACTGGTGTTCATCAACACATCACTCAACTTTCCAACTTGCTGATTCTTCAAAATGGTTGCGTCAATGACCAGCACGCTCTGCGGAAGATCCATCGACTTGATACCAGACTTCCCAATGTCAACAGTCTTCTCATTCAACGTACGTGAATCGCTCACGACAACTTCTTCCAATTCTTCTGCACGTTCAGTTAGTGTAAGATCTACCTTCGAGGTCTCACCCGATACGACATCAACCTTCTTCTCTTGCTGGATATATCCCACAAATGAAATCACCAGTACATACTTTCCAGGCTCAACCGAGCGGATCGTGTAAACGCCATTACTGTCGGTTGCGCTTCCCAACTTTGTTTCTTTTAAAGTAACATTGACAAAAGAAGCAGGTGAACCATCGGGCAAGGTCACTCGTCCGGATATGGTTCCGGTTTGGGCAAATGCGTAAAGCTGGAGGGTGAGAAAAACCAGGGTGAAAAAGGAGTATCGTAAAATCATAATACTTATTTAGAATTATTTTAAACAGCGCAAATATATGAGCTTGTTTAGAATAATTACAAATAATTTATGATTTCTTATTCGTTGTTTTTCAGATACTTACGGTCAAATACCCTGTGAAAGTTATGGCTTATCGCTCCTACAGGGTATGCCTTATGGGATGAATACCCTGGAAAAGTGACATATGGAATTTTGGATTCGCCCACCTGAACTGATGATTGGAAGACTTCAAGAATACGTCATCAAGCCGGTCCCGGATTTTGTTATTCATCTCCTGGAGCTAAATAAAGCCTACACTCCGGAATTTGCTCCCAAGAATCTTTTCACTGTCAGCTCCGAGCCACTGATCGAGAATGGTAGCATAAACACTTCTGAAATCGACCGTATGGATAAGGTCACCGTTATCCAGCTTCTTTAAGTCAGGTGTTTCGTTGATGAATCCTTTCTGCTTCAGCGATTTGCTGATTAGAAATAAATTATTAGCTGTGCCATGATCGGTACCTTCCCCGGCATTTTGTGAAACCCTCCGCCCAAACTCGGAAAACGTCATGATCAATACATTGTCAAAAGCGTTGTTCTCTTCCAGGTCATCAACAAAGGCTTTCACAGCATTCGCGTAAAGTCCCAGGTGTCGTTCATGTGTGAATAACTGTCGCGCGTGTGTATCGAATCCGGAAAGAGAAGCATAATACACACGGGTATCAATCCCGGAGATGATCAGTTGGGCTATTGTCTTCAACTGACTGGCAAATTCCGTTTCTGGATACTCTGCTCTCGTTTTAACTATTTTTGATTTGGAGTAGATATAACCAGATGACGACACACTCTCCGCCAATGTTTTGTAGAGGTAAGAGACAGAAGGTTCATCGGTATGATCGACAGTGCCGTTCTCGGCTAGCTTCTGAAATAAATTCCCATGCAGCGCATCATACAGCTTCTTTGGATTTCGCATAGCCATACCTTTGCAACGCTCACCTTTAAGGGCAAGGCTCAGCATATCATCAATCTCGATAGCCTTGTGTGCACCACTCCCATCAACACAGGTGGCATCGAGATACCGTCCCAGCCAGCCGGTATAGAGATATTCATGCGCGTCGCTGGCGGTGGTCCAAATGTCCATGGAACGAAAGTGTGACCGGTCAGGATTAGGATAACCAACATTGTTCAACACAGCCAGGTATCCATCATCATAAAGCGAACGAAGGGAAGCCAGTGCCGGGTGAAAGCCAAGTTCATCCGATACCTTCAATACTTTTTCTGGGGAAATACCCAATTGAGGACGCAATTGATAGTAGAGGTCATTCCGGTAAGGAACAATGGTATTCAATCCATCATTACCTCCTGAAAGTTGCAGGATGACAAGTTTTTTATCTCCGGCAATCACCTTTGATTCCAACGCCTTCAGAAAGCCCGGTATGAGCATCGTGCCGGTTGTAGCCAGCGCCGATCGTTTTATGAATTCCCTCCTGCTGTTTTTCATTTTCAATTAACTTAGTTGATACTCCGGCAAAGACATGAACCCTGTGTACGCGCGTTGGATAAATTCGATATCACCTTTGGCGGAGCCTGCATATTTTTCAATGAGTTGCCGATTGTTTCTTTGCGTGGCGCGGGGCAGCAAAAACGACTCAATGGCTTCCAGCGAATCAGTGGAATGTTCCTTTACAAAATGTCTGGCGATCTCCTCCCAATTAACGACAAAAGATATTTTTGCCTTGCCGATTGAGTTGGTCAGATTGTTAACATCGCCATCATCTTTGGACTGAAAATCAGTGCCCTCACCTCTTAATAAAATGCCGGGCAGTGAAAGACGAAAAGTGAGGCTCGAGCTGTCAATCCATTCCTTACCTTGCGGCCATCCGCCCACATTAGGTGGAAAGAAAAGCACCTGGCCCATAGCCCGCTGTACAAACGCTAATGACAACTCATCCTGGAATGCACCTTGTGTGTGAAGTTGTATTCCGGCTAATAATTCAACTGGACTCTTAATACGGTTGCTAACAAACCGATCTTCATAAAACCAATCGGAACCATAGATTGCCTTCACCAACTTATTCAAATCATAACCAGATTGATAAAAGTCGGATGCGAGGGCATGGATAATCTTTTCGTCTTTGATCTCCGTGCTCACGAAGAAAGTCCAGATCTTTTCGGTAACAAACTGCGCCGTTTGTTTGTCGTTAAGGAGCATATCAATGATGTCCTCACCTTTAAAATTTCCACGCTTGCCGCGAAATGTTTTGATCCCCTCATCATGCACGCGCGGACGAAAAATAAATTCTCCCGTTCGCGGATCAAACGCCCAGCCAGTGAACGCACGCGCTCCATTTTTAACATCATCTTCTGTATAATTTCCCCTGCCCAGGGTAAACAACTCCATTACTTCGCGGGCAAAATTTTCATTAGGACTATCTTTCTTATTCTGCTGATTGTTGAGGAACTGGATCATCGCCGGGTCTTTCGAAACTGCCATCAACAGATCGGCAAATGATCCGAGTGCATTTTTCCGGATGGTGTTGTTTTG
>DASUGQ010000141.1:0-17223 GCA_036273935.1 Cyclobacteriaceae bacterium | reverse complement strand
GCCATTTTATGATGGAGACTTTTTCTATCTCGTTAATAAAGGAGCGCAAATGCCAGTTTCAGTCCGTGGCAATAAAGCTTCAGGAATATTTATTCTATTTATTCATGGTGGCCCTGGAGGAACGTCGCTCCAGAAAATTGGGCTTCCTGCGTTTAACAAATTGGAGGAATCCTATGCCATGGTTTACTGGGATCAGAGGGCTTCAGGATCCTCGCAGGGAAACAGTTCTGATAAATTGCTAACGCTTGATCAGTTTGTAGAAGATTTAGATAAACTGGTTGATCTCATTCGACATAAATACAATAACGCTGAAATCTTCCTGATGGGGCATAGCTGGGGAGGCTGCTTAGGCACGGCCTACCTTGCCGACAATGACAGACAAAGTAAAATCAGAGGATGGATTGAAGTTGACGGTGCTCACGATAACCCTAAAGGTGATAGTTTATCGCTCTCCTGGGTTAGTGACTATGCTGCAAGTCAAATAAAATTAAGTCATGAAGTTGATTTTTGGAATTATGTTTTGAATTGGTATGCTGAAAATCCGGATTTTACTTCAGACCAGCTTGAGCACTACTCCTTTTTGGAGAAAGCTCACGGGTATATTTTTGATCCTGATTTGCCGCGCAGCCCGAGGACATTTCCGGAGTACTCGTTCGATTATTTATTTAATTCGCCCGCCGACGTTACAGCGGCGTTGACAAATTATCAGCATGTTATTAAACACTTTATAATTTCAGATATTGACCTTACCCCGCAAATGAGATTCATTACGTTACCTTCGTTAATTGTATGGGGAAAGCACGATGGCGTTGAACCTTATCCGATGGCCCTTCAGGCATTGAAGTCGCTGGGCACAATGGATTCCAATAAGAGCATTTTGACGCTGAATAATTCAGCGCATTTTGGATATTATGAGGAGCCGGAAGTATTTTCACAAGGAATCAAATCCTTCATTGATAAATTCAAGTAGTTATTGTGTTTTACTTGGGATTACTTCTTTTGCGCTTATAAGCCTGGCAAATCACTCACATCCGACACCATTCGAAGAACCATGGGAAAACGGATCAGGTCAAAAGTTTGATCGTAAATAAGGTAACGATTTTCCCACCTTGGTTCAAATTTGTTCTTATACTCAAATAAGCCAGTTAAGCGGGAGGCCTGCTTGAAATTTTCTTTATAAAATTGCATAATCTGTTCATTCAAGGTCACACCCTTCATGCCAGCCAAAGGCGCCATCCCCATGTTGAGGGTTTTGAAATTACAAGTCTTAAGGAACTGAATCATTTTTATAATCAGGTAATCAAGAACACCATTCGGAGAATCGTGACTGTGGCGGATGAGATCGTAAGTTGCTTCGCCCGGTTTATAGCTCGGAATGATATTAAGGAAAGCAACAATTTTTGACTCCTCATTTTCCACCGTTAAGGCCATACATTTCTTAATTTCCTTGCTATGAAAAACACCCTGAGAAAACCCTGCCTCTGCGTGGTCCTCCAGGCCAAGCCATTCATGTGAAACTGCTTTTAATTGCTGAATTAATCCATCCTTCAAAGGAGCGTGATATACTTTAAACTGGAAGCCAGCTTTCTCGATCTTATTTACAGCATTTCTCATTGATTTTCTGGATGAACCTTCGAGTGAAAAAGTGACGATATCAACGATGGCCTCCTGTCCCAGTAGAATATTTTTTTTCTTCAATGATAAATACATTGGTAAATCTTCTTCGGGCACCCGGTAGTAGAATGTTCGAAGGCCACGTTCGGAGCAGTAGTCTTCAAATGATGTCAGCAGTCGTGTTGCAATCGTTTTATCGGCGGCTACAGGATTTTCCAACACGACGGAATAATGTCGGGATTCTGAAAACGAAAGGAAGGCATCTTGCGACTCATTAAAATAAAGTTGCTTGTCGGGGTAGACCTTGAAATAATCCAGTGAGGAGTGGCCATACTTATCAAGGATTTCCCTTGCGATTTGAAAATCATTATTGGTTACGGGTCGATCGCCGCGTGATAAGCGGAATAGTATCAGAAGACTATAACCAACAATCAACACGGAACCAAATTGAACCGAGTAGATGAAGTAATGTCCGGTTGTCGTTTGCGGGTTCAAATCTTCAGTGAGAAATGCTGTTGTTTTAATTGCGGCTCGCAGTGACTCTGTCCAGCTGAAATCGAAATCCAAATGTCGCACTTGCAAAAGGTAGAATCCCGCTATTGAATAAGTGAACAAAGCAATGATGAGCGTGAGGATTTTTTGCGCACTTTTTAAGTGGAAGGTGACGTTGTACTTTACAAAATATGCGCTGCGAGTATACCACAGTATTCCGATTGTTATTAAAGCCACCCCTGCTTCCTCATAATCAAATGCCTTCGTCAAATGAAGAAGTAGAGAAATCGAACTAATACCCAACGCTATCTTCCAGGCATTTTTTGCACCTGTGAGCAAAAATGCAGACGATATGATCATGATAACCCCCATAAGTAAAACGGCAAGGTTTGAGAATTCTGTAACGAAGACTGGTATGAAATCATGAAGCAAGCGAAGCCTGGCAGGGATGGCGGGTGTCAGTGCAGAAACAATATTCACCATGCCCAGCAGCATGAGAAAGATCGATGGGAAGATGCGCAATAAAAGATTCCCCCGATTCACTACAAATTTGGATGCGCTGATAATGAACGGTAACCAGAATTCAAATAATCGAAAAAGAAATGTTACCGATGCCGCTAAAAGAATCGGGTATCCATAAAGTGTCAATACATAAGCGACCGACACCTCTATGGCTCCAAGACCACGAAAAAAAGGTGAGACACTCAGGATGATGATCATGATGGCGTATCCGATCAGCGATACTTCCCACGAAGGGTGAAGGCCAAGGGCAGCCAGGGAAATATAAAGATGAGCGACACCTGCGATCTCTATGGCCAGTGAAATCAAGCATGCTTTCAGAAATTCTTTCGGACGAAATCCCATGTTGCTCAGCTCGGCAAGTTGGGTGATAAGGAGCGGGCTTATTCTGCACACGATCTTGTAAGCAATACCGCTTCTTTTAACTAAACCATAGCCGATATAAATGCTCAGTGCAATCAGGCTTATTAGAAACAGCAACCCATAAAATTCGATCGGCCGGAGCTGGCGGTGAAAAAAGAGTGAAGCAATGGCGGGGATGGAAATCAGAACCACGGAAATCATGGACGCGAGCGCAAACAGGAACGAACCGTAGTGAACCTGAACTTGCTGGAGATTGTGCTTCTTGAGCTCATCGCCAAAAAATGCAAGAGAGGTAAACGATCCGGCCGGAAGAAATGTGCTAATGAAATTTCGTTTCAGAAATAACGAAAGTGCACTGCTAAAATCTATATTGATTGTGATGCTTTTAAAGGAAAAAACATATAGCGTTGCCTGAAGAAACAGGTAGGCAATTGTGATGATCAGGCCGGCACCAACCCAGAAAGGATTTGCTTTTCCAAGGATCGAATTGATGTGCCTGATGTCGATATGTTCATTTCTGACAAAATAAATGAAGAACATTAAAAACAATCCCGCCACTACAACCTTCAAAAAAGAGTGATTAAAAAAACTTTTCGTTATCCGAAACATTCTCTTCATTTCTGCCGGTCAATCTGTTTTTGAATTTCCTTTTTTGTTGATCAAAGTCGGGTATGAAGATAGTGAAAAATGAAGCTAATGATCAGCACCAACACGACAAGATAATTCAAGACTTCGACGCAGTTGATTCGTGATTCATTCCATCGCGATTTACTTGTTGAATTGAATTTTTCCTTTTTAAAAAATTTGTCACGTGGTTTTATCAAATTAGCGAAAGATTGTGATCTGGATGGTTCAAGTCTGTATAATGACCTGTGACCGTCGGAAGATCTCGCGTCTAAAGTCCTAATAATAATTTGACAGCTTTGCGACCCGGATAACTTATGATTCGAACCGAGCGCTATCGTGACCCGACATATTTATTTGCGCTCGCAGGCTTCCTGGCATGCGTGGGTGATTTTGCTGTTACATTCATTCTTGGCGCCTTGTACCCTGGCTACAATTTTATCGACCGAACTGAAAGTTACCTTGGAGCCAGCGGGAGTCCCGTAGCCATGTATATGAATGTCTGGGGTGTCGTATTTTTTCTTCTTCTGATGGTTTTTGCATTTGGTTTGCGGAGAACTATTTTTAAAAATGGATCATGGGAAGCAATTGCTGCGTGGTGCGTTTTGCTCTATGGACTTGGTGAAGGTGCCGGATCGGGCTTATTTCCCTATGACCACGCGAACGGTATGCTGACAAGTTCGGCGAAGTTGCATAGCGTGTTTGGTGGAATTGCGGGTCTTGCCATTGTGTTCCTTCCATTTGCCTCCACGAAAATATTTTTGAAGGAAAAATCGCCAGCTATCCATGCCTATTGCCGGGTGGTATTCTTCAGCGGGCTGATATTGATTATCGTATTCCTGATCTCCAAGGGGGACCTCATACCATTCAAGGGATTGTGGCAGCGCCTCTTTATTCTTGACTATCATATTTTCATATCAGTACTTGCGGTGATGATGATTAAGGCTGGCGGTGGAACGTTAAAATCTCCGGAAATTGCGGAAGGAAATCAATAAGATTCAACCGTTCATTTAACTACCATTGTTTTTGGAAAAAATTTATTTGTAAATAGTGACTTTCTCCGCAATTGCACATCGTAATAAAAAACCATAACTAAAAAATCTGCTATGAAATCATCAGGTACTATTTTGTCGATCGCTTTGGTATTGCTGTTTAGTGGTCAAATCGTCGCTCAAAATGCAAAAAAGGAAACCAAGCCCGAAATGAAAGTTGAGAAGGCTATTTGCGTGCTGGAGCCTACGCAAGGAAATTCGGTAACGGGCGTCATCACATTTACAAAGACTGATGGCGGAATTAAGGTTGTTGGAAATCTTGAGGGTCTGCACCAGGGAAAACACGGCTTTCATATACATGAGTTCGGAGATTGCAGCGCACCGGACGGCACTTCAGCCGGCGGTCACTTCAATCCCGACAACGAGCCACATGGAGCGCCAATGGCTACGATGAGACATGAGGGGGACATGGGTAATATTGAAGCCGATGCTAGCGGTAAGGCACACCTCGAATATATTGACAAAAACCTTTCATTTTCGGGCGCCCATTCGATCTTAGGCCACGCGGTAATAATTCATCAAAATGAAGACGACTTAAAGACGCAACCTACCGGGAACGCCGGCGCAAGAGTTGCATGCGGCGTTATCGGCATTAGCAAATAAGGGCATCCGTTTACCGTTTAGCAGCGGGCTTGTCTGCATAAATAATTATTTCACCAAGTCTGCATTCGAGGTTCGGGTCAGGATTGAGCAGCTTAAGGCGAACGTCATGCTTGCCCACCGGAAGTTGATACCTCCAGATCAGTTCATTCTTACGGGTGCGATAACTGGTGGGAAGTTTGGAAGTTTCGATGAGTTCATTATCAAGGTAGCATTCAACATTGAATACATACTTGGAGGTGGAATTCCATTTCGCTGTTTCACCGGTGATCACAAAGCCGACGCCTTCAAAAGAAAAGAAAAATTCATCCTTCAAAGAAATGTGAACCTGACGTCGCTCTACAGGGTAGTGATTCTCAAAACTTTTTTCGTAACGCACGGCAACGGGTTGTTCCAACATTATGGTGACCTCTCCATTTTCCACCTTACCCCCCTGCCTGACGATATTTTGCAGTGCGTGTTTTGATCCGGTTTCATAGACATCATTGAGCGAGATTTCAGTGTACTTGAAGTCAATGGATTCCGCTTCGCTCAGTCCTTGTTTCCAATAGGCTGGAATCTTGCTATAACCCAACACTGTTCCCAAAATTCCACCTGCCGAGGATGGATTACAATCGGCATCCTGCCCACAGCGCGTGGCGATCTCAAGGGTCTTTGAGAAATCGCCACCACCGTACAATAATCCAATCACGACATACGCAGAATTAACGGTGGCGTCAATGTCGAACGGTTTGAAAACACCATCCGGACACCCAATGTCGGATGACCATTTCTTTTGAACTTCAAACCACGTCTGTTTCCAGTCGTCGGGATACTTTTTATGCCATGTAATAACGTCACTAATGCATTTATAGTAGTCACTTTCTTTTGGAATTACCTTCAAGGCTTCTTCAATAATGAACGGAATGTCACTGTGAATAAATGCCAGCGAATAAAGCGCACCAATGTAAACCCCACCGTACCATCCGTCTCCATAGTCCATGATGTGCCCGATCTTATCACCGATAGCTGCGGCAGTATTTGGCATGCCTGGTGACATCAATCCTGAAAAGTCGGCCTCAATTTGATAATCAATGCAGTCAGCATGAGGATTGTTTACCCAATGTCCTGATTCAGGCGCTTCAATTCCTTGAAGAATGTTGTATCGCGCAGCCTGGTTGGCATGCCACAACGTGTATCCTGCATTTGCGAAAGCATTTGCAAAAGAACTTACGGGTGCATCAAATCCCTCTTTTTCAAAGACATCAACAAAGGTGAGATCCATATAAATGTCATCATACAGCCCCGGATTGTTAATCATGGTATTCTTAAGATATCCATCATACCATGCAATGGGTACATACTCCTGGATCATCGTACCATTAAATCTGAACTCCATGGGCCCGCCGAACGTGACACCAATTGTCTGACCAGCCCATCCTCCTTTGATTTTATCTTTCAACACTTCTTCTGATATCGTAAATGTTTTATCTGAAGCTGGCTGCGTTTCATTTTTCTGATTACACATTGCAAGGGTCAAAAAGCAAGAGAAAATGATTCGTCTCATATTCATTTCTTTTTTTGAAATTAATTTATCGCGCGACAATAAGCAGTGCAAGGCCGATCACGTAACACAAGAGCATCCCGGCAAGCAGTACGGAGGTACCTTTGGGCGCCGCCTGAAATTCTTTCCAGATGAAAATTCCCCAAATAGCGGCGACGACTGTTGCACCCTGACCGAGCCCATAAGATATTGCGGGGCCCGCCTTATCGGACGCGAGAATACTGAATGACATTCCCACGCACCAAATGGCGCCGCCAAGGATTCCCATAACGTGATTTCGCATTCCACCCTCGAAATATTGCCTGTAGGTGACCGGACTTCCGGTGAATGGCCGCTTCATTAATACTGTATTGAAGATAACATTGCTCAGTAAAATACCGAGAGAAAAAAACAACACAGCCGTGTATGGACTTAATTTTCCAGGCTCCGGGAATTGAAAATCTGGAAACATGGATGTGGCTACATATTTATAAAAGAAACCCATCAATATGCCGGCGACGATGGAAAGCATCAATCCTTTTACAGATACATTTTCGGAAGCGTCGGCATTACTATTAGCACTCCTTCGATAGGCATAGGCATTCATTAGTATGGCAACCACAATCAGTGAGACTCCCGAAAATATCAGCGAGGAATCTCCGAGGGGATTAGCGATGTAGTTGACCACGACACCAAGAATTAACGCGATGCCAATGCCCACGGGAAAAGCAACAGCCATCCCTGAAATGCTAATGGCGGCCACTAACAAAATGTTCGCAGCATTGAAAATTATACCGCCGATCAGGGCAGAACCAATGAACTTGCCGTCGGCTTGTGAAACATCATCGATAAAACTTCTTCCCTCTGTGCCAATACTACCGAGGGATATCGCAAAAAGGAAAGCCGTGATCAATATTCCGATCACATAATCCCAATAAAAAAGCTCAAAGCGCCACTGCTTGGCCGCCAGTTTTTGGGTGTTAGCCCATGAACCCCAGCACAACATGGTGATCACGCAAAAGATAACTGCAGTTGGGTAGTGGTTTATTATGAACATGTTCGTTTCGGTTTATAAATTGATTAATTCCTGTCGGAAGGGTGCAGATGATTGAGCGCCCATTCTGGTAACCGATACCGCAGCAGCCTTGTTGGCAAACGCCACGGCTTGTTCGAGGGACGCTCGCTCGGCAATTGCGACAGCCAGGGCTCCGTTGAAAATATCCCCTGCGGCAGTTGAATCAATGGCTTCAACTTTTGTGGTAGGCACAAAGGTCGAGATTTCATCATTATAGATGTAGGCGCCTTCTGAACCTAACGTGATGATAACATTTTCCGCGCCCTTCTTCCTTAGTATCTGTGCGGCAAGTCTTATGGAATCATCATCTTTAATGGCGACTCCGGTGAGCATCTCTGTTTCAGATCGGTTTGGTGTTATGATAAATAAATTTTTAAATAGGGCATCCGGTAGAAGAGCAGCAGGTGCAGGATTCAATATGACCCGCTTGTTATTTCGGGCTGCAATTTCGACAGCATAGATTACAGTGGAAAGAGGAATCTCCAATTGTAAGAGAATGATAGCCGAGTTTTGAAATTCCTCCTCTGCCTCGTCCAGGTCTGCCGGGGAAAGAGAAGCATTCGAACCAGGGGCAACGGCAATACAGTTTTCACCCAGATGATCGACCGTGATCAGGGCGACTCCAGATGGAAGATCGGGGTCGGACTGAATATAATTTACGCTGATACCTTCGCGCCGGAATTGTTCCAGCGCCTGTTTTCCAAAAATGTCGTTTCCAACTTTTGTAATAAAGATCACCTGGCCGCCTAAACGGGCAGAGGCCACAGCCTGATTAGCGCCTTTGCCGCCGGGATTCATGAAGAATGAACCGCCCAGAACTGTCTCTCCGGGCGCAGGCAGATGCCTGGTTTGTATGACCATGTCCGTATTGGAACTTCCGATCACCAGAATTTTTGGATTCATGTGGGTATGGGCCTGGGCGCAATCAAAGTGAAGATGGTATTTAGTTTACCTTCAACAAATTGTTCGAGACAAATTTTATTAACTACCTTTAAAAAAATCCTTCTTAATCGAGTTACCAAGGGACTGGCGGGTCCATTTAAGTTCATAATCTGTTCAGCTTGTCCAACCCGGAAGACGATAAACGGTTAACTGATATTCTCGATATGATCGGGCGAATTGCGGCGCTTGATTTTTCGCAGGCGCTGCCTACAAGCGACAAAAATGACATGATCGATGCCATAGCGCTCGGTCTCAACATGCTGAGTGAGGAACTCAATACCAATGTGGTGGAGCGGTCAAAACTGGATGACGTAAATCGCAAGCTTGAAAAGTTTGCCTATACAACGGCGCACGACCTTAAATCACCGCTTAACTCGATCAATGGACTGGTCTCGTTGCTCGAACAGAGTATCAAGTCGGCACGGTTTGATGAGGTGCACGAGTACCTGGAATTACTAAAGACGACAACCGAAAAGATGAAAAGCCTGGTTCAGGGAATTCTTGATTACTCAAAGGCCGACGCAGGGCATATTGATATAGCAGAGATTGATTTGAATGAGGTATTGAAAGAAGTTATCGAGACTGACCGGTTAGCGTCGAGTGCGGATATAAAAATTGTCGGGTCACTTCCCAGTGTGAAATTCAATCGGTCCGGTATGATGCAGATCATGCGAAATTTGCTGAGCAATGCAGTAAAGCATGGAGACAAAGAACTGTGCCAGGTCGTTGTTCGCGTGCGTGAAAAAGACGAACACTATGTCATTTGTGTTTCTGATAATGGCCCCGGCATTGCCCCGGAAGATCACGAAAAGATTTTCGAATTATTCCATACAGTAAATCCGATCTCGAAAACTGATAGCCATGGAATCGGATTGGCTACCGTGAAAAGCATATTGGATTCTTTTGATGAGCGAATCTGGGTGGAGTCCATGCCCGGTAAAGGATCAACGTTTTGTCTTACCATAAAAAAGAAAAAATAAGATGGTCTTGCTATCTTTATAGAATCACAAAGGTTATGGAGAACTATCGTGAAACAAAGAAGATAAAGTTCAGGTACGGACCAGATGATATCCTGTACACCGAATGCCTTCCTAACACAATTATGACGTTGGAGGATGGAAAAGAAAGCACGCGCATTTCCGCGGAGATGGTAAACTATGTGGCCAGGCCGCTGCTTTGTGATCTCACTAATGTGGTGAAGATGACACAGGATTGCAGGAAGCATTTTGCCGGAGCCGAGCATGCAAAAACATTCAGCAAGGCAGCGTTGATTGTCACCAGCCCTATCAGCAAAATTATTGGTAATTTTTTTCTTGGACTCAATAAACCGTTAAAGCCTACGCGGCTTTTCACCAGCAAGGAGGAAGGGTTAAAATGGTTGAAGGAAGAGGAGTCCTCAGATCAAATGGTTGCTAAAACATCGGGAGGGTAATATTCTAAATTGATTGACCGCTATGCAACGAGACGCCGAGAAAATCAGGTTCACTCTTCGATCAGACAATATTGTTCAAATCGAATGCTCTCCCAACACGGTTATGACCCTGGAAGATGGGAAATTGAGCACAAGGATGGTGGGAGAAATTATTAATGGGAGTCCTTTGCCCCTTCTATGCGACCTCACGAATGTGGTGAAAATGACTCAGGACTGCCGGAAACATTTTGCAGGTGCTGAGCACGCATCAGTCTTTAGCAAATGTGCCCTCATTGTAAATAGTCCGCTCAGTAAAATCATCGGCAACTTTTTTCTTGGTGCGAACCGACCTTTGCGACCGACGAGGTTGTTTACAAAAACAGAAGATGGAATAAAGTGGCTAAAGAAATAAATCCGAACCGATTATAGGAAGGCGGGATTTCTTCCCGATCAATTCACAACTCAAGCTCGCAATTTTAATGACGCTACATTCTCCACATGTATAGTATGGGGAAACATGTCAACCGGTTGAACGGCGACGATCTCATATTTTTCTGAAAGTATTTTTAGATCTCTGGCCTGTGTTGCCGGGTTACAGCTTATATAAATGATTTTCGCTGGTGACGCCTGAATTAACATTTTACAAACATCTTCATGCATTCCAGCCCGCGGTGGATCGGTAATCACAACGTCTGGCATTCCGTGGGTTTCAAGAAAGGATTGATTGAGTAATTCCTTAATGTCTCCGGCAAAAAATTCCGCGTTGTCAATTGAGTTTATTGCTGAATTGATTTTGGCATCGTCAATGGCTGCTGATACATATTCAAGACCAATAACTTTTCGACAGTTGGATGCGACAAAGTTAGCGATCGTGCCGGTGCCGGTATAGAGGTCGTATAACACTTCATGACCTTTTAATTCTGCCATCTGCCACGCTATTTTGTACAAATGATAGGCTTGGTCCGAATTGGTTTGATAAAATGATTTTGGTCCAACACGAAATTGCAGGGTACCTGTGCCATCAGGCCGCGGCATGGTTTCAGTAATATAGGGTTTTCCTTTCCAGCAGATAATGTCGAGATCGTGAAATGTATCGTTTCGTTTCCCATTGATAATGTAGTTGAATGAAGCGATGGATAAGAAATCACGCTCAAGCCGTTGTAAAATCGCTTCTATCCATTCCATTTTTTCATAGGTCACCTGTAGTATGATCATAATTTCACTGATCGTTGTACTCCTTATCGTGAGGGTCCTGAGGAAGCCGGTCTGTTTCCTCAAATCAAAGAAAGGGATGCCTCTTTTTAATGCTTCGTCCTTTACGGCAAGACGAATGGCATTTGAAGGATCTTCCTGCAAATGACATTCTTCAACGTCGAATACTTTATCATATTTTCGCGGGAGATGATAACCTAATCCCGGCTCGATCTTTTTTTCATCGGCTACTAGTTCCTCTTTCGTGAGCCACCGTTCAGCAGAGAAAGTGAAGTCGAGGCGATTGCGATAAAATCGCGTTTTGGCTGAAGGAAAAATAGGGCTCAATTCCGGTAAAACAAGTCCGCCGATTCGCTCAAGATTATCTGCTACCTGTTTTTGTTTATAATAGAGTTGGGTTTCATAATTAATATGTTGCCAGGAACAACCTCCACACGTTCCGAAGTGTCTACAGAATGGTGTGGTGCGCTGAGGTGAGAGCTGTTTGATGGCAATGACTTTTCCCTCCAGGAAACTACTCTTGATCCTAAACAACTCTGCATCAACCACATCTCCGGGAGCGCCTCCGTGAAGAAACAGTACACGTCCATCGACGCGCGCGAGGCATTTCCCTTCGGCGGCCATCGTTTCGACTACGATATCCTTTAATACGTCTCCTTTTTTCATAAAGGGGTCAAAATTACACAAAAGGGGTATTTTTCTAGCCGGAGCCTTTTAGTAACTTTATAAGCCTGGGGAGAGTGTATGAAAAGAATTTTACTCGTTGTTCTGTGTTTCCTGACATTTCCAGTTGCCGCGTCGCACATTGTTGGAGGGGAATTTGAAATATTGCACGTTTCCGAGAATAATTATCGGATCAATCTCATTCTTTACTTTGATGAGCTAAACGGGAATCCTGATGCCCGGGATGGGAATGTAGACGCACGCATTTTTCGCATGCGCGATAATGGAGTCGTTCGAGATATTTCACTTCCATTGGTGTCGCAGACCCCGGTTTCTTACACGCAACCTGAGTGTTCACATGGCGAGATCGTAACAACGAAGCTGATCTACTCGACGCTCGTGACCTTATCACCAAACATTTACGACGAGCCAGAGGGCTATTATATTGCATGGGAACGTTGCTGCCGGAACTACACCATTACCAACGTACAGAGTAATGATCCGACACAGGGGCAATTTGCTGGGCAGACATTTTACCTTGAGTTTCCGCCGGTGGTGAAAAATGGACAACCATTTATTGACTCCACACCTCGATTGTTTCCGCCGCTAAATGATTACGCATGTCCAAATCGGCCCTACTATGTTGATTTTGCCGGGGTCGACGACGATGGAGATTCATTGGTATACTCGCTTGTGACTCCACTGAACACAAAATCAGGAGAGGCAGTTCCGGAAAATGGTCCGCGCCCTCGTCCCTATCCGGATGTCGTGTGGAGATACCCATTCAACCTGTCTAACGTTATGAATGGTCACCCTGATCTAAAAGTAAATGCGGATGGGTTTATCACCGTAACGCCAACCACACAGGGATTATTTGTTTTTGCCGTAAAGTGCGAAGAGTTTCGGGATGGCGTAAAAATCGGAGAAGTGAGGAGAGATTTTCAAATGTTAGTGGTCGACCGTTGCCCACAGGCAGAGCCACCGCAGATCCTGGGTAAAAAATCATCCGACGAATCGTTCTCCTATGACAACAACATGAATGTATCCTTTACCAATTCGGTGATTGATGAAGAACGATGCATACAGGTACAAGTCTCAGACCCGGACGCTTCCAAAGCAGATGAAAACTATTCCGAAAGAATTAATATAAAAGTTATTCCGATCGGGTTCAAGAAAGACATCAGTGAAATCCTGCCTGATGTCACAAGCGCCACGCTGATTAACGGAAGCACAAAAGTTTTTGATATATGTTTTCCGGAGTGTCCATATGTTAACGGGCCTTATGAGATTGGCGTCGTTGCCTATGATGACGCATGCAGCTTGCCGTTATATGATACGTTAAAGGTTACCGTCAATGTTCAGCCACCTCCAAATGCCAATCCCTATTTTATAACACCTGACGTCACCGCGACATTAAATGAAGGACAAACACAAACATGGGCAATTCAGGCGAGAGATGACGATGGCGATCAATTGGTCGTTGGGCTTATACCCATAGGATTCAACCTGCAAGACGCCGGCATGACCTTTACGATTGTGAACCAGGCCAATGGTTTGGTAAATGCACAGTTGCAGTGGGATGCGTATTGTGATATTTATGATTTTACAAAAAGAACTGAATTCGACGTGATGGTAGTTGTGGAGGACATTGACAAGTGCTTGATTTCGACGCCAGATGTAATGAGATTACAGCTTAAGATTAATTTTCCTCCCAATCATCCGCCGATCATCGATTCAGATCTCACGGATGATCCCGCAGAAAGAATCGTGGCCGGAATTAAAAGGCAGATTTATGAATCGTTGGTATTCAATGTAACGGGTAAGGACGGCGATAATGACCTTATCGTATTGGATGTTCACGGTGTTGGATTTAATATTGATGACTATAACATTATGTTTGAGCCTGCTGCCGGAAATGGACTTGTTACTTCCCAGTTCCGTTGGGATATCAATTGTGATAAGTTGAATCTTCAGCAGAAAAACGTTTATGATTTTCAATTCGTGGTAGTGGATAATGTAAATAAATGCAACTTCTACCGGGCTGACACACTCGATGTCCTGGTGGAGCTTGAGCCTCCGCCAAATACCCCACCAGATATTTTGGTGAGCAGCCTGAATGAAAGCCAGAGACTCATCAATAATTCAATGACGGTCAAACTTGGTGAACAGATCAATCTCGGCTTGTACGGCAATGATTCTGATAATTTTCCTGACCAGGACTTTCTCCGTCTGGAATTAATCGATGCTGAAGGAAGTGTTCCACCGGAAGGATACGTATTTGTACCGGCTGAAGGGAAAGGCAGCATCGAAACAACGTTCAGCTGGAACCCGGACTGCTCGATTTTTCAAAATGGCGTTTATGAAAATCTCTATCAATTCACTTTCAGGGTTTATGACAGCCGGTGTTTCAATTCATTGGCAGATACTGTGAAAGTTGACATCACTATAAAGGATGTTGAATCAGATGTTGAGAGTTTTAATCCATCCAATTTTATTTCTCCCAATGGTGACAACTGTAATGACTACTTTGCGCTGGAAGGCATCGATCCGGGCGATCCAACGTCGGGCTGTTATAATCCAGAACCAGATGCAGTGGTGTCACTTCCGAAAGATAATTGCATAAGGTGGTTTGAGAGCATAAGGATCTATAACCGATGGGGAGGAATGGTATTTGAGAGCAACAGTCGCGACTTCAGATGGTACGCTTCTGGCGAACCAAATGGTGTTTATTATTATCGGTTAAAATATTCTGACCGGGAATATAAAGGCACGGTAACGGTCAGGTATTGAATTATTTCTCGTAAAGTTCGATCGGCAAACCGTCCGGATCGGCAAAGAAAGTAAACTGTCTCCCGGTAAATTCGTCAACTCTTATTGGTTCAACGTTGATGTTCATTCGCTGCAGTTCCGACGCTGCACTTACCACATTATCCACTTCGAAAGCCAAATGCCTCATTCCTGCAGCCTCAGGCCGCGACACTCTTGCGGGCGGATTTGGGAAGGAAAACAGTTCGATGATGTATGTTCCATTCAATGATAGATCAAGTTTATAAGATTGTCGTTCCTGTCTGAAAATTTCCTGTACAACGGTTAGTCCCAGAACTTCCGTATAAAATTTTTTTGACTTTTCATAGTTGGAGCAAATGATCGCGATATGATGAACTCGGCTTAATTGAAGCATTTAAGATTTTTTTGTGTAGATGACCAACCCAATCAATGGTTACCCTGTTTAATTTCATTGCAAGGTAAGTGGTTCAACAGATATCTTTTGCTTTAGAACCTGTAAAAGATAAAAATTCCCGTGGCAGGTTGCAGCGCAAAGTGGAAATTATCGCCTTCAGTATCCCGGACTGGTTCGGCTTGATTGGTCAATTTATTGAAAATGTTTTGATGTCCATAAGTCAGCCGCACCGACGCTTCAGCGGATAAGTAAAGTCGTTCATTAATATCGAATCGAATTCCAACAAAGGGACGCGCACTTAATCCGTAGCTGCTGGATTCATATACCTGGTATTTCTCGGTGTTCTGATAGTAATCCGCGTTGTTGAATTGATAGAAAGGAATCATATCTCCACCAAAGAACCAAATCCATCGTGATGATGATATGGGCATTTGAATTTCCTTTCCTAAAGTCAGGGCAATGTTTGCGCTTGATGTATTGGAATAGTAGCTGCCCGAATTGCCTGGGTCATTGTCATCAAAATTAAATGTGATGTCCAACCCATAGCGCGTTGCCCTTTGTTGTCTTTTGTAAGTTTTGTACAGGAAAGAGAAAGGAGTTTCGTTGGAGTTGAAGATACCTTGAAGAATAAAACTGGTGTTAAATCCCAGTTCGCGTTTGAATTTCAATTCAGCATTTTCTTGTGCATAAACAAAGCAATAACTTAAGCTCATCAGCAATGAGCTGAGGGTAATTTTCCGGATCATAGGATAAGTGTTAGTTTATAAATCTATTTCTATAACCAGCAACAATGATGCCTGAACAACTCAGGGCGATTTGAAGTTCTCCTGAAGTAACGTTATTGATCTATGATTTAATGGACCGGGTATGCAATGATGCACCGCTCATCTTTCAGGAGTTCGGACGCTTTTTCAACTTCAATATGTGAGCGGGCGTCATCCATTTTTTCATTCAGGGATTGTTTTATTTGTTTCATCCTCATGGCCTCGATGAATCGCCGTACATCATCACGCGTCTCAAGGACCAGCTCGGGAACCACACAAGGCTTATTATCATCATCTTTGGCCACCATGGTAAAATAAGAAGAGTTTGTGTGTTTGATGACGCCGGATTTTACATTTTGTGCTTCCACTCTGATGCCAATCATCATGGAAGTCCGGCCAACGTAGTTTACAGACGCGTGAAGCGACACAAGTTCACCCACTTCGACAGGTTCGAGAAATTCAACTTTGTCGGCGCTTACCGTTACACAGTATGCCCCGGCGTGTTTGCTGGAACAGGCGTAGGCAACTTTATCCATCAACGATAAAAGTATTCCACCATGAATTTTTCCCCCGAAATTTGCATATGACGGTATCATAAGTTCGGTAATCGTTGTTTTGGAATAGCTGACGGGACGCCGGGATGGTAACATCGGAATGAATTTTGATCTATAAAGAAACTAAATACATTAAATTTTTCTTAAGTGTGAGGTACCGAATTTTGGGTGAGATCCGTAGCCACCATGAATCCATCACATTCATCAGAGAATTAGTTTTGCCGTTTCTATAGGAGGAATGCGGGTTGTTATTATATCTTAACGAGCCTGAAATTAGACTTATTAACCTGCTTATGAACGTACGAAGAAAATCTTTCTGCGTGGTAATCATACTATTAACCCGCTTTCTCCCGGCCTTTTCGCAGAAAAGTAACCCGATGATTTTTACCATAGATATGACCGGGCCATCGACCGATACATTCCTTGTGGAACTGGAAGTGCCCAAATTGACGAAGTCAAACAAAGTATACCAGTTTGCATCAACCGCGCCAGGGGCATACCAGGTAATGGATATCGGCCGATTCGTAAGTCACTTTAAGGCTGTTGATAAAAAGGGTCGTGAGATAACCGTCAAGAAAATTCAGGTTAACCAATATGAAATTGAGCACCCGGAGAAGGTGAGGAGGATAACTTAC
>DASUGQ010000140.1:0-3171 GCA_036273935.1 Cyclobacteriaceae bacterium | reverse complement strand
ACAGACTCAAGATGGTTGATGTTCTTAAGTAACTGTCGGTTCAAATTTTGAATTTTTTCCTCAGACGCCGTTCGTATTTTGATTTCCTTTTCAAGGTTGGCATTTGCGGCAGTTAAGCTGCGCTCTTGTTCCTGAAGCTTTAATGTCTTCTCGTAGAGGTCAACAAAAACAGAGACTTTTGCTCTTAAAATATCCTGATTGATGGGCTTGTAAATGTAATCGACCGCCCCGGTTTGATAACCCTTGAAAACATTCTCATCGCCAAAATTATTTGCTGTAATAAAAATAATAGGAATGTGCTTAAGCCGATCTCTTTGATATATTAACGTCGCTGTCTCGAAACCGTTCAGGTTTGGCATTTTGACGTCCATGAGGATCAGGGAAAAATCGCACTCATTGAGTAAGATCCTCAATGCTTCTTTACCAGACTTTGCTTTCACAAATTGATACCCACATGGTTCTAAAATCGCTTCAATCGAAGTTAAATTATCTTCCCGGTCATCGATCAGTAGTATCTTAGAATCCATTCACGTTCATATTTTATTTGTAGAACCACAAGCGCATGAGTGAAAGTAGTTGATCTATCTTCAGCGGTTTGGTGATATAATCTGACGCACCCGCCTCAATGCATTTGTTTCTGTCGCCCTTCATTGCCTTTGCGGTCACAGCTATGATCGGCAGCGTGTTGTTTTTATGCTCTCTCCTGATCTTTTGCATGGTTTCATAACCGTCCATTTCGGGCATCATGATGTCCATGAGCACCATTTCAATCTGCTGATTTTTACTGAGAATATCAATGGCCTCCATTCCACTTTCAGCTGTAACAACATTCATATTCTGTCTTTCAAATACCGTCGTCAGCGCAAAAAGGTTTCGTACATCATCGTCAACGACCAGAATGTTTCTGCCGCTTAATACATCTTTCTTGCTTCGAATATCCTCTATGATCCTTCGTTTTTCGGCTGACAAATCCTTGTGATTCACGTGAATGTGAGCAATGGTTTCTTCCAACAACTGTTCGATCGAGTCAACATTTTTTTGAATGATTGTTCCCGATATGCTCTGGTTAATTTGATGGGTTTCCTCTTTAGTAAAATCTTTGCCGGAATAAATTATGACCGGTGTCAGCCGTTCCTTTATTTGACTCACTTTTTTCACGAGTGCTTTTCCCGAAATGTCGGGAAGGTTGTAGTCAAGAATGATGCAATCGGGATTCGTCGATTTGATAAAGCTAAATGCTTCGGATCCCGTCGACGCGACCGTCGCATAGATGTTGTTATCTTGAATAATCTTGGCAATCTGAGATGATTCTATATTGTTATCCTCAACAATAAGAATATTTTTAAAGGAGCGGTTATGGTAGTCTAATATGTCTGCAAATAATCCCTTGAGCAGTTCAACATTTAACGGTTTTAGTAAAAAATCCCTTGCTCCCCGGCTTAACGCGAGGTGCTTGTTTTCTTCACCTGAAATAACGTGTATTGGAATGTGGCGATAGTTGATGTCATTTCGCAAAAGGTCGAGTACCTTCCATCCACTTGTTTCAGAAAGTTTGATATCCAGCGTGATTGCGATTGGTGAAAACCGGTTAATAAAATCAAAGACTTCCAGGTAATTGGTTGCAATGATAATTTTTAGTCCCACTTCGTGAGCTTGATCGATCATGATTTTTCCAAATCGAAAGTCATCCTCAACAACAAGAACGACCTTATCATCGGATGCAATATGGGTTCTGTCGTCACCGGTTTCATTAATCATTTCGTTTACGACATCCAACTTTCTCGACTCAACTCCTTCATTTGTAATTCGAAGCGCATCTAACAAGTTATTCATGTTGTCATTGTTATCGAGAATCGAATAAACCTCCTGGGGTTGAGAATGATTCTCGGGCTCGTTTATCAGTGAGCGGATTTTACTATCGAGTGGTATGTACAGCGTAAAGGTGCTCCCCTGACCGGGTGTACTTTCTAATTCTATGGTACCCCCCAGCAGCTCAGCGAGACCCCGGCTGATGGATAAGCCCAGCCCCGTTCCCCCATACTTTCTGCTCGTAGATCCTTCTGCCTGTTGAAAAGCTTCAAAAATAATCAATTGTTTTTCTGAAGGTATGCCTATTCCAGTATCCCTGATCGAAAAGGCGATTACTTCGTTAGCCTCCTGCAGTTTGTGATTCCCGGCTTTCCATACTCTGTTAGGATTGTAAATAGACAAGGTTACCTCGCCTTTTTCGGTAAACTTAAACGCATTCGACAACAGATTTTTCAGAATCTGATTGAGTCTTTGCGTATCTGTATTCAAGGTGGTAGGCAGGATAGGATAAATTTCAATTTTGAATTTGAGACTTCGGGCCTCTGCGATGGGTTTGAATGTAGTCTCGACGAAGGCTGCTATATCTCCCAGTGAAATTGAAGAAATATTTGTAGAAATGAACCCTGATTCAATCTTTGAAAGATCTAAAATATCGTTGATCAGTTGTATCAGGTCATCGCCACAGGAATGAATTGTTTTAGCGTATCGAATTTGCTTCTCAGTCAGGTTCCGTTCAGCATTTTCGTACAATTGTTGTGCGAGAATGAGGAGACTGTTCAAAGGTGTCCGCAACTCATGAGACATGTTTGCGAGAAATTCTGACTTGTATTTGGAAGTTAGAGTGAGTTGTTCAGCTTTTTCTTCCAATGATTTTCTGGCCTCTTCGACTTCTTTATTTTTTGCTTCCACTTCATCTTTTTGCTTGACCAGCAGGAGCGCCTTATCCTGAAGTTCATCATTTGTCCGGCGTAGTTCTTCCTGTTGGATCTTTAATTCTCCTGCGAGCGATTGCGACTGTGTAAGCAATTCCTCCGTGCGTGTATTAGCCTCTATTGTGTTTAAGACGATTCCAATACTCTCAGTTACCTGCTCAAGGAAATCGATATGGGTTTCGCTAAATGCTTCAAGCGATGCCAGTTCAATAACAGCTTTGACGTTGTTTTCGAACAGAACTGGCAGGATGATCAGGGTTGAAGGGGGGAAATTACCTAAACCGGAATTTATAGTGATATATCCCTCCGGAATATTTGTCAAAAGAATTTTTTCTTTTTCCAGAGCACATTGACCAATCAAACCTTCGCCAAACGAAAACTCGGTCTGTGTACCTTTCATCTCGCTGCGCGCATAAGATGCAAATAGCTT
>DASUGQ010000139.1:0-3990 GCA_036273935.1 Cyclobacteriaceae bacterium | reverse complement strand
GTGCTAAAAGAGGTCGCAGATTTTTGGGCCAGCAGGGTAGAGCGGAAAGGTCCGGGGCGTTATGAAATCAATAATGTTATTGGCGCGAATGAATGGCAGGAAAATATTGACAATAATGCGTTCACCAACGGTATGGCAATCACGGTGCTTCGTTATGCCACGCAATGTGCGGCAGAGTTGGGAATTGCACCTGATCCTGACTGGAAACTTGTGGCGGATAACATTCCGATTCTTCATTTTGCGGATGGTACCACGCGCGAAAATGAAACCTATGATGGCGCGATGATAAAGCAGGCAGACGTTAACTTACTGTCTTATCCGCTGGAAATCGTCACTGCGAAAGAACAGATTGAAAAGGACCTTGCCTATTATGAGCCAAGGATGTCGCCAGAAGGACCGGCTATGGGTAATTCTGTGTTATCAACACTTTATGCACGGATGGGCAAGGAGGAGAAGGCCTATCGTCTATTTGTGAAGAGTTATAAACCCAATGAAGTTCCTCCGTTTGGGGTTTTGGCTGAAACGGCAAATGGCACCAATCCTTACTTTGCGACAGGAGCCGGAGGTATGTTGCAAGCCGTGATCTTCGGATTTGGAGGATTGCAAATAACAGATAAAGGTATTGTTCAAAAGAAAGTTCAACTTCCAAAGAACTGGAAGTCGTTAATGATTTCTAATGGCAAGGTCAAATACACCTCACCATAAATCTATAATTATTATTTCCGCTTATAACTTATCGAAATTCCAGAGTGACTGGTCTTGTCGATGGTTGTGTCATAATTGGAGAGCCCTTCAACGTACTCGAGGAATTCTTTAATACCGCCGTAGGCGTTTCTCACATTGTGTGCTGTAAAACATCCCCCGATTTTCAGTTTGGGATCCACATCCTTAAAGTATTGGGTGTACCATCCTTTGTCTGCGTCGGAGAATACAAAGTCGAACGGTCCTTTAAGTTCTTTTACAAGATCGTGGGCGTTCGCAAGACGGGCATCAACATAATCAAGTAACCCCACAGCTTTCAGATTTTCAATGGCCTGCCGGTGTCGGCTTTCATCAATCTCTATGGTTGTGAGTTTCCCTCCTGTTTTGCTCAGGGCCCAGGCAATCCAAATGGTTGAATGCCCCGTGGAAGTTCCAATTTCTAATGCCGAAGTATAGTTACCTTTTATGATCAGGTTGTAAAGTACTTGTCCGTCCTCGAAAGGTACGTTGAGATCTTGCCAGCTTTTGCGGTGTTCATCCAGAAATTTCTTTACGATTTTATCCCGATCCGAGTTCTGTGATAACGCATTGTTGGCGATAAGGAAGATGCCAAAAAGAAGAATAATCTTTTTCATTGCATTGAAGATTAGATTGGGAAAGTTAGCCATTTCAAGGATGCCGAAACAAACATTTCATGTTGAGAATAGCATTAAGTTAATTATACTTGTATAACAAAACGATCCCTTTAATGTCATTCAGACTTTAGTAACCCGATAGTCCACCACAAATCAAACATTAACTACCCATGATAGGAAGACTGCAATTATCACGCATGACAGTGGCCCTTTTTTGTCTTGCCATTTTAGTGGCTTGTTCGCCAAAGGAGACCAAAGAGGCGAAGTTAAGCTCAGGTTTTGATGTCGATAGCCTGATTGACGAGATGACACTGGAGGAAAAGGTTGCCATGATTCATGCCAGTTCATCCTTTACAACCGGTGGAGTGGAACGCCTTGGTGTTCCTGAGTGGACAATGTCTGATGGACCGCATGGCGTTCGGAAGGAGCACGGCCGCGATTGGGAGCATGACGAGGGCGCTTCTGATTCGGTCACCTACTTGCCAGTGGGCGTTGCATTGGCGTCAACCTGGAATCCTGATCTTGGCTATGAATTTGGCAAGGTACTCGGGAGTGAAGCGAGAGCAAGAGGAAAGGATGTGATTCTCGGCCCGGGTGCAAACATTATTCGCACTCCGCTTAACGGCAGAAACTTTGAATACATGAGCGAGGATCCCTATCTCGTTTCAAGAATGGTAATAGGTTACGTGAAAGGTGTTCAGGACCAGGATGTGGCAGCTTGCGTAAAACATTTTGTTGCCAATAACCAGGAGACCGAACGTAACTCCATCGACGTGGAGATGAGCGAACGCGCATTGCGGGAAATTTATCTTCCCGGCTTTAAAGCGGCCATTGTCGACGGTGGTGCCTACACATTAATGGGTGCATATAACCAGTTCAGAGGTCAGTTCTGTACACACAATGATTACCTTGTAAATAAAATCTTGAAAGATGAGTGGGGATTTGACGGCGCGGTGGTAAGTGACTGGGGTGCTGTTCACGATACCAAGCAGGCATTGATTAATGGTACCGATGTAGAGATGGGAACAGACCTGTCGATGTTGCCAAATCCGGACTACAGCAAATTTTACATGGCCAATGCTACCATCGAAATGGTAAAGACAGAACAGGTCGCTGAAGGAGTTATTGATAACAAGGTTTCCCGCATTCTGCACGTTATGCAGCGAACAAATATTTTTGGCGAACGGAAAGCCGGCGTGGTCAATACGAAAGAGCACCAGGCCACCGCATTGAAAGTTGCTGAAGAAGGAATCATACTTCTTAAAAATAGCGGAGCGCTTCCGTTAGACAGGAAAAAGGTTAAATCAATCGCTGTGATTGGCGCTAATGCCGATCACAAGCATGCTGGTGCTGGGGGAAGTTCACAGGTAAATGCAAAGTATGAAATTACACCGCTCGCAGGGTTGAAAAATCATGGCGGAGCTGTGGCCATTACCTATCTACCAGGTTATGAAATTGTGAAGGGAAAAGGCGCTGATGACACCATGATCCAGCAAGCTGTTAAAGCAGCATCCTCAGCAGATGTTGTGATCTATGTTGGGGGATGGATCCACGGATACACTGATGGATGGAATGATAATGCTTATGATGCCGAATCGCTTGACAAACATGACCTCACCATGCCGTTTGGGCAAGATGAGTTGATCCAGGCGGTGATGAAAGCCAATCCCAACACCATTGTCGTGTTGATGGGGGGCGGTCCCGTTGATATGTCAAAGTGGGGCGACAAAGCGAAAGCAATTTTACAGGCATGGTACCCCGGAATGGAAGGTGGCAATGCCCTGGCGGAAATACTTTTTGGAGAGGTAAATCCTTCCGGAAAACTCCCCATGACTTTTCCAAAAAAGCTCAGTGACGTCTCTGCGCACGCGCTGGGAGAATATCCAGGACATGACGGCAAAGTCATCTATAAGGACGATATTTTTGTTGGGTACCGTTATTTTGATACGCAAAAGATTCAACCTTTGTTTCCATTTGGTCACGGACTTTCATACACAACTTTTGAATATGGTAAGCCTGATGTAACCAAGAATGGAGAAGACGTTTCGGTAAAACTCAGGATAAAAAATACAGGTAGCCGTTCCGGTGGAGAAGTGGTTCAGGCCTACGTCAGGGATGAACAGGCTTCTGTGCCACGACCTGCTAAGGAGTTAAAAGCGTTTCAGAAAATCTTCCTGCAGCCTGGGGAGGAAAAGGAAGTTGAACTAAAACTCGGCAAAGAGGCTTTTCAGTTTTTTGATGAGGGTAAAATGAAGTGGGTGTTGGAGCCTGGTAAGTTCATTATTCAACTTGGCAGTTCTTCCCGGGACATCCGGCAAACGGGAGAAGTTGAATGGTGACCTGAACGAAAAGGACATCAACTTATAACTTCATTTATTTTTTTAATGATGTTGTCCATCTCCTGCGCGTCTTTCTTGATTTTGTGAAGCGCTTCGGATGTTGGATTTCCTTTGTCCTCCAGCTCAATAAGATAAATCAGTCCAAGTACCCGGGCTAACGGGCCACGCACGTGGTGCGCATTGACGAAGGCGTATTCTTTGAGGATATCGGCTTTGTCCTGTGCTTCGCTGGTCTTTATGGAAATCATTGATTCGAGGTTACTCCGAATCTTGTTAAGCTGAGCTTTTTGTTCATGGAGCTTTTTCGTCTGTGC
>DASUGQ010000138.1:0-2405 GCA_036273935.1 Cyclobacteriaceae bacterium | reverse complement strand
TTTGCCACCAATTTCACGATATTTGCAGTCCCTGTTAAAAAGGGCAAAAAAATACATTAGTTATGGCGAGAGTTTGTCAAATTACGGGTAAGCGCCCTCAAGTGGGAAATAATGTTTCACACGCTAACAATAAGACAAAGCGGAGATTTTATCCGAACCTTCAAACGAAGCGATTCTATATCCCCGAAGAAGGTCGGTGGATTACGTTAAAGGTATCGGCTAAAGCGATCAAGACCATCAACAAGAATGGTATCGCCGCGGTACTAAAGGAAGCTAAAGCAAAAGGAAATCTTGCTCACATTTAATCAATAAGAAGAGATGGCAAAGAAAGGCAACAGGATTCAGGTTATATTGGAGTGCACAGAGCACAAGACCAGTGGTATGCCGGGCATGAGCCGCTACATTACAACCAAGAATCGCAAGAACACTACGGAAAGGCTTGAACTTAAAAAGTACAATGCTGTCTTAAAGAAGTATACCGTACACAAAGAAATTAAATAAGCGCTATTTGCTTAATACTTAACAAGAAAAACCATGGCAAAGAAAGTAGTTGCTACCCTTAAGAAGAGTGATGGAAAGAACTTCGCTAAAGTAATTAGGGCTGTTCGTTCCGAAAAAACCGGTGCTTACACATTTAAAGAAGAAATTGTACCTGCTGAGTTGGTTAAAGAAATATTGGCCAAAAAATAATCAGTCAGGAAATACCTTATACGAAAGTCCCGCACGGGACTTTTTTTGTTTCTTTAATTGCGGAAATGAGGATTTCAATTCGCTTAATCAAATTTTCACATGTCAATCTTCAGCAATCTCTTTTCAAAAGAAAAAAAAGAAAGCCTGGATAAGGGTCTTGAAAAAACAAAGGAGAGCTTCTTTGCAAAGCTGGGGAAGGCCATTGTAGGAAAGTCAACCGTTGATGAAGAGGTACTGGACAACCTGGAGGAAATATTGATCGCCAGTGATGTCGGCGTCAACACAACTCTAAAAATCATTGAACGGATCCAACAACGCGTAGCCCGCGATAAATACATGAACACGACAGAGTTGGACCGAATACTTCGTGAAGAAATCGCCGGCCTCTTGTCGGAGAATAATGCAGAGGATGTTACTGAATTTGAGACGCCTGCAAATAAAAAACCTTATGTGATCATGGTCGTGGGTGTCAACGGCGTCGGCAAAACGACAACTATCGGCAAGCTGGCGGCTCAACTCAAAAAGAGGAATAAGTCTGTTTTGCTTGGTGCAGCCGATACTTTTCGAGCTGCCGCTGTTGACCAGTTAAAACTCTGGGGAGAGCGCGTTGGCGTTCCGGTCGTCTCAAAAGGTATGAACACCGATCCTTCTGCGGTGGCGTACGAAGCAGTGAAAGAAGGCTTAGACAAGAATGTAGATGTAATCATAGTGGATACTGCGGGAAGACTTCACACCAAAGTGAATCTGATGCAGGAACTTTCGAAAATCAAGCGCGTGATGCAGAAAGTAATTGATGACGCACCGCATGAAGTGTTACTTGTACTGGATGGAAGTACGGGACAGAATGCGGTGGTGCAGGCGAGGGAATTTACGAAAGCCACAGACGTAACCGCATTGGCGATAACCAAACTTGATGGAACTGCAAAGGGAGGTGTCGTTATTGGCATCTCGGATGAATTTAGAATTCCCGTGAAATATATTGGCGTAGGCGAAAAGATTGACGATCTACAGGTTTTCAATAAAGCTGAGTTTGTAGATTCGTTCTTCAAAAAACAGTAATTAATTATTTTCTTAGCGGGAACCGGATGAAGACCTGGTAATTAAAACCCCAGGCAGATTTTTTATCTGTTCGTCCATAGCCGGGAATGTCGTGAGGTAACATTGTTGGCGTATCACCTGTTTTCAAGGAGAATTTATAACGGGCAGTATAGCCGAGCCAAAGTACCTTCCAAATTTTCACCCGGAGCCCCCCGGTCAATTCAAACCAGCGAGCAGGAACATTTGAATTTACGTATGTTTCATCAATCGGGCCCCACACCGCGTCATTTGAGTGAACCAGGTAATCCTCTGAAAAAACAGATCGCGCATATCGTGCACCAAAAATCAAAGCATTTCCATTTGGATCTTTGGGCAGGAAATTAAAATCAGCCCCAACTCTGAAATAATTACCGTCGTTTGAATAGTTACTGTAGTACTGGCCGTCGGTCGATTGAAAATTACGGCTCCAACTTCCGACATCAACAGTGAGGAAATAACGATATAAGTCAAGATCAGCATTTACCTCCCAACCAGAGTATGTATCGTCGGTGGAAGTCTTGATCAGTGCGATGACGTCAGTTCCGATACGAAGTCCTGTCGGTACAAAGTCTGTCACTTTTAATGTATCCTGTTTCTCTTTCTTTTTCTTTTGCGCCACGCACAGAAAGGGGATCAGG
>DASUGQ010000137.1:0-5807 GCA_036273935.1 Cyclobacteriaceae bacterium | reverse complement strand
GGATATGCTGCAAAGCGGTTTGAAGCGCGTTCTGGGTAAGTGGTCATTGACTGCATTGGGAGTGGGTTCCGTTATCGGTGCTGGTATCTTTGTTATGACCGGACTGGCTGCTAAGGAATTTGCAGGGCCGGCCCTTGCACTTTCCTTCGTTATTGCCGGGTTGGGTTGTGCCTTTGCCGGATTATGTTACGCCGAGTTCGCTTCTATCATTCCGGTGGAGGGTTCGGCTTATGCCTACTCCTTTGCTACGGTTGGTGAACTGTTCGCGTGGATCATCGGGTGGGATTTGATCCTTGAATACTCCATGGCATCTTCTACTGTGGCCGTCGGATGGTCTGGTTATTTTCTTAAACTGATGGGATTGTTTCATATTCACTTGCCATTGTGGCTTGCCAATGATCTTTATTCAGCCAAGAATTTGCTAGCTAACGCAATGGCTGATGGCACGATGGCCGACCTGAGCGCATCCTATTCTTCCATTGATATCCCGACGATCTTTGGTTTGCCCGTGGCCGTTAATTTGCCGGCGGTCATCATTTGTCTTACGATCACGTGGATTCTCCTGCGGGGGATAAAGGAGGCAGCAAACACTAACCTCTTGATGGTCGTGCTCAAAGTGACCGTCGTTCTTTTTGTTATTGTAGTAGGCGCCTATTTTATCGATCCCAGGAATTGGGACCCATTCATTCCTGCCCCGGCGCTCAACAGCCAGGGGATCATGGCGTTTGGGTATGGTGGTATCATGGCTGGCGCGGCCTATGTATTCTTCGCCTATATCGGCTTTGATACGGTTAGTACACAGGCCGGTGAAGCGCGCAATCCACGTAAAGATGTACCCTTCGGACTATTGGTGTCTCTATTGATTTGCACTGTATTATATATTTCTGTTTCTCTTGTCATCACCGGTATGGTGAAATATACCGATCTGGACATTAAGGCGCCGATTGCAGCCGCCTTTTCAGACTATGGATTGAATTTTGCCGTGTGGCTTATTTCTATTGCAGCCGTTGCTGGTCTTACTTCGGTGCTACTGGTTCAAATGCTTGGGCAGTCCAGGTTGTTCCTGGCGATGGCAAAAGATGGCCTTCTGCCCAAGAAGATTTTTGCTGAGATTCATCCCCGCACAAAAGTACCCTACAGGGGAACGGCGTTAATTGGAATTGCCGTTGCTATAACGGCTGGGTTGATTCCAATCGAGACCATCGCCAAGCTCGTTAACATCGGTACTTTGTTTGCCTTTATCATGGTATGCATCGCTGTCATGATGATGCGTTCAAGCCAGCCGAATGTAAATCGTCCGTTCAAGGTACCATACGTTTACATCATTGCGCCTCTGGGTGTGATCTTTAACCTCGGTATGATGTTGAGCCTAGGTTGGGAAAACTGGATGAGGTTATTCGTTTGGTTGATTCTTGGCCTCATTGTCTATTTCTCCTACAGTCAGAAACATAGTGTGATAAGGAAAGCCATGGAAGGAAAGAAGATCTGATCCTTCGATGAATGTTTGAACGGATAGTTGATTTGATTAATGAAGGAATCTCTTTGGTAACTCCTCCTAAAACCCTAATTTCAATAAGGGGTTAAAAAAATTACATTATGGGAAAAGTCAAAAACATTCTTGAAGAAAAGAAGGGGCACAAAGCTATTTCCATTGGTCCTGATGCCACTATTTTTGGTGCCCTTGAAGTAATGCTGGACAAAAACATCGGAGGTCTGCTGGTGATGGATGGAGACAAACTGGTGGGCATCTTTACTGAGCGAGACTACTCCAGGAAAGTGATCCTCAAAGGAAAGTCGTCGAAAGACACCTTGATCAAAGATCTCATGACGCCCAACCCGATTACGGTTACACCGGATACGACCATTGAAGACTGCATGCAACTAATGACGAATAAATTCATCCGTCATTTGCCCGTAGTTGAAAATGGAAAAGTAACGGGCGTTATTTCCATCGGTGATGTGGTCAGATTTATTATTGAAGAGCAACGATATATGATTGAACACCTGGAACAATACATAACCGGGCGCTGAAGCTGTTTCTAATTCTATTCTATCTCTTTGTTTGAGTATTTTTTACACAATGGGGCAGACCATCGCTATTGCCTCTCCGAATTAACCTGTTTGGTCGCAAAAATCCACGTGAGTCATAGCAACTGCATAGATTTGTGCAGTTCCTGATCATTCACTGATTATCCGCTATCGATCAATTTTATCCTCAAGAAATTTACTGGTGTGAAAGGCGAAGGGCATTTCCTTCTCATGATCGCTGTAGTAAATGTGTTAAACAAATCAAAAATCAAACAAAGCAAATTATGGAGAGAAAGGAATTCTTGAAAAGCCTCGGAATGTTTAGTGTCATACCGATCCTGGTGTCCTGCAGCAGCGATGAAGATCCGACACCCTCGACCACAGACAATTCGGGCGCAACGACCACCACAGGTTCAGAGAGTAGTTCGTCTACATCCTGTGCAGTAAGCCCCTCAGAGACTGCCGGCCCCTTTCCGACAAAAAGTCCTTCGTCTCTTCAACGGGTTGATATCCGATCAGATCGCACTGGGGTTGAGTTGACAATAAAAATCACTATTCAAAATAAAAACGCAAGCTGCGCCGCCATGGAGGGAGCAATTGTGGATATCTGGCATTGTGATAAGGATGGCTATTATTCCGAATATGGGGGCACCACGATGCAATCGGTGAATTATGCTTCCGTTCACTTTCTGCGCGGCAGACAAGTATCAGATGCCAACGGCCTCGTGACGTTCACTTCAATTTTCCCGGGCTGGTATCCGGGACGTGCTCCTCATGTTCATGTGCACATCTACACTTCTTCGGGAGATTCTCTTCTTGTAACTCAGATAGCTTTTCCAACCGAAGTTTGTGATACCGTCTACACTACCGCTACTGAGTATTACAAGAATGGAAAGCAGGATACGTCTAATGCAAGGGACGGCATTTTTTCTGATTCGCTTTCATCAGAATTGGCGAGCGTTGAAGGAAATATCAACCATGGTTATGTGCTTACGCATACCATTGTCGTGAGTGCATGATTAAAAAACAAGTTTGATCAATGGCTAAAGGACTAATAAAACTTTGTTACCACAAAGTGATTGATGTAAAGGCAATGAAGGTGTGGGACAAGGCGGTATTTCAGGATACCGTACAGAGAATATTACATGCAGGCCCAACAGTTTGACCAGACCGGGAAGTACGCGATGTTTCAAGAGCTGCTGCGAAATAATCCAAAGGCGGACCAAATGCATTACCTCGTCAGCACAGCCGCGATGGGCTATGTGCGCCAACTGAATGAATGGATGCCCGATGTCGTTAACGTTTATGGAGCAGCTTGTGTGCCGTTCAACAATTTTAAATTCGAATTAATTCAATCGCGCAACAGGGATAAAAATCTGCATGTCGTTCAAATAGATTTTTATAGCGAATGGCTTACCTGGATTGGAAATGTCGGTGACCAATTGATTTTTGGTCAAGGTGAACAGTTGGCTAAAATTGCTTTAGGTGATTCGGTCACAACCGATACGATGCATTTTAATCGACACCTAAGCATTTGTTGCTATCGCGGTGCGAGTGTTTCTTCAGGGGTGAATAACTTCTTAATGCCTGCATGATCACTGAGGCCAAAATTTATCTATCCGACAAGCGGGGCGTCACACAAAATACCCTTTACCGCAGTTACCATACCTTTCACTTTGATGATTACCATGATGTGAGCCGTGAACCTTTGGAATCACTGAAGGTCCTCAATGACAATACCCTTGGACCAGGACAACATATAGTCACGGAATTGAAGGACAACAGGCTCATCATGATTCTTCCAATAGTGGGTGATGTGAGGTACAGCAGTATGTTGGGACCAGAAAAAATCTTAACTGCTGGTGAGGCAGGTTTCCTTTCGTTTCCTGGGGGGTCAATGGTTGAGATAAAAAATCCGCAAAATGATCTTATTAATTTTCTTCACATTGAGTTCCAAGTGAGTGATCGGTGTTGTGCTAGCGCGGAATACCTTCACGCCTTTGACCTAAATCAAAACAAGAATAAGCTGATAACTTTTGGTTGGTGTGATGATAAATCCTTTCATCAGGTAAGTATCGGAAAATTTTCCGGAAGGGGAGAGGGCAAACTTGCTGCGGAAAGGATTGTCAGGGGAATATTCGCCTTTGTTCTTGAAGGTGCTTTTGAAGTACAAGGCAGATTACTACATGCCCGTGATGGACTTGCCCTTAAAAGTAATAGCGAGGTTGAATTCGAAGCGTTATCGAATGATGCTATCATCTTATTCCTGACAACTAGGTGCTACTTCACTATCTGAGTAAACTTCAGACAGACGGGTCTTCCAACTTCGATCTTTTTTCCCGTGGGCGTAAGCAACCCCTTTTTTTGATCTCTCCTAAAGATGATTACCTCATCCGTATCCTGGTTAGCGACCAGTAAAAAATTCCCCGACGGATCAATGGCAAAGTTACGAGGGGTTTTCCCGAGTACAGATTGATGCCCCACTAAGGTTAGTTTCCCATTTTTATCAATGCTATAGATTACAATCTCATTAGCATCGCCACGATTGGACGCGTACAAAAACTTGCCATCTGGTGAAACATGAATATCCGCCGCTGATGCTTTTCCTTTGAAATCGGGATTAAGCATAGTGATGCTTTGTTTTGTCGTAAGGTTTCCATCCTTATAATCGAAGACAACAACTTTTCCTTCCATTTCCAGTACCAGGTAAGCATACTTGCCGTTGGGGTGAAAGGTTAAATGTCTTGGGCCGCCGCCGGGCATCACTTCTGCAAACGGCGGTGCTGCTGGTGTCAGGGCCTGCGCTTTTGCAACGTCCACTTTGTATTGATTTACTTTATCTGTACCCAGGTCGGGTACCATCAGGTAGCGATCGTCAGGTGATAGCACGACGGAATGAACGTGAGGTTTATCTTGCCGCTGTTTGTTGACACTACTGCCCTGGTGTTGGATGGTCTGCACATTCGTTCCGAGAGACCCATCTGCATTAACCGGGACCGAGAGCAAACTGCCGCCTCCGTAGTTACCGACAAAGACAAACTTTTTTTTGTGATCCAGTGAAACATAGCACGGACCCTCGGCATTTGTGCTGTTTAAAAAGGTCAGGGCTCCCGTTGATGGGTCAAAGGAATAAGCGTTAACACCACCTTTACCCGCGCCGCCTTCGCTTACTGCATAAACATTTTTTCCATCCGCGCTGACGGCGAGATAAGAAGCATTCGCTAGTTCGGTGACGGGTTGCTCGACATTGAATTCTCCCGTTTGTGTGTTGAACCGATATACATGGATTCCGTTGACATTATCCTTTGTTGAATAGGTGCCGATTAACAGATGAAGTTCATTGGGCTTCTGAGCCTGAATGGCTGACAGGAAATGCGTCATAATGAAAATAATCATTAGTGTTCTCATGGTTGCAAGGGTTGAAGTAATGCTGCAAACATGATTACATTTAACGGATACTTATTTACCGCTGATGGATATTTTTTGGCAGCGATCGGGAGGAGAACTACCTGGGCGCCGGGCAACTTTAATCATTCAGCTAATTTCAGGAAGGTTTTGAAAGAAATTTTATGACCTTCGTTGAAAGCGGAAACGAAAGCGTCCCTGACACCTCTTTTCACAATCAACTGACGGGCCTCTTCGGCTGATCGTAAAGTTTGGAATGAGGAAAGATAATACTAGGTTATTCCATCAATGTGCTCTTTTTCAACATTACCAATGTCCTTCAAATTTTCGAAGGTTAATGTGTGGTTATAGCGGTAGGCTCCAATGCTAATCTT
>DASUGQ010000136.1:0-4887 GCA_036273935.1 Cyclobacteriaceae bacterium | reverse complement strand
TTGCCTTTTCCTCCTTTACCGCTTCAACAACCTTTGATTGATAAGGTTCGTCACGCTGTCGCGGTAGTTACGACTGATCGGTAACGACTTTGATCCAACCTTAAGATCGTTGCCTTCCACGGAGTCTATTTTGGAACAGTTTACAAGAAAGGACTGATGTATTTTAATAAAGTCTGTAGGGGACAGCTGACTTTGGAGGCTCTTCATCGTGAGATAGGTGATAATCTTTTTGCGGTCGGTGTAGATCGTCATATAATTCCCCAGCACTTCTGCATAAAGGATTTCGCTCAATTCAACTTTCTCAATTCGTTTTTCACTTTTAACAAATATGTAGGACGGCGGTTGCGCGTTGCCAGACTGAGTCTTCATTTCGTAGAAGTCCTTTGCCTTTTGCACAGCCTTGAGAAAACGCTGGAAGGCAAATGGCTTTAAAAGATAATCGATGATATCGAGTTCGTATCCGTCAAGCGCATATTGAGGGAACGCTGTTGTTAAAATGACCATCGACTCAATGTTGATTCCCTTGAGCATTTGCAAGCCAGACACTTTTGGCATTTCAATATCCAGGAATATAATGTCGGGCTGATTGGTTTTCAGAAACTCCTCAGCCTTCCCCGCGCTTTCGAACTTTCCCACCAGATCCAGGAAGGGTACCTGCTCTGTAAACTCCTGAAGAATTTTTCGGGCCATCGGCTCATCGTCAACGATTATACAACTGAGTTTCTTCATCTGTTAATAGTGTTTATTTTTAATGGAAATCCCGATAGCAATCGGGTGAATATCCATGCTACTTTATCATTGCTATTGGTACACGCAGCGCATGGATATTTCATGACATAAGCACTAACCGCACGCGATAAATACTATTTTCTTTTTTGATGTCCAGCTGGTAGCGGTCTTTGTATAATAATTCAAGTCTTCGCGTGGCGTTCGTGAGTCCAATTCCACCAGCCGGAAATTCTGATTCATCATAGGGATTCTCACATACAAATTCAATTTTTCCGGGTTGCTGTTTCAGGGAGATGAGGATCCTGTTGATGGCGTTATCATCGCGTGACGCGTATTTGAATGCGTTTTCCACAAATGCCATGAAGATCAATGGTGCAACTTTGACAGCGCCGTCAGTGTAATCGATGTCGAGCGTGACATCCATGTTGTCGTTGCTACGGGCTTTTTGCAACGCCACATAGTTCCGGAGGTATCTGATTTCTTTTTCCAGGGCAATCATGTCGACATCCGCGTCGTACAAATTGTATCTCAGAAGATCTGAAAATTGCACCAGTATATTTCTGGCCACACTGTTATTCATGTCGATGAAACCATACACGGTATTGAGGCCATTGAAGAGGAAGTGGGGATTGATCTGCAAACGCAGGTATTTTAATTCCGTTTCCAACTGATTGATCTGACTGTTTTTAACCTGCTCTTGCTGTTCTGCCCACTTCTGGGTTACATATAGCATTGATGTAATGACTGTGCAACACGTTCCGTATACGAAGTTGTCCCAAAATCCGGAACTGGTCTCGGTCACCGCATCATGAAAAATGGATTCGTGGATGAAGCTGTTATAGTGGGTCATTGAAAAAGTATAGAGGAAGACTAAACCAATCAGAGCCGACGTATACGCACCAAAAAATTTCTTCTCTAACAAATTGGGGATTAGGAATGAATTATTGATGAAAATCAGGAGGCCAAAAAGAAAAAGATGGCTAAAGATCGTACCCAAATAAGAAAAACATTCGAGCACACCTCCGCCGGGATAAACCGGTTTCTCGACTACCAAAGCGCCAATATAGGCGGCGCAAAACAGTAAGAATGCGGTGCGTTTTTTTGAGAACATTTGCTTTGGTATCATGAAGATATTCCATTCAATTGAAAAGGAGAAATCCTCCCTTTCGTGCTAAACCGGATCTCTAAGGATTTGGAACGTCTATCATATAAAGTATGCTTTCTGTCAGAGAAATTTGTTTTGGTTTTACCCCTAATGCAGAGCATTCGACCTTAAAACTCGGGAGACATCGCAGAAATCCGTATTTACCGATTTCACGGGATTGCGACTCCTTTTGTAGAATATACGTTGATGTATCATAGACTGTTTTTAAATGTCCGCTACCTCTTTACTTTTATCAGGCAATCGCGCGGCGCTTTTGTTGATCCCTTAAATGCTAATACCAGATGAAAATGAAAAACGTAATACAGTTTGGTGAAAATGTACCCGGATATGATATCCCCGTATTAAACGAGCGCGAGATACGTGCGGCGGCGGGAATATTATTTCTTGTTATTTACACCTCCCTGATGCTCATCTTATTCAATAATGATTTCAGGATGGTTAAATATGTTGTGACACTTTTCATGATCGACTTTATTATAAGAGTGTTCATCAATCCAAAATTCTCTCCTTCACTGATCATTGGTCGCCTGATCGTGGCCAACCAGGTGCCCGAGTATGTTGGCGCGAAGCAAAAGAAGTTTGCATGGATAATAGGTGTGCTGTTATCTGCTTCCATGTTTGTTTTGCTGGTCGTAGTGAATGCGTACAGTATTTTTACCGGCGTTATCTGTCTCCTGTGTCTTATCTTTTTATTCTTCGAGGCAGCGTTTGGAATCTGCCTTGCCTGTAAAGTTTATCGATTGATATACGGAGAGAAGGCGCAATATTGCCCGGGAGAAGTCTGCGATATAAAATCAAGACAGCCCATCCAGCGAACATCACCCGCACAATGGGCGATTGTGTTCGTCTTCATCGCCAGCATTTTCCTCATGGTGCGACTCTTCGCCCCGGCGATCAATGTCGCGCCTCACTACATGTTCGGAGACAGCACGGCAGCGACAAAGTAGTCATGGCAGGTCCTTCGTTGGAGAGTTATTTTGATCCCTTTAGAAAGAACACCATTGGCCGCGACCAGACGTTCTTTTTCCCTTCCGGACAAAAAGAAATAATCTATGCCGACTGGACAGCCAGTGCGCGCGGATATGGTCCGATCGAAAGATGTTTGAAAAATGAAGTCGTGCCTTTTTTCGCCAACACCCACACACAGTCTACAACAACCGGCGCGCTGATGACAAAGGCGTACGAAGCGGCCAAAGTCATTGTCAAAGAACACGTCCACGCAAACAAAGATGATGTACTTATTTTCTGTGGTAGTGGAATGACATCCGCAGTCAATAAACTGCAACGGTTGTTGGGCATCAGAATACCGGACCAATGCAGGGCCTACCTGCCGGATGGAAAATCAGCCCAAATCGATGAGGCGCTAAGGCCGGTTGTGTTTGTGACCAGCATGGAGCACCACAGCAACCACGTTTCCTGGCTTGAAACGATCGCGACCCTGGAAATTATTGATCAAACCGAAGACGGTAATGTTGATCTTGAACATTTTAAAAGGCTTCTGTTGCAATACAAGTTCAGGAAAAATAAAATTGCCGCCGTAACGGCCTGTTCGAATGTTACAGGCATACAAACGCCCTATCACGAAATTGCAAAGTTGATCCATGCGCACAACGGTTTATGCTTTGTAGACTTTGCCAGTTCTGCACCTTATGTTCAGATGCACATGCACCCGGAAGAAGCCGATGCACGGTTAGATGCCATCTATTTCTCAATGCACAAATTTTTGGGCGGCCCCGGCGCACCCGGTGTACTCATCTTCAATCGAAGGATTTATAACAACGCTGTGCCGGACCATCCTGGCGGGGGACCCGTTCTGTACAGCAATCCCTGGAACACCTGTAAATATGTTACTGATATCGAGTTGCGCGAAGACGGTGGAACCCCTCCTGTTCTGCAGGGAATAAAAGCCGCAATGTGCATCCGGCTGAAAGAGGAGATGGGTGTTGAAAATATACTGCGCCGTGAGGAGGAGTTACTGAAGATAGCTTTTTCCCGTCTGTCGGAAATGAGTGATGTTACAATCTTGCAGGGCAACGCGAGAAAAAGACTTGGGATTATTTCGTTTATCGTAGAGGGCGCTCACTATAATCTGATCGTCCGATTGCTTAACGACAAATTTGGCATCCAAACAAGAGGTGGATGTTCTTGTGCCGGCACGTATGGCCATCAACTGCTGAATGTTGATCAGGCATGGTCTCAAAAAATCTGGGCCGCCATTCATTCCGGCGACCTGTCGTCCAAACCCGGCTGGATCAGGATATCACTTCATCCCACCATGACCGATGCAGAAATCGGATGTATCATGGATGCCATTGAATCAACCGTTTCCAACTTTCGCGAATGGATGAGAGATTATGATTATGACCCGACATCCAACGAGTATGTGATCAGAGAAGGAATGGCAAAAGAACAATACTTCGTAGATGACTGGTTTACATTTGGGCATCGCGCTGTTGTAGATATTTGCTTGAATAAGTAATAAAATGCTGAACCCAGTTGCTAAATCCCAGATTATCGACCGCATCCGCTTCGAAAACCCCTGGTGGGTGATCGACTTATCGAGCGCAGCGAGTGGAACAATCACTTGATCATTTAACACTCATCTTCACCCTCCTCTTCATCTCATACCCCACAGCAATAAGCAAACAACCAAGAGTCCAGCAGATAGATGCCTGGGGAAAGTAGTCCTGGGCCCTCACTACTTGCTGGGTCCAGTAGATGGCCATGCCCGTGCCCACTACCGCCAGCACGCTCACCCAGCGGGCAAAGAAAGTGAAGTAGGCCACTATAGTGACGAGGGCCGCCAGGTTGCTGATGCTCGTGAGAAAAGCGCTCCACACTGCTTCAAGCAAGTTGCTGTGGAATTGAATGGTGAAAACGAACAGGGCAAATGCATAGCCATACTGCGTGTCATCGATGGGAATGAAGAACGAGGCGATGAAGATAACCACCCCGATAGTGAAAATGATGTTGTGACGTGCGATCATGGAACG
>DASUGQ010000135.1:0-5390 GCA_036273935.1 Cyclobacteriaceae bacterium | reverse complement strand
GGCATTATGCTTGCAATACTTCTCATGAATGTATTTGCTCCGCTTATCGATTATTTTGTAGTAAGTGCAAACAAAAAACGTAGATTACAACGTGCGACAGTCTAATTTGTATATCATTTTATATGCTGCAGGCCTTACCATCGTTTGCGGAGGCCTGCTGGCATTTGCTGCACAGGGTTTGAAAGAACCACAGGAACGAAACATTGCGCAGGAAAGAAGGGAAAATATTCTTTCGACAGTAATGGATCTAAAAAAGGGCGATAATGTAAACGCAATTTATGATAAGCGTGTTAACGCATTTGTTGTCGATTATAACGGTAATGTAAAGGAGGGTGTAACTCCTGGAGATGTAAATCTTGCTGCAGAATACAAGAAGCCAGCACGTGAACGGTTATTGCCGGTTTACGAATTCAAGAGTGAAGACAATCCCGAGCACGTGGAGAGCGTTGTATTCCCTTTGTTCGGTTTCGGTCTATGGGATAATATATGGGGATTTGTAGCCCTCGAAAATGACATGAACACGATAAAGGGTGTCAAATTTCAGCACAAGGGTGAAACACCCGGGCTAGGGGCTCGCATTGTTACGGATGAGATACAGTCGCGATTTAAAGGAAAGAAAGTATTTGAAGGGGGTGATTTGGTTTCAGTAACCATTATGAAAGGTGAAGGAAACGATTACTCTAATGATCCGCATAAAGTGGATGGAATGTCGGGCGCTACCTTAACCGGCAAAGGTGTCAACAACATGTTAAAAGACTATCTCTCGAGCTATTTGAATTATATCAAAAAATTAAAAGCAAACAGTTAATTCTTATGAGCGCAGCAGCAGAAGCAGTTGAAATAAAAAAAGTAAGTGAGCCGCTCTTCTCCAAGAAGAATAAAAAGCTGGTCACTAGCCCTCTTGATATCGATAACCCGATTACTGTCCAGGTGTTGGGAATCTGTTCCGCCTTGGCTGTTACAACGCAAATGAAACCGGCGTTTATCATGTCGATAAGCCTCACGGTAGTGACGGCGTGCTCAAATGTGGCGATATCCCTCATGAGAAATTCGATTCCATCGCGCATTAGAATTATTGTTCAGTTGGCTGTCGTTTCATTGTGGGTGTCACTGGTAAATGAACTGCTCAAGGCCTATCAATACGATGTATCGAAACAGCTTTCTGTATTTGTTGGGTTGATCATTACTAATTGCATTGTGATGGGCCGGCTTGAAGCATATGCAATGGGCAATAAACCCTGGCCTTCATTTCTCGATGGGCTTGGGAATGGCCTTGGCTATGGAATAATCTTAATGACGATTGCTTTCTTTCGTGAATTACTGGGAGGGGGCTCGGTCTTTGGATTCAAAGTTTTTGAATCCCTGCATCTTCACTACAAAGGCAATGGCCTCATGCTCCTTCCAGCGGGAGCCTGTATATTGCTGGGATTGATCATTTGGGTACAACGATCAATTAATGGACATCGCGAAACGCATTAATGGAAAATTGATATGGAGAATCTGATTAGCATAGGCGTTCGTTCAATTTTTATTGACAACATGATCTTTGCTTACTTTTTGGGCATGTGTTCATTTCTGGCTGTCTCAAAGAAAGTCAAGACGGCGTTTGGTCTTGGTATCGCTGTCGTATTCGTTTTGGGTATCACTGTTCCTATTAATTGGTTGATACAAAAATATCTGCTCTCCTCCGGATCATTGGTTTGGATTAGCGCTAATTTTGGCTCTGTTGATCTTGGGTTTTTGCAATTCATCGTGTTCATTTCCGTGATTGCCGCCATGGTGCAATTAACTGAAATGGCTGTCGAGAAATTCTCTCCCGCCTTATATGGTACCTTAGGAATATTCCTGCCACTTATTGCTGTTAACTGCTCCATACTCGGTGGCGCACTGTTTATGGTAGGTCGCGATTATACATTTTCCGAGGCAACTGTCTTTGGCTTTGGTTCTGGTATTGGCTGGATGTTGGCCATTGTTGCCCTCGCCGGAGTACGCGAAAAAATGAAATATTCGAATGTTCCAGGTCCCTTAAAAGGACTGGGCATTACCTTTATACTGGTGGGGCTCATGTCATTTGGTTTCCTCAGTTTCCTGGGATTTTCGATTTAAAAAGAGATAATTAATGAGATGAGGCTCCCGGGTGGATTATCCGGGAGCCTTTTTAATTTTGAATAAATATGGAAATAACTGTTCGGAGAATCATTCGCTACTTCTTTAGCGGAACGTTGTTCATTGTTCCATTGGTGGCGACGGCATACTTTTTCTTTGTGTCCTTTACCTGGCTGGACGGTTTGTTGAACCTTCCTTATCCAGGTGTTGGTTTCGCAATTATCATTCTTGCTATTACAGTATTTGGGTACCTGACAACTAACTTTGCTTTCCGAACGGTGACCGACTGGATGGAACACGGCATCAACCGGATCCCTTTTGTTAAACTTATTTACTCCTCACTAAAAGATCTGATAGCGGCGTTTGTGGGCGATAAGAGAAAGTTTGATAAACCTGTTCTTGTGGAAGTAAATAAAGAAAACAGGCTCTACCAGATTGGTTTTATTACGCAACATGACCTTTCAGAGCTGGGACTGAATGATATGGTTTCAGTGTACCTGCCACATTCATATGCCATTTCCGGACTTCATTTTATTATTCCACGTGATCGAATCACGCCATTGAAAGTTTCGGGCCCAATCGCTATGAAATATATAGTCTCGGGTGGCGTCTCAGGATTTAAGGAACAGACTTTTTCCAAGGGAACATAATCTGAAGGACATCGTTGATTAACAAAAAAGGATCTTGCCAAAGTTACTTGTCGCAATGTACGGCAATGAGCGCAAGAGGTTTTAACTTCATGATCTGGTATCTTCCAATTAATCTTTATGAAAAAAAATGTAATCTCAATTATTCTTATTCTGAGCGTTGTTTTCGCAGGATATGGACAGAGTGCAAATGACAACGGCCTGATCACCCTTCTCAGTGCATATCCGGTTAAGGAAACAGCTGACCGTTTTGTTGAAACTGTAACAACAAAGGGCCTTACCGTCTTCGCCAGGATCGATCATGCAGCCAATGCTTTGAAACAAGGAATTGAACTTAGACCGACAGAACTGGTTGTCTTTGGAAATCCCAAGGCAGGGACGCCTTTGATGCAGGACAATCAAGTTGCGGGTATTGATTTGCCACTTAAGATTTTGGTTTGGGAAGATGAAAACGGAAAGGTCTGGCTGACTTACAACGATCCAAATTGGATTGTTGAAAGGCATGGCTTGTCAGATAAATCTTTAACTGCAATTAAAGCTATGCAAGAAGGTCTGAGAGGGATGACAGAAGTAGTTGTAAAGAAGTAGAGACCGGGCCAAAGTATAATGTCATAAAAAAAGGCTGTCGATGTCGACAGCCTTTTTCTTTTATGAGCAAATTTAATTTGATTACATCATGCCGCCCATGCCGCCTCCGTGGGGCATAGCAGGTGCTTCTTTTTCTTCGGGAATTTCTGATACTACCGCTTCGGTAGTCAACAGAAGTCCCGCAATTGAAGCAGCATTTTCAAGAGCAAGACGTGCCACCTTTGTTGGATCAATGATACCGGCATCGAAGAAATTGTCATACTTGTTGTCCATTGCATTGTATCCATAATCCTTCTTGCCTTCGCGTACTTTATTCACGATGACAGAACCTTCCTGACCAGCGTTTTCAACGATGGTGCGGAGAGGAGATTCCAGCGCGAGGCGAACAATGTTTACACCGGTACTCTGATCTTCATTGTCAACGGTGACATCTTTCAGTGCATCGATAGCGCGCACGTAAGCTACACCACCACCAGGGATAATACCTTCCTGGATCGCAGCGCGAGTTGCATGAAGCGCATCATCAACTCGATCTTTTTTCTCTTTCATTTCAACTTCAGTGGCGGCACCAATGTAGAGGATGGCCACACCGCCTGAAAGCTTAGCAAGACGTTCTTGCAATTTTTCTTTATCGTAATCAGATGTGGTTGTTTCAATCTGCGCCTTGATTTGAGCAACACGTCCCTGGATGTCAGCTTTCTTGCCGGCACCATTAACGATGGTGGTGTTGTCTTTATCGATATTGATTTTTTCCGCCCTTCCCAGGAAATCAAGGGTTGCATTTTCCAGTTTGAAGCCTTGTTCTTCAGAGATCACTTTACCTCCCGTGAGGATTGCGATATCTTCCAGCATGGCCTTTCTTCTGTCACCAAAACCAGGAGCTTTCACAGCAGCTACTCGTAATGCACCACGTATTTTATTCACTACTAAGGTGGCGAGAGCTTCGCCTTCTACTTCTTCAGCAATGATCAAAAGTGGTTTGCCGGTTTGTGCTGACTGCTCAAGGATGGGCAGTAATTCTTTCATACTGCTGATTTTCTTATCGTAGATCAGAATGAAAGGACTTTCAAGTTCCGCTTCCATCTTTTCTGTGTTAGTCACGAAATACGGGGAGAGATAACCGCGGTCAAATTGCATACCTTCCACGGTCTTCACTTCAGTTTCAGTGCCTTTAGCTTCTTCAACTGTTATTACTCCGTCCTTTCCAACTTTTTCCATTGCATCGGCAATCATCTTACCGATTTCAGCATCGTTGTTGGAAGAGATGGTAGCAACTTGTGTGATTTCACTCGAGTCTTTAATTTTCTTGGATTGCTTCCTCAGGCTGTCAACAACAGTTACGACAGCTTTGTCGATTCCGCGCTTCAGGTCCATAGGATTAGCACCTGCAGCTACGTTCTTGATACCATGATTAAAAATTGCCTGTGCCAATACAGTGGCGGTCGTTGTACCATCACCAGCAGCATCGGCAGTTTTAGAAGCAACTTCTTTTACTAGCTGGGCGCCCATGTTTTCAATGGCGTCCTTTAATTCAATTTCTTTTGCTACCGAAACACCGTCTTTTGTAACAGTAGGGGCTCCGAATTTCTTGTCCAGAATCACGTTGCGTCCTTTGGGTCCGAGCGTCACGCTAACGGCATCCGCAAGTTTGTCAACTCCCTTCTTGATCTTGTCTCTCGCAGTGGTATCAAAGGTTATTTCTTTAGCCATAATTGTAGATTTTTAGGTTGTTGTTTGATGATTTAGATAATTCCGAAGATGTCTGAATTTCTCATGATGAGGTATTCCTTACCATCAATAGAGATTTCAGTACCGGAATATTTGCCGTAGAGTACACTGTCTCCTACTTTTACAGTGACCGGTTTGTCTTTAAGGCCTTCTCCGACTGCAATAACTTTGCCTTTTTGTGGTTTTTCCTTCGCTGTGTCAGGAATGATAATTCCAGAAGCTGTTTTTTCTTCCGCAGCTGCAGGTTCAACAAGAACCCTGTCCTCATTTGGTTTGAAATTGATTTTCGCCATATACGTAATGGAATTTTTGGTTAAACAA
>DASUGQ010000134.1:0-7202 GCA_036273935.1 Cyclobacteriaceae bacterium | reverse complement strand
CTTTGGGAATAGTAATTTACAAGCTTTCAACTAAATTCCAGAATCAAATTATGCTGACGGAATTACTTAAAGAAGTAGTTACTGCCCTGGAACAAAGAAAGATTCCCTACATGATATCGGGAAGTATCGCGATGACAGCTTATGCTATCCCCCGAATGACAAGGGATATCGATATCGTCATTGAACTTGACGTTGAACTGCTTGATTTGTTCACCTCAATTTTTGATGAGAATTTCTATATTCATAAACAAGTAGTCAAGGAGGAGATACAAAAAAGAGGTATGTTCAACGTTATTGATCACCGGTCAGGATATAAAATCGATTTTGTGATAAGAAAGAATACAGCTTACCGAAAACTAGAGTTCGAAAGAAAGATCAGGTCAGAGATTTTGGGGTTCAGTGTCTGGCTTGTTGCTCCCGAAGATCTGATTATTTCCAAATTGATTTGGATTCAAGAACTACAGACCGAAAAGCAATTGGGTGATATAAAGAGTCTGTTGGAACGCACCGATATTGATTTCACTTATATTAAAAATTGGGTGAAAGAATTGAGTCTTAAAACATTTGATGTGTTGTAAATCATGAACGACACTCCTGAATATATTCACAAGAAGCAGTTGGAAATAATTCTTTCTAAAAGTACGCAAGAAAGAATTTTAATGGGTTTAAAAATGATGGAAGATGCACGGCTAATAGTGCTCAACAGCATAAAGAAAGACCATCCTGGTATTTCAGAAAAAGACATGAAGATTGAGTTTATAAAACGCTATTATAAAAACGAACTCAGCGAAGAATATTTGAATGATGTTATCCGCTGGATTAAGGAACGATAAACAATTTCCACGATGAAAATAATCTTCTTAATACTTGGGCTTACCATAATTCTTTCATTTCATTCATCACAAACAAAATCCCAGGATCAGCAATATCCAACCCGCTCAATAGAACCTTATCTTGATTTAAACTTAACCGATGCCGAAAGAGACTCTTTGAAGACCGACCTGGAAGAATATCAGGCGGCATATAAAGACATCCATAAATTTTCATTGAATAACAACATCGGAATGTCTTTGCTTTTCAATCCTTATCCAACGGGGTTCGAACGGGAAACGACACAGCGAAGCATTGACTGGGGACTGCCAAAGGACGTGAAGGTGCCCATTCACAAAGAGGAGTTGGTCTATTACCCTGTCTGCCAACTTTCAGTCCTCATTAGAAACAAAAAGATAACTTCAACAGAACTTACAAACCTTTACCTGTCAAGGCTTAAAAAGTATGGAGATACCCTGCAATGCGTAATTCAAATTCTGGAAGAAACTGCTTTACAACAGGCAACTAAAGCAGATGAGGAAATTGCCGCGGGAAGGTATAAGGGTCCATTGCATGGGATTCCTTACGGTATTAAAGACCTTCTTTCGGTGAAAGGAACCAGGACAACCTGGGGAGCGGCGCCCTTCAGGGATCAATCCATAAATGAAACGGCAACTGTTGTAAAAAAACTTGAAGAAGCCGGTGCGGTATTAATTGTCAAGCTAACGATGGGTGCACTCGCTATGGGCGATATCTGGTTTGGAGGTGTGACTAAGAATCCATGGAATTTAAACCAGGGTTCGAGCGGATCATCCGCCGGATCTGCTTCTGCTACAGCAGCAGGTTTGGTGCCCTTCGCCATTGGAACAGAAACCTGGGGATCGATTGTATCGCCCTCTACCCGGTGTGGTGTAACAGGATTACGGCCAACCTATGGAATGGTGAGTCGCCACGGAGCGATGGCACTATGCTGGAGTATGGATAAGATCGGCCCTATTTGTCGGTCGGCATTGGACTGTGCTATAGTTTATAGTGTCATTAAAGGAGACGATGGATTAGATCATTCCGTTGTCAGTGCTCCCTTTAATTATGATATGAAGAACAGTGTTAAGAATCTAAGGGTTGGCTACCTGAAAACTTTATTTGAGGACGACACACTAAATAAGGTTAACAACCAGAAATCGCTGGACGTGATTAGTGCTTTGGGTGTAAACATGGAACCTGTGGAACTCCCCAATGAAATTCCCGTCAGTGCCTTGTCAATCATTCTCACTTCAGAAGCGGCGGCAGCATTCGACAATCTCACTCGTTCCGGTCAGGATAGTTTATTGACGAATCAACGGAAGAACGCGTGGCCGAATATTTTCCGCGGAGCGCGCTTTATTCCTGCCGTTGAATATGTAAATGCCACGCGAATTCGTCAACAGCTTATTGAGACCTATCATCAACGAACAAAAGATTACGATGTGATCGTTGCTCCTTCCTTTGAAGGTGATCAATTGCTCATGACCAATTTAACGGGCCATCCATGCCTGGTGGTCCCCAATGGATTCAACGACAAAGGAAGTCCGACAAGCATAAGTCTCCTCGGGAAGCTGCAAGGCGAAGCGGCCCTGATAACGATTGGCAGAGCTTATCAAGAGGCGACCGACTGGGATGAGAAACATCCACCACTATTTAAGCCTTGATCATAAATACTTCAACTCCAAATGTTGATCAAGTATCCAACCGGTGATACTCAATCTTTCTCTTGTAGCCGGAAGTACCTCATGTTCAATCATGTCACTGCGAAAGCATACCAGTTTTCCTGATGCTGGAAATATATCGAGCGGACCCTCAGTCAAATGCATTCTCAATTGTCCGCCACTTTTCTCTTCCCAATTTTCATTTAAATAACTTATCACGGAAAGCTTACGATGATCATCTTTTTTGAATTGGTCCAGATGTCGCTTGTAAAAACTTCCGGGAGGATAGATGGTCAAGTGCAGCTCATAATCCTTCAAACTCAAAAATAAACTCTCATTGAGGTATTGAATGAGATCGTTAAGACGTTGAAGGTAAAGCTGCACTGACGGCGTTGTTGAATTGCGGTCAATCCATTTAATGTAGTCGCCACGGATTGCCTCATTGATATGCTTACCCTCTTGCTTACCTATTCCTGCTTTTTTGAATGATTCGACAGTTTTGTTAAATACATTCTCTGTAACTATATGTTTTGCTTCATCCTGGCTTAAAAATTGGTCGACTACTGCATATCCATGCTCAGCAATTCCATCGGCAATCGGGTCGAAAAGTTCTTTCATGAGCCAAAGTTAAAGGGATTATTTCTATACTTGAAGATGATGAAAAATATGGATTCAAAGGGCGGCATTCATAAATCACCTGATCGGAATTGGTCATTGGTTATCTGTTGGCTTTTATTTTTTGCAATCCTGTTCCAATCCTGTGTTCCGAAGGAGGAGATTGTGTTGCGCCAGATTAAGGATGTTGTAGTCGATGCGTCTTCGGAGCCAAAGTTGAAAGCGGATGCCATTTTTTACAATCCGAACAAAATGAAGATGAAACTCAAGAAAATTAAAGTTGATATTTTCGTAGATGGCAAAAAGTCCGGCGAGGTGGATCAGGATCTTAAAACGCTCATACCCGCACAGGGCGAATTTACTGTTCCTCTTGAAGTAAGGCTCGCCCTGAAGGAATTAGGGTTATTGGATACGATCTTTGGAATGATTGGAGGGAAAACGTTTGAAGTCCACTATAAAGGATACCTGAAGCTGAATTATAATGGGGTCCCTGTGCGTGTACCGGTAGATTACAAGGATAAGGTGAAGATCAGGATCTGAGTCCTCCCTGAGAGCAGTGAAACTATAGGATGCCCATGCCAAAAAGCCCGGTAAACATGCCTGTGAGGATGGCCACTGCGACACCAAGTATCAAAATAATTAACCGACGTGATGAAATGGTTGCCATATCGCCATTATTGACACCAAAGGTATGAGCGAGGTTGTATGGATCGAAAAAAATAATTTCGATTTGGTCAAATTGATGACCGAAGCGTTATAAAACTGAACTGAAAGGGTGTCAAGCGAAATTTTCAGAATCACTAAAAAAGGGGATTTAATGATTCATGTAATTCTATTTCCTCAACATCGTCAACGGCAGAACAACTAATGGAAAAACCCACAGATCTGGTTATCAAATTTTACTCAGCCTTTCAGCAAGGAGACTACAAAACGATGCAAACATGCTATCACCCTGATACTATGTTTTCAGACGAGCTATTTCCGCTGCTGAAGGGTCGCCAGGTAAAAGCCATGTGGCACATGCTAGTGGATAATGGAAAGGACAGTGGCCTTCAAATCACTTTTGACAATGTAAGAGCCTCAGGGGGCAAGATTGAGTGTGATTGGGAGGCGCGCTACCGGCTATCGATGACCGGAAGAAACATTCAGAATAAAATTCACGCAAGATTCGAAATCAGTGATGATCTCATTGTGCGACACGTCGATCATTTTGATTTTTACCGATGGGCGGGAATGGCGTTCGGCATCAAAGGTGTTGTGTTAGGATGGGCACCTTTCTTCAAGCACAAAGTGCAACAAGCGGTAGGCCAACGCCTCCAAAAGTTCATTGACAACCATTCAGAATACCAAAGTGCGATCAAAAAATAATTACACAAACGCGCTTTGTCCTGTTATTGCTCGTCCCACAATCAGTGTGTTGATTTCCTTCGTTCCTTCATAAGAATAAATCGCCTCAGCATCAGCTACGAATCTTGCAATATCATTCTCGATTAAAATTCCATTCCCGCCAAACAACTCCCTCGCATGACTGACAACGTCTCTTGTCCGAAGCGTACAAAAGACTTTTGCCAGCGAAGCGTGTTCGTCCGTTAGTTTGCCCTGATCCTGGAGTTGTGATAATCGACAAACCATCGTCTGCATTGCCGTGAGGTTACTCAACATCTCCACCAGCAAGTCCTGAACCATCTGAAAACTGCTGATCGTCCGGCCAAATTGTTTACGCTCGTTGGTGTAACGTAAAGCGCTTTCGTATGCGCCGCGTGCACAACCAACGGCCTGCCAGGCGACACCCGCCCGTGTCATTCGCAATACTTTAGCAGTGTCTTTAAATGAATTTGCATTCTGCAAGCGATGAGTCTCGGGAACTTCACAATTGTTTAACGTGATCAAGGCATTCTGCACAATCCGCAGGGCCATCTTCCCTTTGATTTTCTCAGCCTTATAACCGGGAAAATTCTTTTCAACAATAAATCCTTGCACATCACCATCTTCGAGATCGCGCGCCCAAATTATTGTGACGTCACTGAATGTCGCGTTGCCAATCCATTTCTTTTGCCCATTGAGAATCCATTTATCTCCAATCCTTTTGCATGTGCAGGTTAATCCACCGGCGACGCCGGAACCAACCTCCGGCTCCGTTAATCCAAATGCGCCGATCACTTCCATCTTTTGCATCGGCGGAAGCCATTTATTCTTTTGGTCTTCCGATCCGCAGTAATAAATTGATCCCATGGCTAGCCCGCTTTGTACACCAAAAAAAGTTGAGACAGAAGTATCCACGCGAGCCATCTCCATTGCAAGAAAGCCTTCAAGGAGGGAAGACCTTCCGGGGCATCCATAGCCTTCATAGGTAAGTCCGCATATGTTGAGCTTTGCCATCTGGGGTATAATCTGATGCGGAAATTCATCTTTAAGCCAGTAGGAATTTACAATGGGTTTAATCTCGGTGGTCATGTACTCGCGCACCTGCAATTGGATGGTTCGTTCCTCCTGTGTCAGCAGCGCATGCAAATCATAAAAGTCTCCATCGATCTCAGGAAATTCATATTTCTTTTTTCCACCTTCCATGAATTTCATAAGTTTCTGAAGGTCTTCCTCCTTCATGCTGCTCACCAGTCCCACCATTTTGTTCAGGTCGACTTTCTCCGCGAGTTTGCCGATTTTATCGATGTCAAGGCTTTGAAGAATATTGGCGGCCGCCTTTAACTTTTTGAAGATGGTCATGATAAAATGAGTTTGTTATAATCAAGTATACTCGATTTATATCGCATCATAAAGCATTAAAGTCAAAATGATAGGAGCCTATAATTTCCTTTTAATTCATGACGTTGTGTTATCCTATTTTTTATCTTTCGACAACCTAAAACATTATTAACCTCCATAGACATGACTAATCATTTAAGTCGATTCATTTTCGTTATTTGGATTTTGCTTGTGTCGTGCAAACCTTCGCCCGAGGAACAAAATGCAAAGCGTCAACAGCAGGCGGATGCTTACCTTAATTCCTACAACGACGAGTTTCAAAAGCTGTATACTATTTCAGCCGAAGCCGAGTGGAACCTCAACACAAAAATTGTGGAGGGTGACACGCTTACGCAGAAGCTTTATGAGGAGACAAAACAAAAGTTTACGGACTTCATGGGAAGCCAGGCAAACATTGATTCGGCCAGAAAATACCTGGCGATAAAAGAGCAGCTGACGCCCTTGCAGGTAAAACAATTTGAAGCGGTATTGTTTGCCGCCGGCGGTAGCCCGGCAACGGCCGCCGAGGCGGTGAAGGATCTCATCAAGGTATCAGGTGATCAGACCAAAATTCTCTATGGGTTTGATTTTAAAATCGACAAGAAATCTGTTAGTAAAAACGATATCAACAACATCCTTACCAGTGACGCCAAACTGAATGAAAAATTAAAAGCATGGACTGCCAGTAAGGAAGTGGGCAAAGAATTAAAACCCGGACTTGAGAAGCTGCGAATGCTGCGCAACAAAACTGTTCAGGGTCTTGGCTTCCCTGATTTCTTTACCTACCAGGTATCTGAATATGGCATGGCAAGGGAAGAAATGTTGAAGATGACTGAAGACTTCATAAAAGAAGTGTGGCCCTTATACCGCGAACTCCATACGTGGGCGCGCTATGAGTTAGCGAAAAAGTACCATCAACCCGTTCCTGACTATCTGCCTGCACACTGGCTGCCCAATCAGTGGGGCCAGGATTGGACAGCCCTCGTAAAGGTTGAAGGTCTGAATCTGGACGACACGCTAAAGAAGAAATCCGCCGAGTGGATTGTGCGCAAGGGCGAAGAGTTTTATGTCTCCCTGGGATTTCCCCCACTTCCTTCCTCGTTCTATGAAAAATCAAGTTTATACCCATTGCCTCCGGGTACACCTTACAAAAAAAACAATCATGCTTCAGCCTGGCACATCGATCTGAAAGAAGACGTTCGATCTCTCATGAGCGTAGAACCGACAACAGAATGGTGGGGTACAAGCTTGCACGAATTGGGTCATATCTATTATTACATCTCTTATTCGCGCCCTGAAGTACCCTACATCTTGCGTGGCGGGGCAAACCGCGCCTATCACGAAGCGATG
>DASUGQ010000133.1:0-2647 GCA_036273935.1 Cyclobacteriaceae bacterium | reverse complement strand
CGCGCCGGTCTCGATGCCATTGCACTGGGAAGAAGTAAAGAAAGGTTTAGCGATAACAGACTTTACAATTTTTAATGCCTTCGAGAGAACGAAGGAAATCGGCGATATTTTTAAACCGGTTTTAGGAAAAGGAATTGAATTTCAAGGTTAAGACGCCTTTTTCAAACTTGCCTTCAGCGCACTCATAAGATCATCTGCCTTGCGATGGGAAACTTTCAGTTGGGGATATTTCTCCTTTTTACCTTTACCTTTGGATGTTGCTTTCGAACGTATCAGCTTCTTGAGTTCTGCAGTGTACGTATCTTTGAACGCAGTGGGGTCAAAGGAGTCACTTAACTGGTCGATCAGAGCCATGGCCATTTTTAATTCACCAGGCTTCGGCTTTGATTTTTCTGGCACTGATAGCTCGTCAATTGCCCTGATCTCTTCCACGAAGCGCATGGTATTTAGTACAATAATATTTTCATGCGGCCTGAGAATGCAAAGATGTTCCTTGTTCCGTAGCACAAAGCTTCCTACGCCGCATTTTTCACTTTTAGTCAATGCGCTGTAGAGTAAGGCATAGGCTCTTTCTCCTGATTTCTCAGCGACAAGATAATACGGCATCTCAAAATAAATACTTTCAATTTCCGATTCCTTCACAAAACTGTTGATATCGATCACGGAAGTTTTTTCAGGACTGGCGCGTTTGAAATCCTGGTCCGCCAGTACGATGTATTGTCCCTTATACTTGTAGCCTTTCACAATATTTTTCCATTCTACCGCCTTACCCGTATTCTCATTTACTCTTTTGTAATGAATGCGGGAGTGATCTTTCTTGTCCAGCATATCAAGGTCCAGTTCACTCGGCTTGGAGGCACTGTATAATTTCACGGGAATATTCACAAGGCCAAATCCGATGGCTCCTTTCCAAATAGCTCGCATAATAGTTTTGTCTTATTTTCTTGTGAGGGCAAACATTGTTCCAGATGCGACATTTAAAAAACTGCGCAGCGATTGTGATCGAATTTTTGCTGGTAGTGGTGAAATGAGGCTGATCATTACAGCACTTGTCGATAAGGCAAATGGATTTAAAACTGACCGTGGAAGGGTGTTGAACCGAGCGGGGCTAAATTCCCTTGAAACAGAAAGTATTTTTCAGGTGGGAGTGGTCTCTCATCCACTATTCTCGCCCACCCAATATTTCTTGAGATGTTTTGGGTGAAAGGTAGGTATACGCGACAACAAATTCTCAAACCGGCAACTGTTTACGTTTTGATGCCTGGTTAAGATGTTGGATCATTAGTCTCATTAAATTTTTATTAACGTGAGATAAGGCTGACACTAATGGTTTAAAATCCTTTCAATCTTGGCAAGTAGCGTTTTAACCTCGGTATTTACTTCAGACTGTTTCGATGCAGAGGAGATTGCATCAAAACCTTCAAGTTTAAATCCTCCATCTCCGGATGTGGCCAGCATGACGATATTTTCATTTGACTGGACCTGGTCTGCAAATTCCTTCACAGGCGCAGGCGGTTTTTGATATTCCCAGGTATGGATAATGACAATCACGGCCCATTCATTTGCGTGAACCGCTTTGAGGTGGGAAATGTCAATCACCTTGATGTAAACAGGCCTGTCTTTCAAGTTTTCAACAAGGCCATGAACCACAGCATTCTTAAACTCACTTCCCTGCGTGGCAATAAGAACTCGTTGTTGCATATCCACAGCTTCATTGACTTCGAATTCTTTGGCCATCTCCATAGAGAAAGTCGCCCGGTACCAAACAGTAAACAACAGAGCAAGTATCAAAAATGCTCCAAGGATAATTCCAATTCTTTTCAGGATTTTCATAATTGACTTTCATTTTTCAGCCAATCAAAGTCAATTCCCGATTGATAACTAATGTCGCTGTCAAGATCCTTTATGATCTTTGTCAATTGACCCCTGTTGATCGCGTTTGTAAATCAGTCTACGGGTTGACATTAATCATACAAGCAATAACATTCCCCCAGTACCTTAGTGATGCATAGTTGGAAGCAGTATTTTCTTTCAAAAAGACACATAACAAAGATGACATATGAGCAAAGTAATTGATTTTGATGTTGAGGCTCGCAGAAAACTTAAAGAAGGAATTAATGCACTAGCCAGATCTGTTGTCATTACATTAGGACCAAAGGGACGCACGGTCGTTTTTGAAAAAATTAATGGCGATCCGCAGGTATGTAATGATGGTGTCACTGTCGCCAAGCAGGTGGAATTGGATGATCCCATTGAAGACCTTGGAGCGAAGATGCTTCGTCAGGCTGCTGTAAAAACATCCGAAACAGCAGGGGATGGAACAACAACCGCTACACTACTGGCTCAGGCCATGATCAATATTGGTTTAAAGAGAATTGAAGCCGGTGTTAATCCAATGGAAGTCCGGCGTGGTATCAGTAAAGCTGTAAAAGAAGTGGTTGCTCAGTTAAAAGATAAATCAGTTACGATTGGCGATGATCCCGCAAAAATTGAACAGGTTGCCACAATCTCCGCCAATAATGATTCTGAAGTTGGAAAACTTATCGCTGACGCCATGGCCCGCGCGGGCAAGGAAAGTGTCATTACCATAGAGGAAGCTAAAGGCATGGAAACTACCATTGAGATGGTGGAAGGCTTGCGTTTTGAC
>DASUGQ010000132.1:0-5353 GCA_036273935.1 Cyclobacteriaceae bacterium | reverse complement strand
TTATGAATTATCCTACAGTACTTTCATCAAGGGCACATCATTGAATTTCTCAACCTTTGTACGCAATACATATGATGCCATACAAAGTGTAAAAACACCGCTTCCCGGGGGCGCAATCCAGACAACGTACGACAACATTGGGCATGAAAATGCATACGGGGGCAGCGTGTTTGCCAACGTGAACATCGGTTCAAAACTTTCTTTGAATGGCGGCTTTGACGTCTACTACGCCGTATTAGAGAACAACGTACCAGATGAGCTTTATAATGCAAGCAACGAAGGTTGGGTAATGAGTGGAAGATTATTCGGTAACTACACGCTCTCCAAAGGATGGGGTTTACAGTTTTTCGGATTTGCAAGAGGGCGGGACGTTCAGCTGCAGGGAACACGCGGAAATTTCAGGATGTATAGCCTCGCCGTTAAGAAGGATTTCAACGATAAAAAAGGAAGTATTGGTTTCGGAGCAGAGAACTTTTTGACGCCATCGATGAAATTGAAAAACGATTTCAATTCAACAACCCTGCAACAGAAAAGTGTCAACGAATTGTTCAACATGAACTTCAAAATAAATTTCAGCTATCGAATTGGCAAGATGAGTTTCGACAACCAGCCAAGGAAGAAACGTTCAGTGAATAACGATGACCTCAAACAGGGTGGCGATAATGGTATGGATGGAGGTGCACAAGGCGGCATGGACGGCGCGAGTCAATGGGGTGTAAGTCAGGGACAGGGTCGTCGTGGAGCAACTGCGGCTGCAGCATCGAAACCCGCAAAATTACCGGACGCTAACCCGACGGCCGAAGTAAATGCTGTCGGAACGTGGGCATACACGATCAACTCTCCACAGGGAGGCGAAGGTACATTGACGATCAACAAAGAAACCGATCAATATAACGGCACAATTTTCAACAAGCGATTTAATAAGGAATTTCAGTTGTCATCCGTGACTGTCAAAGGAAATGAACTGACGTTCAGCTACGAAGCTGGTATGGGTGGAAACCAGATGACCATCAGTGTAAAAGCAATTATCACGGGCGATGATATGGCAGGCAATATGACGGTGGGGCAATTTGGAACGTTCCCGATCAACGCAAAGCGATCTCAATAAAAAGGGTTAGGTAGAGATGACCGTGTTGTTTGGTCAGGAGAGGGATTCGTCCCTCTCCTTTTTTATTTTCTGCTGGATACAACACCTTCAGCAATCAGGCGCATTTCTTTCACACGAGCTGGATCCACTGTGCGCAATTTGAATTCAGACCCTTCCTCTGATCCCATTCCTGCAATGTGTTGATTTCTAAAGGTCATCGCACTGTCGCGAAAAGCGGTAGCCGAAAAATGAATCTCCCTGGCACCGGAAATGGAAAGGATCTCACCTACCGTCCCTTCATTTACGCCTGAGCCAGGCATGATGGCAATTCTCCCGCGAGCTTTCACAATCAATTCATGAATCAACGCGGCACCTTTGAGGGCCTGCGCCTCTTGTCCCGATGTCAGAATCCGGTCGAACCCGACTTCAATGCAATCCTCCAGCGCCTCGAATGGATCTCGCGTCATATCAAACGCCCGGTGGCATGTAACTTTCAGGGGACGCGCCTTGTCAATTAATTCTTTACAACGCTTCTTGTCGATGGTACCATCCGGGTTAAGCATTCCAAACACAACCCCATCAACACTCAACCGCTGGCATTGCGCAATGTCACGTTTCATACAGTGAAATTCGTAGCTGTTATAATAAAAATCTCCTCCTCTCGGGCGAATCATGACATACAGATCCAGACTTACATTTTGCCTCACTAATTCGATGGTACCGTAAGAAGGCGTTGTTCCACCCTCACCTGGGTTATCACAAAGTTCAATCCTGTCTGCCCCTCCGACCTGTGCTTTCATGGCGGATTCAATATTATAAACAACGATCTCTATGGTCATACGTAATGCTGGAATTATGAAGTATTAATTAAATCGATTAAGTAGAGTTGACGATACTTGCATTAAGTCCCTTTAGGGGATTTAGCGGTCAATAATAACTAAGCGAATTCAACAACCGATTTCCTCCTTTGTCATGAACGGCATAGGAAAAACCTTTTTGCAGGCAATAAGCTCCAAAGTCACCCTGTTTATTCAAAGCAAGAAATCCAACCTGGACGTCCCTGGATTTTTCCGGGCTCTTTTTTAATATTCTGTTTACCGCCTCCCTACAGGCTTCTTCAGGTGTCCGCCCTTGCCGCATTAATTCAACAACAAGGTGACATCCCACAATGCGTATGACTTCCTCACCAACACCTGTAGCAGTTGCTGCCCCCACTTCGTTATCAACATACAGACCGGCCCCGATAATGGGAGAATCTCCAACCCGGCCGTGCATTTTAAAAGCTAAACCGCTGGTGGTACAGGCTCCCGACAAATTCCCGTTTGAATCCAGCGCAACAATTCCGATAGTGTCATGATTTTCTATATTTATTACCGGCTTGTATTCGGCCTTCTTCATCCACTCTCTCCACACTTTTTCAGATTCTTTTGTAAGTAGTTTCTCTTTCCGGAAACCATTCGCCAATGCAAATTGCAGCGCACCTTCTCCCACAAGCATAATGTGAGGTGTGCTCTCCATCACTTTTCTGGCTACAGAAACTGGGTGTACGATGTTTTCAAGAAAGGCGACAGAACCGCAGTTCCCATGTTCATCCATGATACAGGAATCGAGTGTGACATGTCCATCACGGTCAGGCAACCCGCCCAAACCGACTGAAGTCTCGTCAGCATCTCCTTCCGGTACTCTTGCTCCAGCCTCTACGGCATCCAGCGCCCGGCCGCCCCGTTCAAGAATTTTCCACGCCTCAGCATTGGCTCGTAGTCCGAAGTTCCAGGTTGAAATAACGATTGGCTTGTTTTCAAGAATTGTATTGGACAATGCAATTCCCTGTAATGGTGTGAGCGCACCACTTGCCGCCGCGATCCTTATAAATTCTCTTCTGGTTTTCATGACCTGCTTTTTTCTCTTCAAGCTATCATTCACGAAAACAACTTGCAAGGAGTATTTTAATTGATCACACGACGTGCGGTGCGAAAACGTTTTTGGTAATAATCCTGGAAAATGTTTGTCTCCACAACGCCCAGCGAAGACGATGCATGAATGAATTTGATATTATCCCTTCCCCGGCATTCCGTCACCAGACCTACATGCGTGATTTTCCTCTTCTTATTACTGGTGGCAAAAAAGACTAAATCTCCCGGTTGCAAATCATTCATTTTTATTTCGTCACCAATCCGGCTCTGATCTTCCGAGCTCCTGGGAAGGCTGACATCGATTGCGCGAAAAGAATTCAGCAATAACCCCGAGCAATCCATTCCGGATCGGGTCGTACCACCATATTTGTAAGGGGTGCCGATGTAACTTCGTGCGACATCAATAACTTTGTCCACTTTTTCATCCCGCACCGAGGCCTTTTTTGGAGATGCACATGAGTTCAGCAAAACAATCAGTGCAAGGGACGAATGAAGAAAAAGCTTTTCGCTAATTTTGAGTCGAAAAAATGTCCTCATTTTTAAAAGCTTAAAAAATAATTCCAAATATAACGGATTCATGGCACTTACCGAAGTTACTGTAGATGTAGTTGGCCAATTGGGGGCCATTGTTGGCAGTGAAAATATCATCCTTGATGAAGAAAAGCGCTACGACTATTCCCATGACAAAACGGAAGACTATTCGTTTCTGCCGGATATCGTGCTGAAGCCGGGAACAACCGAAGAGGTTAGCAAAATCCTCAAAGTCTGCAACGATAATCGAATTCCCGTCACCCCACGGGGAGCAGGAACAGGCCTGGCCGGCAGCGCGCTTCCTGTCAAAAAAGGCGTTGTCATATCGATGGAACGCTTCAACAAGATTCTTAGTATAGATGAACTGAATCTTCAGGCGATTGTGGAGCCAGGCGTAATCACGGAGGTATTTCAAAATGCCGTTAAAGAAAAAGGGCTTTTCTATCCCCCCGATCCTGCCAGTCGCGGATCGTGTTTTCTGGGTGGTAATCTTTCCAACAATTCTGGTGGCCCGAAGGCAGTCAAATACGGGGTCACGCGCGATTATGTTCTTAACCTGGAAGTAGTATTGCCGACAGGCGAAATTATTTGGACCGGGGCAAATGTGTTAAAATATTCCACCGGTTATAATCTCACTCAGCTTATCTGCGGAAGCGAAGGAACCCTGGGGATCGTAACAAAGATCGTTTTCAAACTGCGAGGTCTGCCTGAAAAAAATGTACTGATGTTGATCCCGTTTAGCAGCAGTGATGAAGCGTGTCGCGCCGTTGCAGCAATCTTTGTTGCAGGAATAACCCCTTCCGGGATGGAGTTCTTCGAACGGGAAGCGGTGACCCGGACAATTGAATATTGTGATAAGGTTCTCAACAGTCCTGTTACGACTTCGTTTCCGGATAACATGGACGCGTACCTGCTATGCGAACTGGATGGAAATGACGAAGAAGTGTTGATGCGCGATGCCGAACGTGTGATGGGCGTTGTAGAGAAATTCCAGGTCGGTGAAGTGTTGTTTGCCGAAAGCTCAGCCCAAAAAGAAGAATTGTGGAAAGTGCGCAAGAACATTTCTCCGGCGGTGAACTGGTATACGCTGACAAAATCGGATGATGTTATTGTGCCCCGGGCAAATCTGCCCAGGCTGATTTCGGGAATAAAAAAGATTGGAAAAGACTATGGCTTCAATACCGTATGCTTCGGCCATCTTGGCGACGGAAATCTGCACGTGAATATTCTCAGGGAAGCGATCAGCGAAGAAGACTGGAAGAACAAAATACCGGAGGGTATTGGCGAAATCTTCAAACTAACGGTAAGCTTAGGTGGCACCCTTTCAGGTGAGCATGGAATTGGAATTGCCAAACGACCCTATATGCCAATTGCCATGAGTGAAGTAAATCTTGAACTTATGCGCGGCATTAAAAAGGTTTTTGATCCAAATGGAATTCTGAACCCTGGGAAAATTTTTTAGAAATATGAACATGGTGCGAAACACGGATTGACCACTCTTCACGCCTCATTCGTATTTCGTACCTCTTATTGAACGGCCGTCAGCTAGTTTCTCTATATTTAATTTTAACCAATCAAAAATCCGATGACAATGAGATACCTTTTGTGTGTAATTCTATTCAGCACTTTGCTTTTTACGGGTTGCAAAAAAGCTGACGAAAAAAGCGAATCCGCTGCCGAGGCTGCACAACCGTCAACCTCCACTGACGCCAAGCAACTTTCAGAAGAGCAAAAAGCTGAGGGATGGAAACTCCTCTTTGACGGTCAATCCATGACAGGCTGGCGGACGTACCGGGGCCTGGAAAACAATAGTTGGGAAGTA
>DASUGQ010000131.1:0-6206 GCA_036273935.1 Cyclobacteriaceae bacterium | reverse complement strand
CGGCTTCTCCGATTACCGCCAGGTCAGGCTCCCTTTCCAAAATACCATGCAGTCCGACCCGTACAATTTTATGATCATCCGCAATAAGGATTTTTATCTTATCCATGAATTCAAATTTAGTGAGTTCTTTTTACACTTTGGCCTTATGTGGAGATGTCTTGATGCTCCAATCACGGAAATTGCCCATGAGGAAAACCAAAATCCTGATGGTCGGGTCTTGCTTCCGAAGTTGGATGGCTGTTCGAATGGCGTTGTAGTATTTAATGATTTGGTCTGCCTATCAATGATAGCGAGAAAGCTGGAGTCAGCTTTTGTCAACTTCGCATCAAAGGCGGTTGTATTAAGCAATGAATAGAACCTTATCTTCAGAGGATAAAGACGCCACTCAATCGCTGATACCTGCCGACTTCCTGATTGATGAGCATTTCAGGATCAGGAGAGCACACTATGGCAATAACCTTAACGATCATATTGCTATTGATGAGATAAAGGCATTTGCCGGTTTGTAAAATCATCAGCCCTGGCCTAATCCATTTCTTTTCGAATACGTTACCGCGCCTATCGATCGCCCACGTTTATGCAATAACAAAGACACAAAAAAAGGGATTGCAGAAAGTGCAATCCCTTTGGGTAGTCCCGGTAGGAATCGAACCTACATCTTGAGAATCGGAATCTCAAATTCTATCCATTGAAATACGGGACCTTCCAATGTCGATAAACCGCCCGTCTATCGGGTGAATTCTATCTATTGAAATACGGAGCCACAAGGCGTCGTTTCGGATGCAAAAATAGAATTATTTAGGATAAAACTCTGAGTGTGTACAAAAAGTGCTTGCGGATAATGCATTACCGGACTTTTGTAACCAGGTCAATATGGTTGACCGGTAAAAGATTAACATTAAACTTTTCAACAATAAGATTCATAATCGGGTCATTCTTAATTTTTCTCAAAATTCTTGCCGTTTGATCCTCATCATAACCCATAATCAGCTGATCAAATAGTTTCAAATGTTTTACGCTAAAATAAAATCCGGCAATAACATAAGGACCAAAGGGGGTATGTGGAATATCAAAGGAGGTTCCGGTCATATTGAATAGCGTGTTGGGCAGATAATCACCACTATTCACAATGCCTTTCAAATCCATGTAATAATCTGCAGCGAGGGTTCTGGACGAGAGCCGCGGATCGGTCATGCATAGTAAACCGGCGAGTGGTTTTTGCCTTTCCGACTGTTGAATGAGGATATCCTTTGCCTGCCGGTCATTCTTTACATTTTTCCGAATAATTGATTGAACGGTATCCCAAAAAGGAACCTGGGGTTCGCCATCGTCTACACGAATCAGGGAATGAATGGCGTAGTCAAGAATGCCACAGGTAATTTTGATGTCCAACATCTTAAGTTCAGAATCGCTGGCGATGGCTTTCTCTAAAATGGTACGCTGATGCCTTGGGTGTGTTCGCAAGAGATCAATACTTGTGATCCAATCTCCGGCGAGGTATCCATCATACGCGTATACCTCCTTCAGTAAAAGTTTGATTTGAGTATCGTTGGTAATTTTTATCTTTTTCCCTTTCACTTCAATGACAGGCTTCTCGTCCACCAGCAGTTGTTCAATCTCGACGCCAACACTTGACGCATTTAACATGCCACAGTTTAACGGAGATCCTTCAACGATTTTCAGGTCATGAACGTGACTGATGTAGTCATCTTTTGAATCTTGCGTAAGGTGTCCATGGGTCTGAATATGCACAAAGTAACTTATCGGGGCATCAAATCTGTTATTTCGCTGGGAGGATTCGAAGGTGCGTTTGACATCCATGACCACATCCGGCGTTACAAAAGACCCGGCGGCACGAATTTCATGGAACTCAATATCGACCTTTTGTTTCCCGAACTCAGTCATCGTACGACTCACTGCGTCAACCTGGATCTGGCTAAGATCTCTGGCATCAGCACAGCCGATCAGAATATGGATTTGCTTTTCGTTCATATCTTTTTCAGAAATAATTGGAGCAGGACAAGATAAAAATAAATTGGTTACGCTCAACGGCTCAGTCGTTCGTCGAAATTCCGTTTTACCAATGAAGGATGGCCAATAATTGGAATCCCTAATCGAAATTATCCTCACGTTGGGAATTCGAAATGGGTTCCGAATGACTTAAAAATGATTTCGAATTCAAGTAACTGATGGCTATTTCCTTCTACTCTTCATCACTTTCACCATCAAAACTGAAAAATGGATCGGTGCAACCGTCGATCGCTGACTTCATCGTTCACCTCACATGCGCGATGCATAAATGAAGCATAATCGTGTTCAAAACTTACTTCACTTTTTGGCATTTGACGTACCGATCGAGTGCTTGTGAAGTTCAAAAACGTAAATCTTCTCGTTGATTTTTGGTAATTACGAATGGAAGTATTAATTTCAAAGCGTAAATGTTATATGTTTAACTAAAATCTTTTAACGCTATGGCAAAGAAAGCAGCAAAAAAGAAAGTAGCTAAGAAGAAAGCTACTAAGAAGAAAGCCGCCAAGAAGAAAAAATAACGGCGCAAAGATCTAAGATCTTTGAAAATAAAAACCGCTCCGATAAGATCAGGGCGGTTTTTTCATTTTAAGTCATCATCGTAAAAACGACCTTCGTAGCTTTCCGAAAATCATCCCGTCGTAAAGTTTTTCTCTCTCAAATCTCAACTCTTCCTTTTCACACCACGAACAGCTTGCGCTGTCCATGGATCCTCCGGCCAGTGATGTTTAGGGTATCTCATTCTTAATTCCTTCCGAACCTCTGCATAGGTACTGCTCCAAAAACTGTGCAGGTCTTGTGTTACCTGTACAGGGCGAAAACCGGGAGAAAGTAAATACATCAACACGGGAGTTTGCCCTTCGTTGATACGAGGCGTTTCGAGAAGTCCAAAGACTTCCTGCAGTCGTACCTCCATAACAGGCGAACGCCCGTCAGGAAAGTATTTCACTTTAATCCATGAATCACTTGGCACTTTTATACGCAGTGGTACGAGTACATCCAATTTATCAAGCAAGGGCCACGGAAGAAGAGAAGAAAGTATTTCGCTAAGATTCAGATTTTGGAGTTCCGCCTTCTTATTAACGTTCATCAAGAAAGGTGAAAGCCAGGTTTCAATCGTGTCCAATAAATTTTCATCGCTCACATCAGGCCACGGCTCGTTGGGACGCCAACTCCTCAGACTCATTATTCTTGCCTGCCATAACTGGTGTTCTTCATTCCATCCGATAAAGCTCAAACCATTTTGGCGGATCACTGAAAACAGAACTTCCAGTCTTTTCTTCTCCGGAATAGCCCGCAAAGTTTTTTTTGAAAGCGTTAACGGTCCGATTTTCTTTTCCAGCGATGCAGCGATACGATTGGTCTCGCTGTCCCATTTTACAATCTCAATCTCCCGGGCTAAATGATCAATATCTCTCTTGTCGAGCGGTGCTGCGAGAAATATTCTGCCTTCCCTGGTGCCTCCATCCAAATGAGCAACCGCGAGGAACTCGTCATTAATTAACCCATCATTCTGAGCTAGTCTGACTATTCGGCCCCCAGACAATTTATATCGCTCACTATTTTTTTCTGTTTGCTGCGCGATCCGATCGGGATATGCGTAGGCAATGATCATTCCGGCCTCATAATGATTCACCAATGAATTATCTGCTTCAACACCGAATATCTTACACCAATTTTTCACCAATCGGTCAATGCGGTCCAAGACGAACCTGTCCATTCCTTTTGCCTGGTTTTGCCTGAACTTTCTCAACAAGTCAAGTCGAAGTGTGATGTCTGCACTGGATTCGGTCGCCAATGGATCCCGTTCCTCGAGAACGGCTGCACAATCAACAGCGAGTGAAAGCAATCGCTTGTCATGGATCACCTTAATTAACATATGAGCTAACCGGGGATGAGTAGGTAACCGCGCCATCTCTTTACCTCTGTCAGTAATTTTATCATTATGTGTTGCCCCGAGCTCATCGAGCAATTCCTTCGCTTGAAGTACAGCGCCTTTTGGAGGAGCTGTTATCCATTGAAGCTCCCCCGGATCGGCAATACCGACGTTGGCAAGCTCTAATATTAATGGAGTCAGATCAGCTTCAAGTATTTCGGGCTGACGATGAGGTACTAAAAACTGTTGCATTCCCTGACTCCATAATCTATAGCAAACTCCGGGACCTAATCTGCCCGCGCGACCTGCGCGCTGATCGGCGGCATCAGCTGTGACCGGAACAGTCTCGAGACGGGTGAGCCCACTACGAGGATCATACCTTGGTATACGAGACAGTCCGCTGTCTACGACTGTAGTAATTCCTTCGATCGTCAGTGAGGTCTCCGCTATAGACGTGGCCAATACAATTTTCCTTCTGCCCGTGGGATGAGGAAGTATGGCTTCTTCCTGGGCTTTGAATGACAAATCACCATAAAGCGGCAGAATAAGCGCATCACCAACCTCCCTTTCCACGAGCGTTGCTACCTTTTTTATTTCGCCAGCTCCAGGCAGAAAGACGAGTATGTCACCGGGCTGTTCTCTTATCGCTGTACGGACTGTTCGCGCTACCCTCAACGTGATCGGGACATCACTGTCAGGATTGACATAGTATAATGAGACAGGGAATGACTTGCCCTCGCTCGTAATGACAGGAGCTCCACCGAATGATTCGGACAATTTCCTCCCATCAATAGTCGCCGACATCACGAGAATCTTCAGGTCATCACGAAGGACTTGCTGCAACTGCCGGCAAAGCGCAAGAGCAAGGTCAGCATGAAGACTTCTTTCGTGAAATTCATCAAAGATGACCAGGCCAACTCCCGCAAGCGCATTATCCTGTTGAATCATGCGGGTTAATATTCCCTCCGTCACAACTTCAATACGCGTCATCTTGCTAACCACACTATCAAATCGAATGCGATATCCAATTGTTTGACCAACCTCCTCCTTATGGAGGGCCGACATCCGGTGAGCCACCGAGCGGGTGGCCAGGCGACGTGGCTCTAACATGATAATTTTTTGTCCTTTCAACCAGGATTCACCTAATAACTGCAAGGGTAATACGGTCGACTTACCTGCACCGGGCGGAGCCTGAAGCACAACAGTTGACGAATGCCTCAAGGCATTTTTTATATCTTCAACAATCGCAAGAATGGGATACGACATGATGAAAAAAAATTACCGACCCAATGCTTGAAGCATTTTTTCCATACTTTCGGAAAGATAAGATCCGTTGCCCGGCCCATACCAGTTCATGATTCTTGTCTCATAGTGGTCAATGTCATAGTGTTTGTCCAGGGTGATATAGCCAATGTAGCTTCCATTAAAACTGGTTACAATTGTCTTTACTCCATTTCGCCTCGCCGCTGAATCAATTGCAGGCATAAGCTCGCCCGAAAAATCGCAAGGTGTCCCCAACATGACAACATCGCCAATCTTCAAGGCTGTAAGGTAGGAAGGATAAGTGCCAAACGCTGATCGAAAAAGCCAGGGACGCACGCACAAATCCTTAGTTATTTTCATTTGAGGTTCTCCGAGTTCCAGGGCAACACGAATCATCAACAGCGTTGAATCATGAACCTGTTTCAGTGAATCTGAATTTTGTAAAACCAGTGAAGCAAGTTTTTCACCGACAAAGTTTATCCTGGGGCGTCCTCTCTCCGGGCCACTGCAAGCGTGACTCCCGACGGCACCCGCCATAAACATGGCGAAAGAATATCGTTCGACTTCAAGCTTATCAACCAGCACACCTGGGTAGTCTCTGGAAATGCTGAGCGAAGATGATTTATCGCAGGTAGGATGGCCAGTAAATGTACAAAGTAAGAGGCTCTTCCCATCTGCGCGGTTCACTTCAATGACCCGAACCAGAGAATCTATCTTACCGGCTCCATCCGCAAGTCGGTTGTAGAGCATTCCGGACGTAGGGATCACGCCTGACTTTAATGTTGATGCAGTTTTATTTTCGTTTGCATCAGCAATGCATTTGATAATTTTGTCGACAACAAAGTGAACCAGTGAATCTTTATAAGGTCCGCTGTAAATTCTTCCTGCAAGGCGTTCACCCCAGTTGCCGATGCTGCTGTGGGTATGAGTTGCAGACAGGAAGGTATTCTCCAGGCTGAATCCAATGGCAGGAAGTCTCGTTTGAAGCAATGAAGTTATTGAGGGGGGAAAGATTAGCATATCCAGACTTACCAGGCTA
>DASUGQ010000130.1:0-8845 GCA_036273935.1 Cyclobacteriaceae bacterium | reverse complement strand
TCTCCGTCACCTGCGCGAAGTGTGCCTCATGACCGGTCTTGTAGTGATCAGGAACGACAACTTCCCAGCCCTTATCATTTTTTTTCAATTCGACACCAGGATATTTTCCCTGTATCTTTTTCAGTTCAGTTGTCACAACAGATTCGTACGCCTGATCATTGGCCACTGGTTCAATGTATAAGGTCGGTTTATATTGTTGCTCTGCCCCTTGCCTGATGATCAGATTTGCTTTTGTACCCCGCATGATAGAGTAATGAGTATCGCCGCCATCCCCTGGAGAGCGATACGCCCATGTCACAGACACCTTTGCATTAACGCCGCGAAGTTTAAAATTGATTTCGCCGTTGCTGTACACCCGAAGGATGGTGTCATTTACAATGTCCTTCTTAAGGTAATCCGGAAATCCTTCCGACTTTGTAATCGCTTTGAATTCACTCAAGGTCATGTCGGTATACCATCTCCTCGCGGAATTCATTTCAATATCCTGCGTGTAATCAATGATTTGTTCAGGAAAGCATTCCCATTGTACAAGGTCGACCAGGTGAGTCGATACGTCTACAATCCCCTCGCCTTGCTGATCGACATCCATAAACCATCCCGGGCGGGTGAGTACACTGCCGGAAACATATTTATAGAAGTGATGAACGCTCTCCTTCGTGATCGCCGGATTTTCCGGTGTGCCTTTCTCTATCTGGCCAAACACTTCACTCAACATTGAAAACTCACGTTGCAAAATGGTGGTGATCTCGTAGCGTTCGGTCATGATGTCGTACAACAGGAGATTATTTTTTTCTGCCGTCTCGAACGACTTTTGTAATACAGCAAAACCGGCCGCATCGATAACCATGGGTTTGTCGGCCAGTACATTAAAACCGGCCCCAAGCGATTTACTTATGTATTCTGTTTTGCGTTTATTATTTCCGGAAATAACAACGACGTTACCCGATTTGTCTTTCAACATTTTCTCGAAATAATCCGGACCGACATAAACCTCTTCCTTCCAGTGAGTGGGATCGGTTTCTCTGTTATTAAAATTCTCAATGCGCTCCAGGTGCAACTGCAAGTCCGATCCTCCCGGCGAATACACGTGAACGACAGAATCCACCTCATCGTACATGGACTTTTGAACCAATGCCGCATGGAAATGCCCGGGATCAAGTGTTACCAGTTGTACTCGATCATTCATATCTTCTTTGGTAGAGGGTTGACAGGAAAACAAAGCAAGTGTTAACGCAAGAATAGAAATATTTTTCATATAAAGATCCTCATCCCGTTAGGGCTAATGTGTTTTTAATGGTGCCAAAATCAATTATTATTCATTTCCCCTACTTAACCATCGATCACAAATCAACAGTTTGTATTTACTTCCTGACAATATAAGGACTCCGCTGCGGACGAGACAACATCGCGTTTGCCTCGTCATCATTTTTTTTGAATTTTTCTGTCTTTGGATCCCAGTATATCTTTCTGTCAAGCTTCATGGCAATATGGTGAAGCAAACAGGCAGAGCATGAACGATGGGCTTCTTCCACCGGGGCAATGGTAGGTTTGTTATCACGAATAGCTTCGAGCCAATTGCCGTGGTGGTCGTCGCTTACCGTAAAGTGGAATTCGTTCGGACCAATAACTGATTGGATAATCTTCGGGTCACTGGCGTCGAGTGGTTTTGTTCCGTCGTTATTCACAACCGGATCACTCGCTGTTGCCTGGTAATTTCCGCGGGTGACAAAAATCCATCCATCGGTCCCCTCGAACTTTACGCCGTTTGGTAGTTCATTGCTCACCACCATTTCCACGCCATTGTCGTATAAAGCGTAAGTGGTGAAAATTCCATGAACATCCCACAATCCGGATTTAGGAAACTCCGCATGGCCCCAAATTTCAACGGGTCCTGAACGCTCCATACCCATACCCCAATGCGCCGAGTCAATGTGATGAGCGCCCCATCCGGTAATCATACCTGCGCCAAATTGTTCGCATCGCAGCCATCCAGGGCGATCATAACCCTGCTGGGGATGCACCCGTTTTTCTGTGTAGTACACTTGTGGCGTTGAGCCAAGCCACATGTCGTAATTTAGATTCTCAGGAACAGGCATCTCAGGTTCTTCATCACCTGACGGATCACCGGGTAATCCAACATACACTTTCTTCAACTTTCCAATTCGACCGTTGCGGACCAACTCAGCCGCATAGCGGAATTGTTCTGTTGAGCGTTGCTGGCTACCAATCTGAAATTTTACGCCGCTGCTTCCAATAATATCACTCATCATTCTTCCCTCGGCAATGGTTAACGAGGCAGGTTTTTGCATGTAGATATGCTTTTTCGCACGGCAGGCATCTGTACCAATCAACGCGTGCCAATGATCGGGCGTGCTGATGAGAACTGCGTCAATGTCTTTATTTTGCAATAGCTCGTGATAATCATTGTAGGTTTTAGTACCGTCATAGGGCCTGCCATTTCTTACACTATAAAACTGATCAACGAGAATTTTGGCCTCATCGGCACGCTTTGAATCAAGATCACAAACACCTATGATCTGTGCATAATCATATTTCCATACACCGGGCATATCGTGACCCCTTGATATGCGACCCGTGCCAATAGCACCGATATTGATTCGATTGCTTGGGGCATTCTTGCCAAAAACACTGGCAGGAACAATGGATGGGAAGCCGCTCAGGGCGAGGGAACCGATTACGGTAGTCTTAATGGAAGAGGTGACAAATTTCCGCCTGGAAATGCCACGCATGTTTTTCTTTTTCATCATCATCTATTAAAAGATATTGTAACTGAATTCACATCTGAACAAACATGCTCAATGTCGGCTGACAGGCTCACAAATGCAAAAAATTTTTGTATAAAAGGCTCAGTTTGGGGGTAATTAACACGGTTGCAGCGGCTAAGTCTGATGGGACTACCGCATTCCTGTCGAAATTTTCGCCAACCATTTAGGGCCTCAACCATGAATGTGGGAATTCAAGTGACATTGCTTTCATAATTTAAATTCAAAGGTGTCTGATTTACGGCAGACGGATTCGTCACCTCCAAAAATTTTATTTCTCTAATAACAAGCCGCGAAGAATCCCTCCTTTGACGCAAAAGGAGCAGCAACATTCACCCGTCAATCATACTTTTAGCAGGCAATTACCTCTGTTATTAATCCGTCGTTAACTTAATTTTAATTAATAGGATTGCCGAATAACGGAAAGGTGAATTGCTATACATTTATGGAGGTAAATATTTTTCATGGACTCAAGACGAGATTTTCTTAAGAAAGCAGCATTACTTACAGGAGCCGGGATCAGTAATATGTTCCCTCCTTCAATACAAAGGGCGCTCGCCATTAATCCTGAATTAGGAAGTACCTTCCTCGATGCAGAACATGTTGTTATCCTCATGCAGGAAAATCGCTCATTCGATCATTGTTATGGAGCATTACGTGGAGTTCGTGGCTTCAACGATCCAAGAGCCATTCGTCTTGCCAACAAAAATCCGGTGTGGTATCAAACTAACGCCGATGGTGAAACCTATGCACCATTTCGACTCAATATAAAAGATACAAAGGCAACATGGATGGGATCCCTCCCACACGGATGGACCGACCAGGTGGACGCACGCAATGAAGGAAAATATGATCAATGGCTCATTGCAAAAAAACCAGGGCGCAAAGAGTATTCAAAAATGCCACTCGCACTTGGGTATTACAATCGGGAAGATATCCCCTTTTACTATTCACTTGCCGATGCCTTTACCGTCTGCGATCAGAACTTCTGTTCATCATTGACGGGCACTACACCCAATCGACTGTATCTCTGGACAGGCACCATCCGCGAAGAACCAACAAGCAAGGTTCAGGCACGTGTGAGAAATTCAGAACTGGATTATGACGTACCAGGTCGATGGAAAACCTTTCCCGAACGACTGGAAGAAAATAATATCTCATGGAAGATTTATCAAAATGAGATTAGCGCTGACCTCGGCTTCGAGGGTGAAGAGGATGCCTGGCTCGCCAACTTCACCGATAATCCGATTGAATGGTTTAGTCAGTACAACGTTCGATTTCATCCACCCTATATAAAATTTCTTCCAAAGAAAATTGAACTCATAAAGGAAGAAATTAAGAAACTGCAAAAGGAATTAAATAGCGCGTCATCGCCCGGTGAGGACTTCATGAAACTCTCTGCGCACTTGGAGAAGGCAAAGGCATGGCTGGAAATCTCTCTTGAAGAACAGCAACGTTACACAGCCGACAATTTTTCCAAACTCTCTTCATTTGAAAAAAATATTCATCAAAAAGCATTTACCACAAATGTTAATGATCCTTACTATCACGAACTCACAACCTTGAAATATAAGGAAGGAAATGAGGAACGTGAAGTTAAAGTACCAAGGGGTGATGTGATGTTCCAGTTTCGTGAAGACGTAAAAAATGGAAAACTGCCAACGGTATCATGGCTTGTAGCACCGGAGAATTTCTCTGACCACCCGGGTGCCCCCTGGTATGGAGCATGGTATGTGTCAGAGGCCCTGGACATACTCACGCAAAATCCTGAAGTATGGAAAAAAACGATCTTCATACTTTGTTATGACGAAAACGACGGCTACTTCGATCATGTCCCACCGTTTGTTCCGCCCAATCCTTACAAAGAGGAAAGCGGCCTGGTCTCTGACGGAATTGATACAACGGTCGAATGGGTAGCATTAGAACAAGACCTTCAGCGGAGGCCGCCGGCTGAGGCAAGAGGAAGTTCAATTGGATTAGGCTACCGGGTTCCACTGGTCGTTGCATCGCCGTGGAGTCGCGGCGGGTTTGTTAACTCACAAGTATTTGATCACACCTCTATCTTACAGTTTCTTGAAAAATTTCTCACGCATAAAACAGGAAAGGACATAGAAGAGGCCAACATCAGCACCTGGAGAAGGACGGTATGTGGCGATCTGACATCGACATTTCGTCCCTATCATGGGGAAAAATTCACACTCCCAACATTCCTGGAAAAGGATGAAGTGATCGAAGGAATTCACAAGGCGAAATTCAAAGACAACCCTTCGGCATTCAAACCGCTATCAAAAGATGAGATCGAAAAAGCAAGAAACGGCTCATCCACTCAATTGACTTCGCGCCAGGAAAAAGGCACACGGCCATCCAATCCGCTGCCCTACCAACTTTATGCGGAAGGGAAATTAGGTGATGACAGGAAATCATTCATGCTTAGCCTTGAGGCAAGCGATACGATATTCGCCAACAAAGCTGCCGGTTCACCATTCCATGTCTATTCCAATAACAACAAAGATCCGAGAGCTTATGCTGTGAAAGCGGGCGACCGTTTGACAGATTCATGGAAGCTCAGTGAGTTTGAGAATAACCGCTACGCGATTCAGGTTCATGGACCCAACGGATTCTTCCGTGAATTTTCCGGAAATGAAAATGATCCTGACCTCGATGTGGCGTGTAATTATGAAATCAAAAATCAGAGTCTTACTGGAAATGTAGCACTCACTTTTACCAATAAAAGTAATCAGGCACGTCGAATTACAATTATGGATCGATCCTATCAGCACAATAACCATCAACGATCGATCAAGGCAGGTGGAAAAGCGATCGTTCCCCTAAACCTCAAAGAAAGTCATGGATGGTACGATTTCATGGTGACCGTTGAAGGAAATGATTCTTTTAAGAAATGTTATGCAGGCCGGGTGGAAAACGGAAAGGAGACCATGACCGATCCGGCAATGGGAAATTAATTTGACACACATTAAGAGTTAGCATGAGGCCTAAAAATCTGATAAATATTCTCGTGGTGTTTTGTCTTTTTTCCGGTCATGCGCCGCTGCACGGACAGCATTCATTCTCTAAAAATAAAACCATTGTCATTGCTCATCGCGGCGATCATACGCGAGCGCCGGAAAATACTTTGAAGGCCTATGAAAATGCTATTGAAAGCGGCGTGGATTTTATTGAGGTTGACCTGCGCGCAACGAAGGATGGAGAACTTGTCGTGATGCACGATGCAACAATTGACCGGATGACCGACGGAAAAGGAACGGTATCAGACCTGTCTTTCACTGAAGTTCGGCGGTTAAAGGTCGCAGATAAGAATCATCCCGAATGGGGCACGTACCCAATCCCAACATTCAATGAAGTATTACGCACTTGTAAGGGAAGAGTCAACATATATCTCGATTTCAAAAATGCTTCAGTTGAGAAAACATATGAAGCGATTCAGAACGCCGGAATGGAAAAATCAATTGTCGTTTACCTCAACGCCAGGGAAGACTACGCGGCATGGAGAAAGGTCGCGCCCCACATGCCGTTAATGATCAGCTTGCCGGAAAAGATGGATAACCTGACAAAGCTTAAGGACTACCTGGAGGAGATGGATGCCGAGATCCTCGATGGATCGTATGCCGAATACACAAAAGAAAAGGTTGACCTGATCCATAAAATGAAACGACTGGTATGGGTTGATGTGCAACAAAGAAATGAAACTCCCGATCAATGGAGCAGAGCAATCAGCACAGGCATGGATGGATTACAGACTGATCATCCCCATGATCTGATCGCATATCTCAAACATGAGGGGATTCGATGATTACATTGATCCGTCACAGTACGGCTTGCGCCATTACTTTCATTTGCGCTTTCTCGAGGTATGCGTTCGTATTATGCTCCATGGCACCGGCAGGCAACCAGTTCCACCAATGGCCCATATCTTTCTTTATCAGATTTACATAGAACTCCGGAAGGGTATTTGATTCTCCTTCGAAATAATCACGGAAGCTGGAATCGTTCACGAGAAGATTACGAACCTGTTTGTAAAACCGGATACGCCCGTAACCTTCATTGGAAATAGCGCGCATCGCGTTCATCCACTTAGGCGTAAATTGTGGTGTCGCCTTAAAGCGACGGTAAATTGCCCTGGGCGAGAATGAATATTCTGTTACGTCAATTACGTGGTTATAAAAATCGACCCACTCATAATTTTTGGGTTTCAGGTTCATCGCCAAATGATTATTGAGGAATGGAAAAGGAAAAGGAAGAACACGATTCTCTTTTTGATATTCAAGATTAATGGGGGCAGCTTCTCCGAAGGAGGTCAGCAGCGAATACCCCGGGAAAGCTCCAGGTGATTGATCAATGAAGTGTTTTGTGAGTTCAAATGGCCCCTCGCCTTCATCGCTGTCCATTCCGAGGACAAAGTTGGTTTGAACATAAGGCACGTGCTCCAATATCATATTCACATGTTCAGCAATCTGATTTACCTTGGTTTGCCCTTTAATGTGAGAAGCTCTCGATTTATTTCCCAACTCATACCATGATTCAATACCCGGCAACAACGCAAGAAAATCATTCTGCTCCAAAATCTTCAAATGCTTCTCAGTAAGGATTGAAAGACTGCTCTCCGCCATGAAATGAAAACTTTTAAGCGGCGCCGCGGAAGCAATGGCCTCCATATTCTGTTCAAACTTCACACCGAAATTGGGATCATGCCAGGCCACCAGCGGCTTTTTAAATTTAGTGAGCAAAAATTGCAGGTCTTCCCTCATAACCTGAAAATCCAGCGGCTGATAAGGGACTTCAGAGTCGATACAAAATGAACAGGTATACGGACAGCCCATACTTCCGATCATCGGAATAAATTTCAGGAAAGGTGCCTTTTTTAACGTAGGCTCTATGAACTTCCAACGTTCTGCGACACCCGGCAAATCATGTGGCTGTTTTTTTGCGCTCAAATGAACGCCCATCGAATGCCTCGGCTGATGATGACTCAATACCTCCCTGATCGTAGAGCGATTAGTAAATCCTAATACGTAGTCAAAGTACTTAACTGCATCGTCCGGATAACATCTTGCATGCGGACCACCAAGAACAGTAACGGCACCCTGGCTTCTGAAATAATTGCTCAACGCATATGCCATGAAGGCGGCTTGAGTGAATGCGCTGATAAAGACAAGATCTACACCCTTTGGCAATTCCTTATGGAGGTCTTCATATCCTGTATAGCAAATCATTTTGACGTCGTGGCCTTCCTGCTCACACCATGTGGCTACTACCTGGGGCATAATGCTGGCGAGATTAGCATGCATGATTCTGCCCCACAACGTGCTTGAAGGACCCTTTGTAACAAGGTCGATTACACCGATACTCAATTTTTTCTTCATGTATTAAAGGAGGAAATTTTCAGGGTTCCTGAAAACAGCGCGTGATATAGCGGAAAAGTCAACAGAATCGTGAAAGGTTAAAACGTGTTAATCCTTAAATGTAAGGATTAATTAGGCGGTATCCTATTGGTGTATGCCTGGAAACATAAATAAAAGACATACCCATTAAAGTTGAACATTGAACCTTCTCTTCATGCTAAGGCAAATTGTTGGTTTCTTCTGTACAAATACTCCGGTTGACAAATATATTCTGATTCCATTTTTGAACGAAAAAGACAACTTTTCGCTTTTTAGCATACTATTCACACCAACGTCAAATTACTTTTAGGACATGCTAAAGATTTTACCTCAACAGTTCTATCAAAACCCCGAAGTAAAGAAAATACTGGTGGACGGCCTGTCCTGTATTATTCACAAGGAACTGGCGGGCCCCGTGATTCACAAAGAAGGCTACGTGTCCACGCACGCCATAACGCTGGTATTGAATGGGAACATACGGATTGAAAATGACGGCGGATTCCTAACCCACGTTAGTGAGAATCAAATGGTCTTTCTGCCCAAGGGCCTCTACATGATTTCAGACATCATTCCTGATCAGGGGTCATTTGAAGCGGTGGTGTTCTTCTTTGACGAACAACTGATCGCTGATTTTATCAACTCTATTAACCTTAAAACTGCAAA
>DASUGQ010000129.1:0-7549 GCA_036273935.1 Cyclobacteriaceae bacterium | reverse complement strand
CAACGACAGGTGATCCACCTGCGCGATGTGGAAGGATATAGCTACAATGAGATTTGCGAGATACTTGAACTGGATATGAACCAGGTGAAAGTGAACCTGTTTAGAGCTCGGAACGCCGTGCGTGAGAAACTGTTAAAGATCAATGCCTATGGACTCTAAGCGAATCGAAGAATTGTTGAGCAAGTATTGGAATTGTGAGACTTCCCTTGAAGAAGAGCAGTCATTGCGCGAGTTTTTTAATGGCGGCACAATTCCGGATCAATTCAGGGAAGCTTCACTGCTCTTTCAATACTTTCAACACCAGAAAAAAAAATCAGTGGGCGACCTGGCCTTTGATGAAAACATTCCGGCTGAACCAAAGGAGGACAAGGGAAAAATCAGAAAATTCAACCTCGTTTATAACTCTTTGCGGATAGCAGCGGGGATTGCCGTGCTGATGACTGCTATCTGGTTTGTAAGGTCGGAGATACGTCAAAATACGCCACAAGAGATGGTCGACACGTATAATGATCCACAGTTGGCCTTTGAGGAAACAAAAAAAGCATTGATGATGATTTCTAAAAGTTTTGGTACGGCAGAAGAACAAGCAAAAAAAATTAACCTCTTTAACGAAGCCCAGGAACAAATAGAGGGCAAGCATGAAGAAGAAGGAAAACAATAAAATTTATTAAGCGATTTAAAAAATTAAGGATATGAATAAGATATGGATGGTCGCGGTAATCGTAGTGATTACATCAGAGACACAGGCACAGAACGACGCGATAACAAAATTTTTCAACAAGTATGCTGCTGATGAATCATTCACGCAAGTAAATGTTTCCAGTAAGATGTTTAGCCTGTTTACCAATATGGAGGCCGACACACCGGAAGATAAAGAGGTGCTGGAGGCTATCAGCAAACTAAAGGGACTGCGAATTATTGCAAAGGATCAGGACCGGAATGCGAGAACCCTGTATAAGGAAGCTTTCGCCCTTGTGCCCCCAAAGGAGTACGAAGAACTGATGTCTGTTCGCGATAAGGACAAGGATATGAAATTTCTCATTAAGGAATCCGGGGGAAAGATCTCCGAACTTTTGATGCTCATGGGAGGTGACGATGAGTTTATGGCCCTCAGCCTTTTTGGAGAAATTGACCTTAAACAAATATCGCGGATTGGCAAAAAAATGAACGTTGATGGGTTGGAGAACCTTGAGAAAATGAAAAAGAATTAGTCATTCATGAAACTAAAAACGGCTCGAACACCAATTACCAAACGGCTTATGTCTCGCACAATCATAATTGCCCTGATTCTCTTCTTTGCTTCCATGGTGTGTAAGGCCCAGAGCAAAACAACTGAAGCGCTGCAGCAGAAGTATAGCGATTCATTTTCCTTGTTTTTTTATAACAATACCTTGCGGATGATCAATCAACAGGAGGACAAGGAGTTTGATGAAATCATTAAGGACATTGAAAAGATGAAATTCCTGATGGTGAAGAAAGGTGATAACAACGTCAACTACAAGCAGGTAGTGAATGACTACAAGATCGAGTCGTTCGAAGAGGTAATGACCAGCCGCCATCAGGGAAAAAACTTTGATGTATTTATCAAAGAAAGAAACGGAAAGACGCTGGCCATGCTCGTACTGGTCAATGATGACGAGAATCTGTTTGTATTGGATATGTTAGGTAGTATTGCCCTGGATAAAGTGACAAAACTCTACTCCGTGATGGATGAAAGCAGTGACATCGGGAGCAGGATTCAACGTTTTGTAAGCAAGGATAAGAAGGAGGAGAGTCCCGGCAATGACGGCAAATAATGTTTTTGACATCAATAAAATGAAGAAAGTTGGATAGCGTTCTTACCATTCAAAACTTAACGAAGGACTTTGGGCGGCTGCGTGCGGTGAACAATCTCAATCTTGAGGTGAGCAAGGGACAGGTATTTGGTATGCTCGGCCCAAATGGAAGCGGCAAAACCACAACCTTGGGAATGTTGATGGGAGTAGTCAATCCTTCTGCCGGATCATTTCAATGGTTTGGTCAACCACCGACTCATCATCTCCGGAGGAAGGTGGGCGCGGTGCTTGAACATCCGATTTTTTACCCCTACCTGAGTGGACAAAAGAATCTTGAGCTGATGTCGATGATCAAGCAGGCTCCGCCTGAAAACATTCCAAAAGTGCTGGAGTTGGTGGAGCTGTCGCCACGGAAGGAAGACAAATATAAAACCTACTCATTGGGAATGAAACAACGCCTTGCGATCGCGTCGGCTTTATTGAACGACCCGATCGTTCTCATTCTTGATGAGCCGACCAATGGTCTTGACCCGATGGGGATTGCCGAGATTCGTGAGATCATAAAACGAATTGCCGCCGACGGAAAAACGATTATCCTGGCAAGCCATTTACTGGATGAAGTACAGAAAGTGTGTTCTCATTTTGCCGTTTTAAAAAAAGGAAATCTCGTTCATGTCGGGCCGATAGGTGATGTTGGACGAGGGACTGAAATAGTTGAAATAAGTGCACCGGTTCCCAACCTGAATGATGTACTTCTTCGCTTTAATGGTGCCGAGTCATTTAGCCGTGAAAATGGATTCATTGAGGTTGGTCTCAAGGATGGTTTTCATAGTGTCGATCTGAATAAGTTTTTATTTGAACAGGGAATCACTGCTTCGCACCTGGTCACTAAGAAGAAAAGCCTTGAGCAGCAATTTTTGGAAATACTGTCTGATCACAATTGAAAATAATGATTCTTCATCTTTTAAAAATTGATCTTAAAAAGCTCACGAGTTATCGTACGTTTTGGGTCGTGTGTGGATTATACTTCCTAACCCTTGGCACCACTACGGCGAGTGGGATGGAGTTTTTGAAATGGCTTGCCCGCACGTTTGATAAATTTGGATCAAAGTTAAATATCAACCGCATTCCCCTTTATCACTTTCCCGATGTTTGGCTTAATCTTGCATGGTGGAGCGGGTTCTTTAAAATCTTGCTCGGTATCATGGTCGTGATATCCATCACGAATGAGTTCAGCTATCGGACAATTCGACAAAACATAATCGACGGCCTTAGTCGGTGGGATTTTCTGGCATCAAAGATATTAACAAATGTTTTGCTTAGCCTGATGAGCGTCAGCATGGTGTTTATCATTGCCCTTGTAACCGGGCTGATTTATACGCCCGAGATCAGATTGGATTTTATGATGACAGACATGGAATTCTACCCTGCGTATTTTCTCGAGGTATTTGCATTCCTGTCATATGCGTTGATGTTGGGCATTATGGTCCAGCGATCGGGGCTAACGATCATACTTCTTTTACTGTCCTTTATGCTGGAAATGATCATCAAGGAGAATATTGATGAATATGTTCCCTGGCTAATCAAATTTTTTCCCATGGAGTCCATTAGCAGCCTTGTACCTGTACCCGTGTACAGGTATGCTTTCCAGGAAATTCAGGATTATGTGGACCCCGTTTCCGTGGCAATCGCATTGGGATGGTTGTTTCTTTTCAATTTTTTCAGCTACCTCAAACTGAAGAAGTCAGATCTGTGAAAAGTGGTTTGACAAACTTCCTTGAATCTTCAAGGTAGCCTTGCGATAAATAGAAATTGTGTGCCTGCGTGCGTCTTTTATTGCTTGTCACTTCCAGTTTCAGGCATCCTGATTGAACGAAATATTTCTCCGCTTCAACCAGCAATTGCTTGCCATACCCCTTCGATTGAAACTTGTCATGAATACATAACGCCGTGATCCTCCCGATTTTTCCAGTGGAATGAAAGGCTTCGTAACAATGTAACGATATGAAACCAATCACATGACCGTCCACCTCAACGACAAAGATTTTATATTCTTTGCTACTGTAGTGAATTATTTTATTCCGAATGTCATCCTCACTTAGTTTACTGTAGCCAAGCTGGGCCAGCAGGATCCTGATATCAAGCGCATCATCAATTCGCCCGTCGCGTATCATTAGTAAAGAAATAGTGAAATAATCCGGTTCAATTGACGGTCTGCAAGTTATCACTTTCTAAGGATTCAGTGAAAACCCCATTTTGTGATATTTTCGCAGGAGTGTTACTGGTTACGGAAATGAATTTCTGCAATCGTTTTAGCTCACAATCTATTATTCAAAATTACATGGCGAACAAAAATGCATATCGGATATGTTATCTTTGCTGTAACTTTTCGTTTAACAAACGAAGATGATATTAACTTTTTTGAACTATGGATAAAAATACAATTCAATTGCTTGGATTGATTGCGGGGGCTTGCACGACAATTGCCTTCTTGCCTCAAGTGATTAAAACATGGAAATCACGTTCAGCAAAGGATCTTTCCCTGAGCATGTTCACTATATTTTCCCTTGGTGTTGCCTTGTGGCTGTTGTATGGATTTCTTGTCCGGGACATTCCGGTTATTGCTGCCAATTTGATTACACTAATGTTAGCATCGACGTTATTAGTGTTTAAGCTGAAATACAAGGAGTGAGATTCTGCCTGCCGCCGATGACAGCGCATTGATCGCCGCGTTTCCGGGAGACAGGTTTCCTTTCTGAATTTTTCTTACGTTTCTTAATTCGCCCGGACGAGACTTCCCGGGACTGTCAAAGTACCAGAGTTACTTAAGCAAAGCGAGGCCAATTTGTCTCGGTTTGAATGTTTTTGAATGTTTGGATGACTTTATGACTTCTTTTATCGGGCTGGTATAGGTGTTGAGCCAATGTTTTGAATTAACATTTAGGAGGTAGATATGAGGAAGTCAAATGAGTTAATACGTAACCTGGCGGCCACGGCAGATGTCATGAATTTGCTTTCCGGAGGGTTGAGTGAACCTGAGATTAAGATCGTACCGCTGGCAAATGCCCATCAATTAGAGATCAGGCTACCTGGCGTTGATGCAAGGACACTTTCGGTGGAAATAAACAACGGTACGCTGAACGTTTACCACCTTTTGGAAATGGTGGCGGGTGATCAAATGGTTCGCGTGCCCAGAAAAATTTTCGGCAAACCTATACCACATTTTATAAATGTAAGTGGCATTGAGGCTTCGGTAGGTAGTGGCAATAAGCTCCTGATTCAGTTGCCTTTTAACGAGAGAGCGAACGGCTATCGGCGCGAGGTGAGAATTAAAGAACCTTAAGACAGTAATTGTTATCAGTCATTTGATTTAACTGTAATCAGATGACTGATAACAAACCTGTATTTTTAAATTTTAACGTGTGACCAGTTTTCACCAGATTTGATCCTGTAAAGTTGCATTTCAGAAATGCCGAATTGCTTGGCCAGTACCTTCATTGGGGTACGACCTGTTTTCAGTTTTTTCTTAATCACCTTAACACGATTGGCATTTAGTTTCTTGCCCTGGAAAGGAGTCAGTTGAGCCAGAAACGCCGGATCTTTTTTAGCATGCTCGATTTGGACTTCGTGAGTAACCCACTTCAGATTTGAAGCCTTGTTGTTTTCCTTTTTGTGATCCATGTGGATTACAAAATTGTGCTTCGCTGAAGGGCGTTTCGCAAAATGCTGAGCCACCAAACGGTGAATGTAATAGTTGATATTCTTACCACCAATCTTTATGGTGATGCTGGGATATCGCTGAGTCAACCTCGTCTTAAGAATGGTTCCCTCATCGATCTTGTCAATAAAACTGGCTATCCTGCCTTGATTCGAGATAGCATAGCGCTTTTGTGTGGCGCCCTTTTTTGTGGGCAGTTCCTTCCATTTTTCTCCGGAAAAGAACCGAATCTTCTTTTTTGGGCTCTTAGTAGTCATAACTCAATTTCATAAGATTTGACGAATAGCGCAACCGAATAACGATAAATATACAATAATAAGTTCAATATTTTATGGTTTAGGGGGTGTGTTATTTCGATGCCGTAAGCTTCTACCATCGCGGTGAACAGATCAAAACTTTTTTCGGGGAAGTGCCCTGTTGCTGCAGCGGAAGTTCAGTGGGTTCCTCGGTGTGGGTTGAACCCTTCCTTTAGCGATCTATAATTAGCTACAGCGTTGGATTAGCGACCAGTTCAGTGTGCTAGGGGATGGGTTACAGCTGGCTAATTTGACCGGAGGGCGCGGTTGCTCTACCTGTTTTTCACGTTTTGGCTATTTTTTGAGGGTACTGGCCTGCAGTCAACTCACCCAAAGGCTGTATTTTTGCCTAGTTCAAAACAAGCCAATCGGGGGTTGTTCCATGAACCGTAAACTGTTGTTCTCCCACGCAAGGAACCGGATCGGCATCGCGCTCTGCTTTTGAGATGATTGCGGCTTGGCGTGAAGAAACGCCGCGTGCCTGATATTGTTCAAACACTTCGTCTGTCATGGTTTCAAAATACGAGAGCAACGTCCCATTCTCCTTTCCTCCAATATCAACGGCAATATCGGAGGTCGTCTCATTGGACGCGTGCCTCCCAATGTGATCACCCGCGTTCAACCAACCATTTTTCGTGATTCCTGCGTCGAGATTTACGTGAAAAATTTGAACATTCATCGCTGGCAAGTCGCGCGGTCGTAGCATGACCTTGTAGCCCCGCCCGCCGTCAGGGCTTATCGCTAAAATAGTCCCCGACATAGGCGCATAGATGTCTACGGTGGTCCAGTCGATGTCGGGATAGTACGGTTTGAAGTAGTGTTTCATGCTTCGACAAGTCTCGCCAGAACCATCGACGTAGCTGTGACCCACCGTAGAACGGAATCGGGATACCTGGTCGATCTTTGACAGGTCAATATAATTGGCATTGAGTACGCGTGGAGGTCCAAGTGTGGAGAGATCGTAAGTCTTTGCTCCAACATAAACAGTTGCTTTTGCTGTTTGTCCACCTGCACTGGCGGTCACCGTCACGGTTCCCTCAGCGATAGCATTAAGCTGTCCGTCTGGATGAATTGCCAGAATACTCGCATTCGAACTTGTATACTCAGGCACAAAATTCGGAATGACGTTGCCGGCCTTGTCCTCGGCTATGACATCAAGGTAGAAGCCGTCATCAACAGCCATCACAAGCTGATCCGGGAATAGTGAAAGTGATGACAATTGAACGCCTGGTGGCTCCGAACTTTCATCGGAACTGCACGCGAACGCCGCTAGACCGATCGCAGTTAACAAAACTCGGGAGATAAAAAAGAAGAAACGTTTTTTGGAATCGAGCACCGTCATTCGGATTCAAATGAGTTATCACGATTAAAAGTCCGCACCTAGCAACCGGGTTAATCTTCGTCGGCCAGGGATATAATGACTATAGCTACCGGACTAAATTGAATTTACGGTTAATGACTCGGGAAACAAAGGGATTCGTCAATTTTGACACACTGATTAAGGAAAAAACGCCAATTACTGTTGGTCTTTCTTTACTACCAACAAATAGAAATTGTTTTCCATGTGCAGGTAACCGTGTTCAAAACAATAAAAATACTCGGCACCTTCCCTGGTCTTATACCTGCTGGTGAAGTATTGAAAATTAAATCCAGCGCTTTGAAGTTTATCGCGGTGGACCTTCTGCTTTCCAGTCGGATTCAGTTCCTGTAGAATCCTTCTGTTTCTTAATAGGGCATGAGTTACGTTTCGCACGTAATTG
>DASUGQ010000128.1:0-6127 GCA_036273935.1 Cyclobacteriaceae bacterium | reverse complement strand
TGAGGCCGAACTGGTTAAGAACTTAATCTTCAAATCAAGCCTGGGATATGATTACTCCACTGCGCTGAACAAAAATATCGAACTCGCATTTCAGGAAGGATTTCTTGGGAGGCAGGTAAACAGTTTATTGAAGGCAAATACGAATCAACTGAGTCTCACCTGGTCTAACACACTTAGATATCAACTCCAAAAGGGTAAAAGCACGTTCAACTTCCTTGCAGGTGTGGAAGCTATAAAAACGGACAGAGATTCATTCAGTGCCTACCGGGAGACGTTTGCAAGTCAAACCGAAGACTTCTTCTATATTGACGCGGGCTCTGGTCGCAGCGTTACTTCTGGTACGGCTACTGGAAACAGATTGTTTTCCCAGTTTGGAAAGATAAACTATTCTTTCAACGACAAATATTTGGCATCCGTAACTGTTCGTAGAGATGGTTCCTCGCGTTTTGGCGAAGACAACAGGTATGGTGTTTTCCCGGCCGTGACGGTAGGGTGGAGGATTGCGAATGAATCTTTCATGCAAGATATGGAATGGATCTCAGATCTTAAACTTCGGGCAGGATATGGGCGCGTCGGGAACCAGGATATTGGAAACCAGGACAATCAAAATATTGCCGATGTTGCCAGCCTCGGGTTGTATTATCCTAACTATGGTACACTTTACAATAACGGTGTGGGATTCCCTGGTCAGTGGCTTAACGTCGGAACCGCTTACGACCTGGCAGGAGCAAATGGCGGCACGTTGCCATCCGGTTTCGTATCTGTACAGGCAGGCAACAGCGGGCTGAAGTGGGAACAAACTCAGGAAGTGAACATTGGCCTCGACTTCAGTTTTGCGAATGATAAACTTTTTGGATCCTTCGATTATTTTACCAGAAAGACAACTGACATTCTGGTTCAACCGCCAGTCGCAGCAGCAGTGGGTGAGGGAAAAATAAGATGGGTGAACGGTGCGACAAAGGAGAACAAGGGCTTTGAGTTGATTTTAGGTTACCGCAATCAGTCGGGTCCTTTCACTTATAGCATAAATGGCAACCTCTCCAGGTTCAGAGACATCATAACCGAATTGCCTGATGAAGTGCGATCAGCCTATCCGGGCAATTCAGAAAAATCAATTGTGGGTCACTCCCAATTATCACTTTTTGGCTACCGGTCCGATGGTTTATTTCAGACTCAAGCTGAAGTTGACGCTCATGCCACTCAGGTTGGCAAAGGAATTGGAAGAATCAGGTACAAAGACCTGAATGGCGACGGGAAGGTCGACGCGCTGGATCAGGATTGGTTAGGTACTGTTCTGCCCGCATTTGAATATGGTATCAGGATTGATATCGGATACAAGAATTTTGACCTTTCAATTTTTGGCTCTGGCATCTCCGGCAGAACCGGAACCGACCCTTATGGTTATTTATCAAATCGTATTGATGTGCGGAATAACAATGCCAACAATGGCATTCTGGACGCGTGGTCGCCAAGGAATACTTCCTCCAAAGTGCCCATGCTTTCACTTGTTGATGCTAATAGTGAAAACCGCCCTTCCGATTTTTTTATCGTGAATACTTCCTATTTCAAAATGCGCTCCATGCAGTTGGGATATACGTTGCCTGCCAGCGTGTCTCAAAGAGCCAGGATTCAAAGTCTTCGCGTGTTTGTTATGGGCGACAATCTGTTTTGGTTTAAGCCAAAAGGGCTTACCATTAATGATCCAGAGTTGGTGAGCATCAACACCATTCCCGTGCCCACTTCTTACACGCTTGGCTTAAACGTCACCTTTAACTAATAAATTCTACGTTTATGAAAACTAAATTTGCAGCAATATTTTTGATTTCAACGCTATTCCTGATAGATGCTTGCTCGGATTTCCTTGATTATTCTCCCAAAGGAACCCTGACAGAAGCACAGGTAAGTACAGCGGCCACCGCCGATAATATGGTCAACGCAGCCTACGCGGCACTTGGAAATGATTTCTGGGACAGATCCATTACCAGCATGTGGGTGTATGGCAGTGTCCGTTCAGACGACGCGTACAAGGGAGGAGGAAGTGTGACAGACCAGTATACCATAAACAGATTTGAGCAATACAACCTGACGACACCCAATGAAGGAGATTATCTTCCATTAACATGGACCCAGCTTTATGCTCTCATTTCGAGAGCGAACTTTGCGCTTGGCTCACTGACCGCTCTTACTGAAGCCGAATTTCCAGACAGATTAAAACGAATGGCAGAAATGAGATTTCTCAGAGGTCACGCTCATTTTGTTGGCAAGGTTATGTGGAATCATATTCCCTATATTGATGAAACACTCACGCGTGAACAAATTCTGGAAACATCAAATGTTGCCTTAACAAGCGATGAATTGTGGAACAAAATTGCCGAGGACTTTCAATTCGCAATTGACAATCTGCCGGATATACAGCCAGAGGTAGGAAGAGCCAACAGGCTCGCGGCAAAAGCCTATCTGGCAAAAGTTCGTCTTTACCAAGCCTATACGCAAGATGAAACGCATACCGTCACCGGGATAGATGCGGCACGCTTAAATGAGGTAGTGGATCTTACTACGGATGTGATCAATTCAGGGGTGTACAGTCTGCAGCCTGACTTCGCCGAGAACTTCCTGAATGGCTACGACAATGGCCCGGAATCTATTTTTGCTATCCAGTATTCCATTAACGATGGAACGGCTATTGGCCGATTAAGCATGTCGACCAGTCTGAACTACAGCCTTGCTCCTCAGTATGGGTGTTGCTGGTTCCATATGCCCAGTCAGAACATGGTGAATGCATTTGCAACGGACGCCAACGGACTACCCAAGTTCGACACCTTTAATGATGTTGTGCTGGGTGATGCAGACCTCGTGACCAATGGTGTTACCGTTGATCCCCGTATTGATCATACGATAGGCATCTTAGGTCATCCTTTCAAGTACAACCCTAACATAACCTATTCCCATAGCTGGGAGCGTATCTCAGCCCTTTATGGCGGTTTCGGAAACATGAAGGAGCAACAGGCTGCCGACTGTCCTTGCTTCAAAAAAGTCGGACCTTTTTATGGATCATCTAAAAACATTGACATCATACGCTATGCAGATGTGTTATTGATGAAAGCCGAGGCACTTATAGAACTGGGCCGTCAGGACGAAGCATTGCCTCTTATAAACGAGGTAAGAGCCCGAGCCAATAACAGCAAGGAAAGAACGAAAAAACTTGATGGAAACTATCCCTCTAATTACCTGATTGCTGAGTATATTCCTGGCACGAACATCACCTGGGACCAGGCCACAGCAAGGAAGGCTTTGCAATGGGAGAGGAGACTTGAGTTTGCCATGGAGAGTCCAAGGTTCTTTGACCTTGTTCGCTGGGGTATAGCCGAAGAAACGCTAAATGCGTATCTCGCGGTGGAGAAAACGCGGAGGTCATTCCTCAGTTCTGCTGTATTCACGAAAGGACGTGATGAGTATTATCCGATTCCTCAAAGGGAGATAAACTATACGAAAGGTTTATATCAGCAAAACCCTGGATATTAAGATTTGGGAAAGTTTAATGATACTGGACTTTACGTATTGTGAGCCCAGTATCATTGAACATGTGTTGAGTAGGATGTTGCAATTTTGAGATTCCTTAATGTTACAATCAATTCGGATCATTAACTGATTGGCACTTTTTCCATCCCGGCACAATTAGCAATATTGGAATCAATCTGGAATAAAAAAGAACAAGATGAAAAAATACAAATTCAAAAGTCCAGGATTTTTTCTGGGTATAATAGCATGCTTTAGCACAATGGCTTACTCGCAGGGTGTTGGACTCTTTGATGGACACGGAGAAGTGGGAATGGATGTTAAGCCAGGTTCAGCGACTTTCGATCCAAAAATTCAACAATATGAAGTTGCCGGTGCCGGATACAATATTTGGGCGGACCACGATGAGTTTCATTTTCTATGGAAAAAAATCAAAGGCGATTTTATCGTCTACGCCCGTGGCGAATTTGTAGGCAAGGGTGTTGAACTTCACAGAAAGTTTGGTTGGATGGCGCGTGCCTCGCTTGACGGAAAATCTGCTCACGTTAATACTGTGGTTCACGGTGATGGTCTTACGTCATTGCAATTCAGAAGAGCCACGGGCGAGAAAACAGAAGAAGTACGTTCAACAATTACGCATGCCGATGTCATTCAATTGGAAAGGAAAGGGAATACCTATGTGATGCGTGTGGCAAAATTCGGAGAGCCGTTTGTAACTGAACAAGTGACTGACCTGGATTTGGGTGATGAAGTGTATGTGGGAGTATTTGTTGGCTCTCATAACAAAGACGTTGTAGAGAAGGCGATATTCAAAGATGTTCGACTTACCATACCTGCAAAACCTTCGGACACCCCTAACCAGATGAAGTTGCCCAGTCAGTTGGAAATACTTGAAGTAGAAACGGGCAAACGTGAAATTATTTTCACAGCGCCTAATTCTATACAAGCTCCTAACTGGACCGCTGACGGGAAAACATTAATTTACAATAGCGAGGGTTTGATCTACACCTTTGACCTGGCAAGACGCACGGCCAAAGTTTTGAACACCGGTGATGTGAAGAACAACAATAACGATCACGTGATTTCTTTTGACAACAAATTGTTGGGGTTGAGCAGTAGCGTAAAGGAATTAGGCGGCTCGATAATTTATACCGTGCCGCTGAAAGGTGGTAATCCAAAACAAATTACACCAAAGGGTCCGTCTTATTTGCATGGGTGGTCTCCCGATGGAAAAGACCTTGTCTTCTGCGGATCAAGAGAGGGCAAGTATGATGTTTATAAAATACCTTCAAAAGGTGGCCCCGAAGTGAGACTTACGGATGCAGAAGGTTTGGATGATGGGCCGGAATATACACCGGACGGTAAATACATTTACTTTAATTCTAATAGGACAGGTACAATGCAAATCTGGCGTATGAAACCTGACGGATCAGGGCAGGAAGCAGTTACCAACGGAGAGTTTCACGATTGGTTTGCCCATATCTCACCCGATGGAAAATGGATTCAATACCTGTCTTTTCTGAAGGAAGAAGTGAAGGCAGGTGAGCATCCTCCCTACAAACATGTATATCTGCAACTGATGCCGATTACGGGGGGAAAATCAAAAGTGATTGCTTACTTATACGGCGGACAGGGCACCATCAACACACCGGCCTGGTCGCCCGATGGAAAGAAAATTGCCTTTGTCAGTAATACGGAAGTGCTCTTCAAATAGTCATGGAAATTTGAGTCTGTGTGCTTAATAAAAATGCAGTACCTCTCAGGAACCATCTTAACAAAAACCTATCACATGAAATTCCTCTTAATAGTTGTAACCTTCTTTGCTTTTATCTATACCGTATCGGCACAGCCCTTTTCTAGAGAATTTAAAATAAAAAAAGGACAAACGTATTTGAATTTGCCTGTGAGTAATTCTGCCCGCCTGATAAGGGCAAGGATAAGAAGCGGAGATAAAATATTAGATCAATTCACAATAAAACTTGCTGAAGCCAATCCCGACTTCTGGACTTTCTTTGATGTAACGGAATTTCAGGGTAAATCAATCGTCGTCGAGATTGAAAATTACACACCGCCAAACTTTGGAGGAACGCAACCAACTGCAACCAGTGTGAGCAATGAAGCGCTTCCTGTTAAGGCGCTGGACTTGATTTTTGCCGACGCTAAGTTTCCAGGTATGGATAGCCTGTATAAAGAAAGTAACCGGCCGCAGGTTCACTTCACAGCGCGTAGGGGTTGGATCAACGATCCGAACGGATTGATTTACGATAATGACGAGTATCATTTGTATTTTCAGCACAATCCCTATGGCTGGCCGTGGGGCAACATGCATTGGGGCCATGCGGTGAGCAAGGATTTGCTTCACTGGCGCGAGTTGAATGATGCCATTTTTCCAATGCTAAACCTGGAAGGTGGAAGGCAAGACGCAGCATTTTCCGGTTCTGCCGTTGTAGACATAAAAAATACTTCAGGGTTTAGGAAAAACGGGATTGACCCAATTATTGCGATCTATACGAGTACCGGAAGAGGTGAATGTCTAAAGCTGAGTTATGACAATGGCCGCACCTTTTCCGAATATGAGGGCAACCCGATATTGAAACACAGTGGCCGCGAT
>DASUGQ010000127.1:0-9523 GCA_036273935.1 Cyclobacteriaceae bacterium | reverse complement strand
GGGACGGGTCGACAAAGGAAAGAGCAATAATTGTGAAATCGATTAATGCTGAGTTCAAAAAAGAATCAACAATGTAAGTTTCTAATTTCGTTAACTATTTAATTTGTTTTAAAATGGTTGAATAAGTTCATTCATAAGTGCACTGGCCGACCGATGTTTGATGAGCGACACATTTTGGCCAGCCCAAAAAGTTAACAAGTCGGTTCTTTTTTGCTCGATGGCTGCTTTGCGGAGTGGTGCCATAAAACTGGCTTGCAGCGGAAAGGGCAATGCTCGCTCGTTTTCTGAATTGTTATCGGATATTTTTCCGGATATGCCACGCGCCAATCTGCCCGTAAATGTATTGGTTAGTGTGGTTTGATTGCGGCCAGAGAAAAGTACATCGCGATACTCCGTTGAAGCCCCAGATTCTTCACAGGCTAGAAATGCGGTGCCTATTTGCACCGCCGAAGCACCCAACCGCATGGCTGCTTCAATTCCAACCGCATCAACAATGCCACCGGCTGCAACAATGGGCGTTTTGATTGATTTGACTAGTTGGCGTACCAACGTAAAAGTGCCATGGAGCGATTGCTCAGCGGGTTTTAAAAACGATGGCCTATGCCCGCCTGCCTCAAAACCGGAAGCCACGATTAAGTCAACCTTTGCTTGCTCTAAAGCGAGGCCTTCATCCAATGTGGTGGCAGCACCAATGGTAACAATACCTTGTTTTCTGCAATCCTCAAGAATTGTCTTCGATGGGATGCCGAACACAAAACTGAACACCGCGGGCCGCAAGGCAATCAATATTTCCGCCTGCCGTTCAAATTTACTGGCAACATTCCCAGGCTGATTGGGGAGAGGAATGCTGAGTTCATCGAACCAAGGTTTGAAAATCTTGGCGCACTGTTCAAACTCTGCCCGCGTTAGTTGCCGTGCGCTTTCATCAACATCGTTAACCCAAAGATTAATATTGAAAGGTTGATGCGTAAGCGTGCGGATTTCTTGAACCACATTTTTGATTTCCTCCGGTGGCAGTTGATATGCTCCGTAGCCGCCAAGGCCACCCGCGTTGGAAACTGTAGAAACCAGTTTGGCGGAGGATAGCCCCCCGCCAAATGGTCCTTGCAAAATTGGATACTTGATGTTCAGCATTTCACCAATCTTTGATTCCATATTTCAGGCTATGTTGGTAAATACCTTGTTCAAAATTTTCCAACGCCCATCAATCCGAACCAAAGAAATATAATCGTAGTAGTTGTTGCCCAACATAGGCACGTGCAATTTGACCACGGCAATTTCATTCTGTGTTTCTATGCTGAGTATCTTCATCCTGAATGCTTCCCCTAACTCGTTTGGGCTTTTGCGGTTTTTCACCCCAAACAAATAATCTGTTAGGTTTTTGAAGTAAGGTTGCCCGTTGATATCGCCAACCAGCAGGCATTGCGGGTGGAAAGCAGTTGTAAGTTTATTCAGATCGCCATAAAATATACCATCAAAATAATCTTGCACAACAGCTTTAATTTCCACCACACTTTCAGCAAATGATGTCATGGCTTATTTTTTGTTGATTTGATTCAACAGTTTTTGCGCTACCTCTTCGGATGACTGCGGGTTTTGTCCGGTAATCAAGTTTCCGTCTTCCACAACAAAAGAGCCCCAATCTGCACCTTTTACATATTTTGCCCCACGCTCAGTGAGTTTACCCTCAAGTGAGAACGGAACAATATTTGAAAGTTGAACAGCGTCTTCTTCGGTATTGCAGAAACTGGTAATCCTTTTTCCATCAATCAAATATTTGCCGCCTTTGCCTTTCACGTTCACCAGCGCAGCCGGGCCATGACAAACAAAAGCCACTGGCCTGTTGCTTTCATAAAATTGATTGATGAGGTTTATGGAGTTGGCATCGTTCGCCAAATCCCACATGGGGCCATGGCCACCCGGATAGAAAACCGCGATATAGTCAGTATGTTTTATCGCGTTAAGCTTCTTGGTTTGCGCCAGCACACGCTGCGTTGCGGCATCGTTGAAATATCGTTTCGTTGCTGCCGTTTGAAAAGATGGCTCGTTGCTCTTCGGGTCTATTGGAGCTTGGCCCCCTTCGGGTGTTGCCACTACTATATCAAATCCTTTATCGGTGAAAAAATAATACGGTGTGGCAAACTCCTCAATCCAAAAACCAGTGGGCTTGCCTGTGTTGCCCAATTTGTTGTGCGATGTTAATACAAACAAGATTTTCTTGTTGTTTGAATTTTGTGCGATGCTTTCATTAGCAAAAAGACTAATCGCAAAAAAGAAAGGTAAAACGAATTTGTGTTTCATATTTGTTTTGTTTCAAGTGCTTCTATTTTTTATTTTACAAGTTGTGTCCGGCAACATGGCCGCCATCAACTTTTATTATCTCGCCTGTTAGAAAATTATTGGTGGCCACAGTGTAGACCACATCGGCAACATCGGTCACCTCGCCAATGCGGTTTAAAAGATGGAGGCCCGCCAAACTATCGGCATCGGCAACACCAATCTTTCCTTGCAGCGGACTGCGTATAATACCCGGAGCAATGGTGTTTACGCGAATGTTGCTCTTGCCAAACTCGGCCGCCAACTGCACCGTGAGAGCGTGGATAGCACCCTTGCTGGCTACGGGTGCGCTGGCTGGAAAACCGCCAATGGCATGGTTTACGAGCACCGTTCCAATATTTATTACGGAACCACGGCCAGCCTTTAGCATTTCTGTTATGGCTGCCTGTGTAGTGAAAAATGTGCCCTTCAGGTTTACATTATAGTAACAGTCCAGGTCTTCATTGTCAACTTCCAGAAAACTCTTCGGGGCGAACACTCCGGCATTGTTCACCAATACATCTACAGAGCCGAAATGTTTTATGGCAGTGTCCACCATCTGTTGTCCCACCGATTTATCTGCTACATCGCCAACTACTAATTTTATGGTTGATGGCGAGCCTAGCGTAGAAAAAGCTTTTTCCAAATTCTCTTTTGAAGATGAATTCATGACCAGGTTGTAGCCATTGGCATGAAAGTTTTTGGCTATTGCCAAGCCAATGCCGGTCGATGCGCCGGTTACGATTGCTGTTTTTTTGTTCATTGTTTGTTGATTTGTTGTTTACGAATTTCAGTTACTTGCTCCCCGGCCATTCCCCAGTTGTCGGTGTGCACCTCGTTGATGATGACATGCGTTAGGTGGAAGTCTTTGTTCAGCACATCTTTCATTAGTTGCGTGGCCCCTTTAATGAGCCGTCGTTTTTGTTCTTTCGTAACGCCATCATGCGCTACATCAATTTGTATCAGTGGCATAAAAAGTTTTTGTTTTTGATGGTGCAAAGTTGACGGGAGACACCCACGCCCGGAATACACAATTGCGCAGAAGAGTTGCACAATTGGTATTTTCATTCAACTATGAAGGAAGGGCCATGTTAAAAAGTGCAACTGTTTGGATGTTTTGTGCAAGTCAATTGAATCGGCTTTTCTTATCTTTGTATCCATTATTATGAAAAAGAAAGAAGCGCCCGTATTCTCTATTGCCGATTACTGTACCGACAAGGAAATAAGAAGCATTAAAGTGAGCTCGTTCTCTGAAGAGGCTTGCACCAATGCCGAAATTGAAACCGACCATCGGCAGGAATACTTTGAAATTGTGTGGCTGAAGAAGGGCAGTGGCCATCATTTGATTGACACCATAAGCCATCCGTATTCGGGTTCAGTGCTTTTTCTGCTGTCGCCCGGCCAATTGCACCGCATTTTCCCAAAAGACAAGGCCGAGGGCTACGTTATTAAATTCCTGCCTTCATTATTCTCCGATGCTAAAGACCTTGATGAATACCTGATAAAGACCGGGCTGTTTGATAACATCCAATCCGAACCCATTGTAAAGGTGAATGCCTCCCTACACACCGTGCTGGAAGATGTGCTGAAAAAAATGGAGACAGAATTTAATGCCGAGGAAGATGACAAGGAAAAAATCATGCTCGCTTACCTGAAAATATTGATTACCCACATAGGCCGACTGAAAAAAATACACTTCTTCAGCCAAGAGCATGCCGTGGTAGATGCAAACTTTTCACTGTTTCAACGCTACAAAACCGAAGTGGAACGCAATTTCAAAACAGAGCATAGGGTGCAAGCTTATGCCAATAGACTTGGCACACCGGCACGCACTATTAATACGATTACTAAGAAATTCACTGGAAAAACCGCCGGTGAAATTATTGCCGGACGTCTTGCACTTGAGGCCAAGCGCGAATTATACCACAACAACAGAAGTGTAAAGGAAATTGGTTTCGATTTGGGTTTTGAGAGCCCGGCTTACTTTACAAGGTTTTTCAAAAAACAAACGGGCACTTCGCCATTTGAATATAAACAGAGTTTGGCCCATGAAAACCACGCGTTGGCCAGCGTAGGGTAAATTCAAATTCCTATGGGCTGCGTTCTTGATTACCTCACCCAATACATTTCTTTAAACGACGAGGAAAAAAGCCATGGTCGACTTGGCCCCGGTGAGTACTATCACACAACAACCCTGAATATTTCATTTCATGCGTGGAAAACTGTACGTTGCTAGTTTCCAACCCAAGTCATGAGCAAGCCATTTATGAAAAGTTTCCAAAGTTCGAGACGCTGTGCAGGATATACTCGGAAGATTTAGAGATAAAGACAGGCCACGATCGAAGATTTCCGCATAGCAAGATCCAAGCTACGTTATTTGAACGTCCTGAATACCAGGCCCGGATCTTCCTCATGATTTCCACAACTTCATGTTACGCAGGTATAGATAGTTGTATTTGATTATTATGTTTAGCGATTCAAGCAGAGTAGAGCCATTTACATGATTAGAATCATGTTTTACCTCCAAAATGTATTTTACATTACAGTGAAGACCCTATCACTCGGCATAGAACGCTGAGACAAGAAAGCATTCGGTCAACGATCTAAACAAGATTCAGATGGCAACCATCGAAGAACTTGTCCAAACTTTTCTCGCCCAGAAATCCATCGCGGTAATTGGTGTTTCTAATAAACGAGAGACGGGTTGTAATCTCAACTACAGAAAGTTCAAGGAAAACGGTTATCGGGTTTACCCGGTCAATCCAGGTATATCGACTTATGACGGTGTACAATGTTATCCTGATTTAAGCTCGATCCCGGAAAAGCCAGATGCAGTGTTCATCCTGACCAATCAAAAAGTGGCAGAACAAATGGTAAGGCAGTGCGTGGATCTGGGGATCAAGCACGTGTGGATGCATTGCCTGCTTGGAACAAAGCCAGGGCTTGGCGGAAACAAGACCAGCGTTTCGCCATCTGCTGTGGAAATGTGCAGGTCGAATGGTATACACGTTATACCGGGCTCATGCCCTGCGCAATTTCTAAAGCCCGATTTCTCTCATGGAATCATGCGCAGACTTTGGAAAGCATGCGGCTTTTTGAAGGTGCAATGAGTAGGATAAGAATGGAAATTATACTTAGGTGATCCATACCTTTTAGATGAAACCTTTGTGAAAAATGTACGCACCATAGTGACTCACTATGGCGGACCGGACGCACTCGAGGTGATTGAAGAGGAGTGCCCCGAGCCTCGCGATGGTGAAGTACGGGTGAGTGTGCTGGCAGCGGGCGTGTCCCTGCCGGATATTTTAGCGCGCCAGGGGATTCACCCCGAAACACCTTCCGTGCCCTTTACACCGGGATGGGATTTGGTTGGGTCTGTTGATGCTTTGGGAAAGGGCGTCTCCGGAACAGAACCCGGTCAGCTCGTTGCCGCACTTCCGATCCATGGCGCTTACACGGAGTTCATCTGCCTCCCTCAACGTGAACTGATTCCGGTGCCCCCCGGATTAGACGTTGCCGAGGCTGTCAGCCTGGTGCTAAACTATATAACGGCCTACCAGATGATGCATCGATCCGCGAAAGTCAAAGCTGGCCAGTGTGTATTGATACACGGTGCATCCGGCGGAGTCGGAACAGCGCTTTTGCAGTTGGGAAAACTTGCAGGACTGCAAATGTACGGCACCTGTTCAGCGCGGAATGCTCAAATCGTTTCCGATCTCGGCGGCATCCCGATCGATTACAGAAATCAAGACTATGCAAAAGAAATTTACAGCCGGACCATTGAGGGCGTTGATGTCGTTTTTGATCCGATTGGCGGCGCTCATTTATGGAATTCACGCAAGCTTCTCAAGCGCGGCGGGAAGGTGATAGGCTACGGCCTGATCACCTCCATGCGCGGTGAGGGAGTAGCCTCGGGCCGTCGCAAACGCTACGGTGGAGTCGTCAAATTCGCGTTGTACATTGCCGGGGGATTTCTTTTGCCAGGACGAAAGCGTGTGATTCCATATAGTATCCAGACTTTAAAACGCCTGAAGCCCAAATTTTTTCGGGACGACTTAACCATGTTGTTTGATCTCCTTCGACAAAAAAAGATTAGACCGTTAATTGCCAAACGATTTCCACTCGCGGAAGCAAAGCAGGCTCAGGAACTGCTCGAAAAAGGCGGCATATCCGGCAAGATCGTTCTGCTTCGAAACATGTAATAGTTTTAAGTGCGTGTAGATTTGTGATCAGGAAAGTAGAGAGCCATTCTACATCGACTGAGAATAGAAAAGCAGCCAGTAAATTTTTAGTCGGGAAAAAATTAAGACACTGAACTTAACACATTCTACAATCTCAAGACCATCTGATTATGAAAAGCAAGATGACTCGGCTCATGATCTTTTACCTGGTATTTGCCATCATGGGCTTAGTTGTTCCCTGGTATTTTAATATCCAGCACATCTTGTATTCAACGGTACCTTTTACCATGATGGAATATTTCCGACAAGGTACCGCGACGCCCTTGGCAGCCAGTATTACATTTGATTTTTTTATCGGCACCATTCCGGCGATGGTGTGGATGATCCTTGAAATCAGAAAGCAAAAGATGAAATTTCTTCGGCTATATATCCTGGGAACATTTGCCATTGCATTCGCCTTCGTCTATCCAATGTAGAAATTCTAAAAGCTGCCACTGGTAATGCAGCTATAGCTTTCGAATTGCCTGTTGGTGACTAAGAGTTGGCGGGAAAGCAAATATGGTCCTCTTGCGCGACAATCCTCTGGTCGATATAGACAATTTGCAAAAAGTTGAACAAGTTTGGAAGAATGGGAAAACAGACTAAACGTGCTACAACACCGTGTAAAAATGTATTGAAACGCTTTTTGCACTAAATGTTGGCTGAAACCTTTTAAGTTTAACGGGATTAGAAGATGCCCAAATTGAACCATCTCAAAAATTTTGCTAAAGAGCATCCGGTTGTTATCTTTTACCTGGTAACATTTCTCATTTCCTGGGGAGGTCTCGTGCTACTCTTAGGTGACCCCCACCAAATTACTGCTCAGCCAACCAAAATACCTTTTTTGCCCTTGTATTTAATAACGGTTTCCGGCCCTTGCGTTGCAGGAGTTCTTTTGATTGGGATATACAATGGAACTGAAGGCTACCGGAAGTTTTTATCTCGCCTGTTTAAATATCGTGTAAGAGTTAAATGGTATACAATTGCTCTTTTAATTGCTCCGGTTACTGTATTCACAACACTTTTCGTTCTTTGGCTATTTTCCCCGGCATTCTTGCCCGGCATATTTACGTCCGGTAATAGTCCTGTTGCTTCGTCATTTGGATTGGCTGGTAGTAACAAAATGACCCTGGTGCTATTTGTGGTGATGATTGGCCTTTTTAACGGCTTCGTTGAGGAACTCGGCTGGACAGGATTTATAACTCACGAGCTGAGATTGAATGATAATTTCATTGCAACAGGTCTTAACATAGGTGTGATGTGGGGATTATGGCACTTTCTTTCAAATTATATAGGTAGTTCTGTTGGAGCCGGAACTTTCCCTTTACCATTATACATTGCAGTACTTCTATTTTCCTTCCTGCCTCCTTTTAGAATACTTATGACGTGGGTATATGTGCATACAGGTAGCCTCTTGATAGCTGTACTCATGCATGCAAGTCTTGATATATTTTGGATACTATCTATGCCGGATGTCCTGACAGGTCAACAGCGTGTGGTCTGGTACCTGGCATGGGCCGTTGTGCTTTGGATTGTTGTTGCAGTAATAAGAATTGTTAGTAGTAGAAAAGACTGATTTAAGAAACAATCATTCTAATAGAAAAATAAAGAAGAACTGCGCTGTCTGATTGAAAAAGCATTTAAGAATTAAGACTTCAGCCAACATTGTATAAGAGCAATAGCGGGTGAACTTGGTAAATTCAAGGTTCAGTGCATTTAACAAGCTATCGTGGTACGGGACGGGTAATCCGCTACTGCTCCATGCATTAAAAAAAATAGAGCTTCGAAGCAAATGAAAAAGATTCTTCCATTAATTATTATCGGACTACGTATTACTCTTGGCTGTATGGACAAAAGAGATCCGATAATAACAATTGTTAATATTGGACATAGTGATAGGCTTGAAATAGGAAGACAACTGGGGATTATTAAAAAATATTCGCCCAAGGTAATTGCTCTCGACTTCTATTTAGTTCCGGACAGTTTAGATCGTGACGCTATTTTGGTTCAAGAATTAGAAATAATAAAAAATACAGTACAAGTCGTTGCGCTTCATGACTTGTATGAACCAGACTACATTTGGGACAGTCTGGAGGTATCACACCCAAAATTCAAGATAGCAAATCATGGATTCGCCAATTTCGGAGTGGAGGATTCAGTTATAATTAATGAATTACCAATGATGCAAACTTTTAACTCAAGACAGATTTATTGCTTTGGTTATGTTGTAGCAGAGAATTCCTTTGGAGTCAGGGATAAATTCAAAAACACAGGTGACAAGGAATTAAAATTAAATCTGGCTGGGCTTGGTAAGAACTATAAATTAATTACTGCTGACCAATTATTTTCAGGAAAGTTCAAAGAGCAAGACCTGAAGGACAAAATTGTACTTATGGGTTACCTTGGGGAAAAAGAGGATTATTTCTATCTCGACAAAGGAAAGACTAAAAAGGTAAATGGAGTTGAGGTTCATGCATCGATTATCGAGGAACTAATTGATTTGTGACGAAAGGCACGAGCGCACAACAACAGTAGTTGTTGCACGACTACTCCAAAATTATTCTAAAGTGTTAATGTGGATATCTCTGTTGACAACTCGCGATCAAGCCTGATATTTTACTTTTTCGCTTCAAGTTTTAAATTGAAGTGATAGTAAATCGATCGGAAGAGAAAAAATGAGTAATACCATCATTGCATCGGTCTATTTCCATTGCCATCGCCTTTACTTTTCTATCCTTGAACTTGAGTGCTTTCTTGATGTTGTAGGCGATGGTGGACATGAGCGTGCATTTGTTGGCGAGTTTTATTGGTATTCACTCGCTTCAGGGTTAAGAAATTTGTTAAGGTGCCCAGTACGGGTTCAACGGTGCTTTGCCGGAGTTGCTTCATCTTGCGGGCATAGGAAGATTGAGGTCGTTGATGCATTTTATCATAGTAGGATTTGTCGAGTGTATCTATGAACGTGTGAAGGAAAACTTCACGCACGG
>DASUGQ010000126.1:0-4878 GCA_036273935.1 Cyclobacteriaceae bacterium | reverse complement strand
GATGACAACCGCTCTGCATATCACAACATGATCAATGCCCGTGGCGTTGCCTACTGGACCGATGGTAAAGATGATAGGCGCATTTTTTTCACAGCAGGTTCCAACACGTTTGCCATTAATGCCGATACCGGAGAACCTATTCTAACGTTCGGAACAAATGGTTCGATCGATTTGCATGATGGTTTGGATCGCGATGTAGACGATTTGTTCGTGGTGAGTACCTCCCCCGGAGTAGTTTATAAAAACCTGTTGATCATGGGTACACGCGTTGATGAAGCCCCGCCTTCTGCTCCTGGTCACATACGCGCTTATGATGTTATTACGGGAAAAAGACAATGGATATTTCATACCCTACCGCAGCCCGGAGAGTTTGGCTATGAAACGTGGGAAAACAAAGACGCATGGAAATATATAGGCGGCGCGAACACATGGAGTGGATTTTCACTTGACGAAAAAAGAGGAATCCTTTTCGCACCCACCGGTTCCGCCGCGTATGATTTCTATGGAGGCAAAAGAACAGGGTCAAATCTCTTTGCCAATTGCCTTATTGCTTTAGATGCGGCTACAGGTAAACGCATCTGGCATTTTCAGTTTATGCACCATGATGTATGGGATAAGGATGTACCGACGCCTCCAGCACTTGTCACCCTAACACGAGAGGGAAAACAAATCGACGCCGTAGCGCAGACAACAAAGAATGGAATGGTCTACGTATTTGAGAGGGAAACAGGTACACCGCTATTTGATATTAATGAAATACCAGTTGACACCGTTAGCCCGTTACAGGGCGAAAAATTATGGCCAACCCAACCCATCCCCCTGAAGCCGTCACCATTTGTTCGTCAAACCTTAACCGAGAATGACATCAATCCATATTTAGAGGATAGTATAAGAGAACAATTAAAGAATCAGCTAAAAAGCTATCGGTACGGAAATATGTTTATTCCTCCGGGCACCATTCCCTCTATCATACTACCGGGATATGACGGTGGTGGTGAATGGGGCGGTCCTTCCTTCGATCCGGAGACTGGAATTCTTTATGTCAATGCCAATGAAATGGCATGGGTGATGAAGATGAATGAGAACAAGATGGAGGCTCCGAAAAAAGAGTCCTGGCTTATTGCAGGTGAGCGTTTGTTCAAACAAAATTGCCAGACTTGTCACGGCGCTGATAGAAAAGGAACAGGCAATAACCCAACGTTGATCAATATCAAAACCAAATACAACCTCGGTGATTTTCTCAGCCTGCTGAACAGTGGCCGAAGAATGATGCCAGCCTTCAAATATTTGAACGACAATGAGAAGAACGCCATTGCTTCCTATATCCTGGAAATGAAAGGGGAACAAAAAAATAGTTTCGTCGGCAGGGGTATTGACACCGTTAACTTTATGCCATATAAAATGGAAGGGTATAATAAATTTTTAAGTCCCGATGGGTATCCGGCAATAAGCCCTCCGTGGGGAACGTTGAACGCCATCAACCTAAACACAGGTGAATTTGCCTGGAGGGTGCCCCTCGGAGAGTACGAAGAATTGAAATCCAAAGGCATCCCTCCGACAGGAACGGAAAATTACGGTGGCCCTGTAGTAACCGCGGGCGGACTCGTATTCATTGCTGCATCGCGTGATAAAAAATTCCGGGCTTTCAACAAGGCCACAGGTAAATTACTTTGGGAATATACTTTACCTGCATCCGGCTTCGCATCGCCAGCCGTATATGAATTGAATGGAAAACAATATGTCGTGATTGCTTGTGGCGGGGGAAAACTGGGAGCAAAATCTGGTGATACTTATTTGGCGTTTGCTATTCCGGACTAACGACATGGGCTGACTATTGTCCCGACAGGGGCACGAGTTTGGCAGCAAGATCGGGTTCACCCATTTTTTTGTCAAAAGGAAACATGGGTCGCACAATGCGTTTGAACTGCAACCGCTCCAGATCCTGATCAACCCCGCCTGGAGTGAGGGCCATGATCCAATCCGCGCGCATGTCGTATAGCTCGGGCACAAGATAGCCGATCTTTACGACCACGATATCAGTTTCACGAGGCTTCAGGCCAAGTCTCGTGAAATCAGCTTCGTAGTGATAGGGTTTACGTTTTCTTGTTACAATTACATCAACAGAACCAACCGAAACCACGACCTCCGTTTCTGCATGAAGGTCACCCTGAACTATTGATTTTACCGTTCCCTTCAATAGCAGAGGAGGTGCGTAGCGATCATCAATCGCGGCTCCTGCATGTCCCTCAACATTCCCTCCTACGCCAGCGTTTATTGCGTTCTCTACAAGTTCCGGTCCCGGGAGGGAAGCATAAATAAGCGAAGGACCTTTTTCAGATTTGAACTCAGAACGCGCAAGAATCTCTTTCAAAGTCCAGGTAACATCCCCGGCGCCACCAGCCGTAGGGTTATCACCCATATCGCTGATCATGAATGGATGTTTGCCACTCACAATGGCTTTGTCGAGGGCCTCTTTGAGCGAGGCAACCGGGGCGATGAATTCAAATTCATTCCGTACAGTCCAAAAAGTTTTGGCAAGCTCTTCAGCGGCGGACACGACCGGTTCTTTGTCATCGCCTGTCACCATGACCACCGCGTGGTTCCGCGGTTCATCGGCCCAGGCATATCCGATCCAAATGGCAGCATCGACAACACCGGCCCGTGCAGCGGCGGGTCCCACCCTTGCATACAAACTTTTACCGGGATCCACACGGGTGCTGGTCTTTTCTCCGGGTAGCAGTATGGGCACAGAAATATATGCCTTATAGGGAGGTTTGCCACGGCCGCTCTCAAGTCGCGTCAGTAAATTATCAACGGCACGCTTGTCTGACTGCACAGCGTCTTCGTGGGGAGCCATCCGATAGCAGGTGATGAGGTCACTGTTCTGCGCAAGTCGCCAGGAAACATTTCCGTGAAGATCCATAGAAGTGGAGATGATCGTCTCATAACCCACAACCTGTCGAATTCGCTCAATGAGGTCGCCTTCCGGATCATCGAGGCCGACCACACTCATGGCCCCGTGGATGTCAAAGAACAGCCCGTCATATGGAAGGTTTTTCTTTAATCCCTCCAGGATCTTATTCGTCAATGCCTCATACGCTTCCCTTGTCACGATTCCCCCCGGCAACGCGCGGCCGATGAGTACAGGAACCCATTGGGCTCTCTTATAATCAACCGAATCTTTGGAGAGAAATTCGTAAGAACTGAAGATAGCCTCTCCTTCTTTTGCATGGAATGCTTCTTCGTCGGTCGTCGCCGGAGAAAATGTGCTGGATTCGATGGCCAGTCCTGCGATGGCAATACGTGGAGGTTGCGCAGGCTTATCTTTTAATCTATTACATCGGGTTAACGCAATGGCGGTAGCAACAAATGACAGTGCGAAGAATATCTTTTTCATTTCGTCGTAATGCGGTTTTCCAGGACGCAAGCTTTAAGTTTTTCAAAAGTGCTTTTCCAGCCCGCCTCGTATCCATGAAGGGACTGCGGATTTAAATTCCTGTGCTCAAACTTCATCGTGACACCGTCGGCATCGTGACGAAGGAACTCGACATCGACATGGGAAACATGACCCGGCTCACTTTTCCATTCCCAGGTGAATGAAAGCTTATCGAACTTGCTTACCACTGTATAAGTTCCCAAACAGGTATGTTCGGTGCCATCGCCGTCTCTGAAAGTAACGGCGTAGTTCCCGCCAGGTCTCACGTCAAGTTCAGCACTTGTTACACTTCCACCCGGGTCTGAACCAAACCATTTCTTTACCACAGAAGGGAGCGTCCATGCATTCCACAACTCCTGTCCCGGCACATCAAAGAACTGTGTGAGTTGGACCGAATTCATAGTGCGAGTTGTTTAGTTTTGAAAACATACGACCGCCGCTAAGATAGGAATGAGATAACAAGGGTCAAATTTCTGTTAATTAAAGTGAATTGAGAGATTTCGGGTTTTAATAGAATAACTTGGGCAATGCTGCGTCCTTTCAATCGTCAGAAATACAAATGAAAGATTTAAAAGCTTTTCTTGGAGGAGGCGACTTACGTTCGACAGGCAAGAGTCATCTTTTGATTAAAAAAATTCGCAACCAGCACGACTTTGATGAACTATTCAGATTTATTTTCTCAGACGACCGCTTAGTCGCCATGAGAGCCGCAGATGTTATTGAGAAGGTAACACGTAAGAATCCGGAATATCTCCTCAGCTATAACAACCAGATCGTTTCACTTATGAAAGGAAATGGAAACAAAGAACTTAGGTGGCACCTCGCTCAGCTGTGCCCGAGACTTGAACTGAAGCCCAAAGAATTAGCAACGGTATGGACGCTATTGAGAAAGCAGGCAACCCGACGGGATGAAAGTAAAATAGTCAGTGTGAATTGTCTTCAATCCTTATATGATCTGGTGGAAAAAAACGAGCATCTTTCGGACAGTTTTAAAGAAATTTTACTTGAGGTGTCCGCGAATCCCTCACCTGCAGTACAAGCGAGAATACGAAAACTAAAACGTAACATTAGATAGTTCCTCGTCATCATAACCAGGTTACAGGCATGAATAAAATTTACGCAGCGAGTGAGACGTCAAATTAAGAATGCTTCAAAGCCTAACGATAGAAAATGAAAAAAAGAGTTCTGATAACGGGCGCCACGGGAATGATCGGCAATATTATTCTCAGCCATTGTGTTCAGTCCGATGAAGTAAGTGAAGTCATTTCTCTGGTCAGGCGAAGAACTGATAAACAACATCCGAAATTGAAGGAAATTGTCCTATCCGATTTCACGGACTATTCTGCTATCGCGTCAAGCCTTCGTAATATCGATGTCGCGTATTTCTGTGTCGGTGTTTATACCGGCGCAGTGCCCGATGCCGAATTCAAAAAGATTACAGT
>DASUGQ010000125.1:0-11906 GCA_036273935.1 Cyclobacteriaceae bacterium | reverse complement strand
AGAGAGAACTTGTGTATCACTAAAAAGCAGCTGTACAAGCACAGAGATTCCAATCATCCCTGCGACTTTGTTACAGATTCCCATAATGCTAATTCTTTTTGCCGCACTTTCAATCGGTCCGAGAATAGTAACGTATGGATTAGAGGCTGTCTGAAGCAGCGTCATTCCCGTGGCCTGACCAAACAAGCCGACGAGAAATAATGGATATGATCGGGCATGAGCTGCCGGAATGAAGACGAGGGATCCGATGGCCATAATTGCCAAACCTATGGACATCCCCTTCGTAAAGCCAGTCCTCCTCAAGATGGCCGAAGATGGAATCGCCATGACGAAATAGGAAATATAAAACGCAAGTGTGACGAAGTAGGCCTGGAAGTCGGACAGCTCGCACGCCTGTTTTAAGAAAGGGATCAGCACACTATTGAGCCAGGTGACAAATCCGAAAATAAAAAATAGTGCGCCGATGATGATCATCGGAATGGCGTACTGATTCTTCTCATTGCTCATACTCATAATTTAGGTTAAGTTTCAGCGGAAGTTTTTAAAGGAGAGAATTTACGGGATTTCCCCTAGATTCCTATTAAAACTATATTTTTGAAACATAAAGCTGGAAAAAAACAAAAACCCAATGGACACACCAAATAGCACGCAAAAAAAACTCACTTTATTGGTATTGGCGGCCGGTATTGGAAGCCGCTACGGAGGCATTAAACAAATTGACGGTTTTGGACCTAACGGCGAAACCATTATGGACTACTCGCTCTTTGATGCGATCCGTTCCGGATTTACCAAGGTTGTGTTCATCGTACGTGATGAAATTCTGGAAGCCGTAAAAGAAATGTTCCTGCCAAAACTACAAGGCAAGGTAGAAGTTGAATTTGTCATACAATCGCTTGACAAACTTGTTCCTAAGGAATACTCTAATCCTGAACGTCAAAAACCATGGGGTACCGGTCACGCCATGCTTTGCGCTAAGGATGTCATTCATGAGCCATTCGCCGTGATTAATGCCGACGATTTTTATGGAAGAGAAGCGTTCCAGGCAACTTCTGATTTTTTCAAGGCGGATAAAGAAGGCGCACATGCCTTGGTGGGTTATACATTAAAGAATGTATTGTCGAAACATGGAAGTGTCTCGCGAGGATGTGGTGAGCGTGATGGCAAGGGCTATTTGAAATCTGTTGTCGAGCGGACAACAATTGTTGTGGAGAATGGAAAAATTATTTCGAAAGAAAAAGATGGTGACCTTGAACTGAGCCCGGAAACACCAACTTCCATGAACTTTTGGGGATTTCATCCAAGCATCTTCCCCTTCACAGAAGAGAAGTTTTGGCAATTTCTAAAGGAAAATCATAACCAGCCAAAAGCTGAGTTTTTCATTCCGTTGTTTATTAATCAAATGATAAAGGAAGATAGAGGCAAGGTAAGAATAATATCAGGTGGGAGCATTTGGTTTGGGGTCACTTACAAGGAAGACAAGGAAGCTGTTTCAAATCAGATCAAAGCTCTGATTGATAAAGGGGAATATCCAGCGAAACTTTGGTGATAAAAAATCAAATGAAAACGAAAGCAGAATGTTCAGCACAGTGTGGCCTTTCTGCTTTTTAAATTTGTACCACATGGCAGTACCAGAAAAAGTATTTGAGGCTTACGGAATCAAACGGGATGACTGCAAAGTTCAGCGTATTGGGGCGGGACACATTCATCAAACATTTAGGGTCGCTGGCAAAAAATCGTTCATTCTTCAAAGGGTTAATAAGCATGTATTCAAGAACCCCGAAATCATTGCCTCCAACTTAAGGGAGGCCTCAAACTTTCTTCACGAGCATCACCCGGAATTTCTTTTTCTCGCAACCATCAGAACAAAGGAGGGGAAAGAAATGATCTATGATGATGACGGTTTCCCCTGGCGCTTGTTTCCCTATATTGAAAATACCATTACCGTCGACGAGGTGACATCGAGTGATGAAGCCTTTAGCGCAGCCCGTGAGTTTGCGAGACTAACACGCAACCTTGAGGGAGCGGATATTAATAAATTCAAAGCGACCATTGATCGCTTTCATGATCTCACGTGGAGATGGGAACAATTTCAGGATGCGTTAAAGGCCGCAAAGCCGGAAAGAATGAAAGAAGCTGCAGGAATCATAACCGCGTGTAAGAATTTTTCATGGCTGGTGACAAAATACGATGAGTTAACATCGCGCCGAATACTTGTTCCGCGCATTATGCACAATGACACCAAAATCAATAATATACTTTTTGATGCCGCGTCTGGAAAGGCATTATGTGCCATTGACCTCGACACGCTAATGCCTGGTTATTTCATTTACGACGTGGGCGATATGATTCGCACATTTGTGAGCCCCGTCAATGAAGAGGAGAAGGATCTTTTCAAAATATTTTTCCGCGAACCTATTTACAACGCGTTGGTGGATGGTTACATGTCGGAGATGAGAGCTGTACTCAAAGAAGAAGAGATGGAGCATATTACCTTCGGCGGGATGATGATGACTTACATTATGGCTATGCGGATGCTGACAGATTTCCTCAACGGTGATGTATATTACCATACGACCTATCACGGCCAAAACCTGGTAAGATCAACCAACCAGTTTTATCTCCTCGCTTTAATGGAGAAATACTTCAGCGAAAAGTAAGAAGTAATTCTAAACCCTCAATCACAGGATAAATCAGATCCTAGAACTGCTCGAGATGAGAAAAGAAAAAGTCACTTTCGAGTCCTGCATTTTCATCACTGTCCGATCCATGAATTGCATTCGCTTCAATTGATTTGGCGAACAGAGCACGAATTGTTCCGGGCTCAGCCTTTTTTGGATCAGTTGCACCTATGAGCTTTCTGAAATCGTCAACCGCATTTTCTTTTTCAAGGATCATGGGCACAATTGCCCCTGATGACATGTAACTAACCAGGTCATTGAAGAAAGGTCGTTCTTTATGAATGGCATAAAACTGGCCGGCGCGGTCTTTTGACAACAACGTCTTTTTCAAGGCGACAACCCGAAAGCCTGCCTCCTCAATAAGTTTAATAATTGCCCCTGTGTTCCCGGCCCCGACCGCGTCCGGTTTAATCATGGTAAATGTTCTATTTCCTGCCATGGTTTTAGTAGGTTTTACAAATCAGCTCAAATATTACGGCCGCAAAAATAGAAAAAAGTCGATAAGAAAGCCGATTCGGGCTAGTTTATTAAGGGTGTGGCCCTCGGCTTGCAGAATGACCACCATCGAATCGAAAAAATTTTACCATTTTTGCCCCTTAGTTTAAAGGCGAAAATGGTAAACCTTCAGGAGTTTAAGAGCTTTATTGTCAAGCCCAGGAAGGTGGCAGTTATCATGCACCATAAGCCTGATGCTGATGCCCTTGGTTCATCCCTTGGACTGGCCGCCTACCTGAAGAAGTTGAATCACCAGGTATCTGTTATTTCACCCAGTGATTATCCATCCTTCCTTGAGTGGTTACCGGGGAATAACGATGTTCTTGTTTACCAGAACAATACGGCTGAAAAAGTGGCCAGGAGCATTTCAGGCGCGGAACTCATTTTTTGTCTTGATTTCTCCAGCCTTAGACGCATTCATGAATTGGGGGCGATGGTTAAAGAATCGAAGGCAAAAAAAGTCTTGATCGATCACCATCTGGAACCTGAACATTTCGCCGAGTTCGAGCAATGGGATGATACAGCAGCATCCACAGCAGAATTAGTTTACCAACTCATTTATGATCTGGGGCACGATGATCTTGTCGATGCAACAATTGCCGAATGCCTTTACGCAGGTATCATGACAGACACAGGCAGTTTTCGCCACAATAACACAAATCATAAAGTATTTCTTATAGCCGGCAAACTAGTCGCGCACGGTGCGAACCCCCATAAAATCTCGAAACTCATTTATGATAATAACACGTTGGAGCGACTTCGCCTGACGGGTTTTGTGCTGGGACAAAAACTCCAGGTTCTGCCGGAATACAAAACAGCCTATATCGTTTTGTCAAAAGAGGAATTGAGCACCATGGGATCTCAGACCGGCGATACCGAAGGATTGGTTAATTTTGGGCTTTCAATTAAGGATATTATTCTTTCTGTGCTGATTTATGAACGAAAGGATGGGACTGTAAAATTATCATTCAGGTCCCTTGATGATTTTTCAGTGAATGACCTGGCAAGAAAACATTTTGAGGGTGGTGGCCACCGGAATGCAGCGGGAGGTCAATCACATGTGGGCCTCGCTGAAACCTTGAAAAAACTGATAGACATTTTGCCACTTTATAAAGACCAGCTCTCAAAGAAAAATTAACGCGCATTACAACTTTAAAATCATAAACTGAGTCTAAACATTTCAAAACCATGAGAATTTCAAAAGTGCTGTTGGGAGTGCTGTTACTTGTGACAGCGTGTAGCCAAACTAAAGAGACCCCGAACGGATTTAAGTATAAACTGGTAAAAGAGGGCCAAGGGAGCCCCGCAACCCAAGACCAATTGATCGTTTTCAATTTCAAAATAACTGATTCAAAGGACTCAGTCTGGGCGGACACCTATAAAAGAGGTTTTCCTGAATTCACTGCGGTTCCTGACAGTAGTCAGAGCGCCGAACAGGATGGTATATCGCAGATGCTGTGTTTATTAAAAAAGGGAGATAGTTCCGTTTTTGATATCTCAGTGAAAAAACTTTTTAAAGAGATGGCCAAATCGGCAGTTCCCCCCGGCATAGACACTACACTTAACCTCAACTACAGCGTTTCGATAAGAGATATTATTGCCAAAGAACAGTTTGAAGAATATAGAGGGAAGATTGAAGCTGAATACTACGCGTTGGAAGAAAAAAATGCAAAACAACAACTGGACAAGGATACGCTTGCAATTGATGAATATCTTAAATCAAAAGGAATCGATGCTGCAAAGCTTCCTTCTGGCATTCGCTACGTCATCACCACGGCCGGGGAAGCATCTAACGCCGTCTCTGGTCAAACCGTGCTCGTTAATTATGCCGGCTACCTGATGGATGGCACATGCTTCGACACGAATGTCAAAGCTGTTGCAGAAGAAAAGGGAATTTATGATCCCGTTCGGGCAGCGCAAGCACCCTATGAACCATTTGAAGTGGTCATCGATCAGACCAATTTAATACAAGGCTGGCATGAAGCATTGAAACAGCTTGGAAAAGGAGGCAAGGGGACCTTTTACATTCCTTCAACGCTCGCTTATGGTTCCAGAAGAATGGGAAATAAAATAAAGGAGAACTCTAGTCTGGTTTTTGATATTGAAATGGTTGACATAAAGGATCAGCCGGCGAATCCATAGCGCCAACAAACTTTGAATACAACTAAATTTTTAAAATGTGATGAAAGTAACGAGGTTGATTTTATTTGGGATGATGTCCATTATCATTTCATCCTGTATAAACAATGAAGATCCAAACAAGCAAACGAATCAGGAAATTGCCCAGATTGATCAGTACCTTCAAAATCTGGGTGTTGCGGAAGATGTGTTGTACGATAATAACTATGGATTTAGGTTCTTAGTCGGTCAATATGGAGAATATCCTCCCCCACACCAGGGACAAAAAGTAACCGTTCACTACATAGGTAGATTGTTCCCCAGTGAAACCGTATTTGATTCAGGAACAAAAGAAGGAGATCTGCAAGAGATTACGCCACTTGTGCTTGGATATTCCGCCCAAAATCTCATGACCAATTCGCAGGCAAGGATCTACGTCCCCTCCAAATATGGATACGGCGAGGAAGGAAATTCTACATTAGGTGTCCCTCCCAATGCCATTCTTATCTATGATGTTTGGGTGGAAAAAACTGAACGAACTGCGTTAGAACAATCACGCTTCGAAACTGACAGCACGTCAATCGCGAATTATCTTGAAGCCAATCAAATCAGTGCTACTTATAACCCAGGTGGTATTTGGTACACAGTAACCGAGCCAGGCACTGGTGACTATCCCAATGTTTACAATTCCATTACCTGTCAGTATTCACTTAAATTGCTTTCGAACCCAGGCACAAATATAGAGACAGGCACCCTGACTCAAACCAATATTTTTGGGTTGATTGATGGCTTCAAAGTTGCAATGCCACTCTTCAACGAAGGAACGAAGGCGACATTTTACATACCATCAGGGCTTGGCTATGGCCCCAATGGAACATCGTCCGTACCGGCAAACTCAAATTTGATTTATGACATTACCTTAACTACTGTGCATTGATCAGCGAAATCTGTTTCGCGACGAACAACAAACATAAACTTGCCGAAGTCAGATTCATCCTTGGATCTGACTTCCGTATTTTAAGCCTGGGTGATTTCAACATCCAGGAAGACCTCCCGGAAACCAAAGATAGCTTCGAGGGAAATTCAGAACAAAAAGCCAAATACCTCTTCACTAAAATAAAGATTCCATGCTTTGCTGATGACAGCGGTCTAGAAGTGGAGTCGCTCAATGGTGAACCGGGAATTTTCTCTGCGCGGTATGCCGGCGAACATAAAAGTGACGAAGACAACATTCAGCTTCTCCTGCGAAATCTGAAAGGAGCAAAAAACCGAAATGCACAATTCCGAACGGTTATCACTTTCATTGATGAGCACGGGGAATCACATTATTTTGAAGGAACTATTAAGGGGGCGATCCTTGAAGAAAAAAGGGGCACCTCGGGATTCGGATATGACCCACTGTTTGTTCCCAGGAGACAAGTCAAAACATTTGCTGAAATGAGCCCGCAGGAAAAAAACGCTATGAGCCATCGGTCGATCGCCGTCAGAAAGCTGGCAGCTTTTTTAATGGAAAATTATAGATGAACTTAAATCATTTTGCCTACCGAATGACTTAATTTGAGCTATGGCAAAAGTAGTTTATACCATTGGCATTACGGGCGGGAGTGGATCAGGAAAAACCCGTTTTGTCAACGAGCTCGCAAAGCAATTTGATGCTTCAGAACTTTGCCTGATCTCTCAGGACAATTACTATAAAGAAAGGCAGCACCAAACAATAGATGAACGCGGCGTCGAGAACTATGACCTTCCGGAAGCAATCGACATAGAACGATTTCACCAGGACATTGTGACACTTAAGAGGGGAGAGTCAGTGCAAAAAAGGGAGTATACATTTAACAACGCGGCGACTGCTCCGTCGACTCTTGAATTCAAACCCGCTCCGATCCTGATCGTTGAGGGTCTTTTTGTTCAATACTTTCGACCGTTGGAGAAGGAACTTGATCTCCTCGTATTCATCGAAGCAAAAGATTATCTGAAACTCTCCCGAAGGATTCGCCGAGATAATGACGAGCGGGGATATGATTTGAATGATGTGCTCTATCGATATCAAAATCATGTTATGCCTGTTTATGAGTCATATATAGAGCCCCTAAAACATAAGGCCGACTTAGTCATTCCTAACAATCAGCACTTTGACCGCGCGCTCGACCTTATAACAACGGCATTAAGGGCAAAATTAAAAGGTCTTGACAGATAGTTCATGTCCTGTATTGGACTTTCAGCCTGATTGTATACTTTTGTAGCCCAATTTGAGTCAACTGTGGTACAGACAAAAAAAACGGCAACTTTAACTTTTGGTGTGCTCACCGCCGCAATTTTTATTGTCTCCCAATTATTCTGCTACCAGCATTCCGAAAGTCCGAAGACAGAGGCAAAGACGGAAAAGCACAGCAAGGAATTACCTGACGATCAGGGTGGATTTGTTATTGTCGCTGCCAGTCCGGGTCTTTCTTCCATTCAAACTCAGATTAATCATGAGATCAGCTTCCTTTTTGAAATTGTTTTTCAGGGAAGTAAGCCTCAAACATTACTCCCTGACGTGCCGCTTGCGCTTGGAAAATATTTCCAGACGCTATTCAACATTATAATATCGCCAAACGCTCCCTGAGTATTCGCTTGTCATTCTCATCAGATCACATGTCCAAATGATCTGGGCGCATCATTAATTCAGTTTTAACATTCTTTCAAATTCGATATGCAAAACAAAGGATTCGTTATTTTTCTCACGGTAGTGGTCACAGCATTGTGTCTGTTCTACCTGTCATTCACGGTTGTGTCCAGCAAGGTCCAAAAAGACGCTGCCGCTTACGCAACGGATGCAAATGGCGTTTTTAATTTCAATAAGAAACAGGCCTACATTGATTCAGTATGGAACAAACCTGTTTATAACTTCTTAGGCATTGAATACACCTATAAGGAAGTCAAGGACAATGAACTTAGCCTCGGGCTTGACTTGCAAGGTGGTATGCATGTGACTTTGGAAGTTTCACCAGTCGACATTATTAGAAGTTTATCCGGCAATAGCCAGGATTCAACATTCATAAAAGCATTAAGGCGAGCCAGGGAGATGCAACGGAATAGCCAGGAGAGTTATACATCGCTATTCTTTGAAGCCTTTCGCCAGATTGATCCGAATAAGTCGCTGAAAGACATTTTTGCAAATGCCACGACACGCGGTCGCATCAGCATAAATGATTCAGATGACCAGGTTAAGGCTGTCATTAATGAAGAAGTTGAAAGTGCTATTGATCGATCTTACACTATTCTGAAAAACCGCATTGATCAATTCGGAACATCTTCTCCGAACATTCAACGGCTACCAGGCACAGGGAGAATTCAAATAGAAATCCCTGGCGCTGATAATCCTCAGCGGGTCCGAAAACTACTTCAAGGCGTAGCCCGGCTTGAATTTTGGGACGTTATGGAGCCCTACACGATCCAGTCCTCGCTTATTGCAATCAATGATATCCTGGTGAAGGAAAAGGCAGCCAACCGTGAGTCGGTGTTGCCGTCGGGCGATCAACAACCTTCTCAAAATGACCTTGAAAATGCTTTGGGTGGTGAGAAAGCTGACACTGCCACATCGGATTTGCAAAAACAACTGTCAACTGCGGCAGATAGTGCAGCAAAAAAGGGACTAGACTCCCTCACAACAGCAAATACATCACCCCTGCTCGCCCTAAGCGTTCCCCAAGGGATGTTCAGGTATAGTCTGACTGATACAGCTCAAATCAATTCCATTTTCAGAAGGCCGGATATTAGAAATCTCCTTCCCAGAAATGTTGGCATTTACTGGGGAAATAAGACGGACCAACAAGATCGCGAGAGCCTGACTGAGGAGCCCAGGCTTCAGCTGTACTTTTTAGAAACGGGTCGGTCGGGCAAACCAAAATTAACGGGTGAGGTAATCAGCAACGCCAGGCATGAGCTCGATCAGAATGGTCGATACGCCATAAGCATGACCATGAATGCTACCGGGACGAAGATTTGGGCGAAGATGACGGCAGAAGCTGCGAACAAACAACCCCGAGGACGAATTGCCATCGTTCTTGATAACACGGTTTATTCTGCACCCTATGTGCAGGGAGAAATACCTAACGGAAATTCTCAAATCAGTGGAGATTTTACACTTGAAGAAGCAAAGGATCTCGCGAATATCTTAAAGGCTGGTTCCCTGCCTGCGCCAACCCGAATTGTTGAAGAGGCTATAGTAGGCCCTACGTTAGGTCAGGTAGCCGCGAATCAGGGTTTGATCTCTGTGATTTCCGGATTAGCGCTTGTTGTTATTTTCATGGTAGCCTACTATTCGACGGGAGGCCTTGTAGCAGACCTTGCCTTGCTCTTCAACGTATTTTTCATTCTCGGAATCCTGGCACAACCGGTTTTCGGAACGGCCTTAACCTTGCCGGGGATCGCCGGTATTGTGCTCACGATGGGTATGGCAGTCGATTCGAACGTCTTGATTTACGAAAGAATAAAGGAAGAGATGCTGCATGGCAGAAAACTCAAGGACGCAATTAAGACTGGTTATTCCAAAGCGTTCGCCACGATCCTGGATTCAAACCTTACCACTTTTATAGCGGGCTTCTTTCTGTTTATGTTGGGGCAAGGTCCAATCAAAGGATTTGCAATCACTTTGATGATCGGTATTATTACTTCTGTATTTTCATCTGTGTACATTTCCAGGGTGTTTGTTGAATGGATGACACGAAGAGGTGATGAGAGTAAGATATCATTTGAAACGGCGCTGGCCCGAATTGTCAGAAAGCGTAAGCACTTTGAGTTCATAAAACATAGTCGCCCTGCCTATATGGTTTCGGGTGCGATAATTTTGGTTGGCTTTATCTTAATCTTCGTCCAGGGATTAAATCTCGGCGTTGATTTCAAAGGAGGCCGATCGTATGTAGTTTCATTTAGTCAACCGGTAAGTGCAACAGAACTTAGAATAGATCTTTCAAAGGAATTTCAAAATACTGGAACAGAAGTTAAAAATTATGGCAGTAACAGTATCATGAAAGTGACAACTTCCTATCTGATTGATGAAGAGTCTGACGAGGCCGATGACAAGGTTAAACAGGCCCTGATTTCAGGTATTGAAAAGAAATTCACGGGCATAAAATATACGGAGAACGAAGCTCAACTCGATGAGAAGCATTTTACGATTGGGAGTTCATCTAAAGTGGGAGCGACCGTTGCCGACGATATCAAAAAGTCGGCATGGAAAGCCAGTTTGTTTTCGCTTATCGGAATTTTTGTATACATTCTTTTCCGGTTTAGAAAATGGCAATATAGTATGGGGGCCATTATTGCCACGATACATGATACCCTATTTGTATTTGCTTCTTTTGCCATTGCCAGAGTTTTGGGAATTTCATTTGAAATAGACCAGGTTTTTGTTGGTGCTATACTTGCTATCATTGGATATTCCATAAACGACACCGTTATCATTTTTGACAGGATAAGGGAATATTTAAAGCTGGGGACATCACATGACAGACCGAAAATTTTTAATGATGCCATCAACGATACGCTTTCACGAACCATCCTTACAGCTGGAACAACATTGCTTGTTGTTTTGGTGCTGCTGATCTTTGGCGGTGAAGTGCTTAGGGGGTTTGCCTTCGCATTCTTAATAGGTATTGTAGTAGGAACGTTCTCATCAATTTATATCGCTGCACCCGTTGTGCTCGAAATGGACAACGTTGAAAAGAAGATTACGAAGAAAGCCGCGCCAGAGCCAAAGAAGGCAATAGCATAACCATTACCAAAAAGGCGGATCAATTAATCATCCGCCTTTTTTATTTCCTGCTCCTCTTTAAGCGGCTCAAGTTCCACAAGCTCAGGCAAAGTCTTGTTTAACTTGAGAATTTTAATTTTATATCCGAACAATTTAATTTCGTCGCCCTCCTTTAGTTCAAAAGGTCTGTGTAAAAGGATCAATCCGGTAAGCGTGTCATATTCGTCTGATTCGGGAAGAGGGTTCTCCAGGATTTTATTGATATCGTGAATGGGAGATGTGGCCACCACCTGGTAGATATTTCCGGACCGTGTCACAATTTGTGCTTCCTGATCATGCTCATCCTGAATCTCACCTACAATTTCCTCGAGTATATCCTCAAGCGTTACAATACCAATAGTTCCACCATATTCACTCACAACAATCGCCATCTGAACCTTCTTGCGTTGAAACTCCCGCAGCAATTGGTCGATGGGTTTATTTTCAGTTATGTAATATGCTTTCCTGGCAATTTCAATGAGAGCTTTTTCACTTTTTTCCCAATAACTCTGAAGTACATCCTTAGCATGAACAATGCCGATAATCTCATCGAGGTTCCTTTCATAAACCGGGTAACGTGAATAGCCTTCCTTAAATATCAGCTGAACCGCTTCTTCCAAAGTCGCCTTCGCTTTTATTCCGGAAATCTTAATTCTGGGGACCATCACCTGCTTGACTATACGATTATCAAAATCAAATACATTTTGAATCAATTCGCGTTCACTGGTTTCAATAGCCCCGCCTTCTTCACTTTCAGCAATAATGAGTTTCAATTCTTCTTCGGAATGTATTTCATGTTCACTTATCGGCTTAATGCCAAATAATTTTAGAATGATATT
>DASUGQ010000124.1:0-7953 GCA_036273935.1 Cyclobacteriaceae bacterium | reverse complement strand
GATCCTGTTGCGAGGTGATCGATCCGTCGCAGGGGAATTGGAGAAGATGGCTACCGATGATTATACCTGGGTTGAAAAACTTTTTTCTTCAGACAAAAACAAATCGTCCGCAGTTTCCAGGATCCATGCTTTATGGACACTAAAAGGCCTGGATGCCTTGAGCAAGAACATTTTGCTCAAGGCACTGAAGGATGAAGATCCTCAGGTCAGAAAAACTGCGGTATGGCTAAGCGAGGACTACCTGAAAGGGCAGGATGAAGAAATCCTCGCAGCACTGAGAGCGTTGAAAGATGATACCAGTGGTGATGTGCGCATTCAGCTCGTGTTGTCTTTGCGTTATAGCAAAACGGGAGAGGGCAGGGCACTGCTTCAGGAAATCAAAGAACGCCATGTTGAAAACAAACTTCTTCAGGCCCTGGCATCCACCAGTCTCAACGTTGGTGATGAACCTGATTTCATTAAAAAACTAAAGACCGAAATTGCGGGCAAATCACCGTATTCGCGTGAGCTTATCACGAAAGGCGCTGTGACGTTCAGGCAGCTCTGCTCGACCTGTCACGGAATCGAAGGCAAAGGCGTAATGAACAAGGAACATAAAATGTTGGCGCCACCACTTTACGGTTCCAAACGCGTCGGCAGTGATGATCGGGATGTCGTGATCAGGATTTTGCTTCACGGGCTGTCCGGTCCGGTTGACGGTAAGGTCTATCCCGATGTCATGCCGTCGATGGAGGCTAACGATGATGAATGGATCGCCTCCGTTTTAAGTTACGTTCGGTATGCGTTTGGCGATGATGCTTCAACTATTCGGGATGATCATGTAAAGGATGTGCGTGAGAAGACTAATGGAAGAAAAAAATACTGGACATTAGCTGAGCTGGAAGAACTTGAAAAAAAGTAGATCCTTGAGGCGAATTGCAAAAGAAAAATTGAGGAAGAATTGCTTTTTTACCTTTGGCATCTTTGTTATCTATTCAACAAACAAAATTTTTTCTTTATATCTGTGTTGAACTTCAGCCGACAATTCGCCGCGGATGTCAATAGCCAGCAGTGGTAGAGTTATAAAAAAGCGTCGGAAGCTTTTCTTGTTTTAAGGTGAATCGTCTGCGCTCAGGTATAACAATATCAACTCGCCGCTATGGTATGAATAATTCAGTGGGAAAAATGCCTCCGTCACTGACCCGGTTCGCACGTTTACTGACTTTCCGTTCATCACGCAAGCTTTGTATTTATCGTGGAAAGGAAATAGTTTGAAGCCACCATGAACCGGGTGCCTGCGCCAATGAGAGGATTTGTATTCATTTTCGTTTTTTTACCATTTGTGATATCCGCGCAAAATCAGCCGGGCACATCCCTGCACATAAAAAAGGCAAAAGCGAAGATCATTCTCGACGGAAAACTGGAGGAAGAGGACTGGAAAACAGCGCAGGTGGCGAAAGACTGGTTCCTGAATTTTCCAGTCGACGACTCATCAGCACCCTATCAGACAGAAGCGCGGGTGACCTTCGACGATCAGTATTTTTATGCATCGTTCGTATGCATGGACGACAACACTCCCGATCTTATCAATTCCCTCCGGAGGGATTTCGACTACCCGCTCAACGACAACGTGGGTGTGAACATAGGCCCTTACAATGACGGACTAAACGGGTTTTTCTTCGCCGTTACGCCTGCCGGCGTGCAAAGAGAAGGTATCATTTCCGGAGGTGGGGCAGGCGGCGACGCGTTCAACAGCTTCTGGGATAACAAATGGTTTTCTGTCGTTGAGCGATACGATGATCGATGGATCGCCGAGTTTGCCATCCCCTGGAAGAGCTTCCGGTACAAAGACGGGCTGAAGGAATGGAATATTCTCTTTGACCGTTCGGATAAGAAAAGAAACCTCCGATCTTCCTGGATCAGAACGCCGATACAATTCCAAACCGGTATGTTCGCCTTTTCAGGCAAGCTGATCTGGGATGACCCCATACCGCCCGCGCACACGAACATTTCCTTTATTCCTTACATCGCCGGAAACACGTCAAAAGATTCGGAGTCAACGCCCGAGCAAACCTCATCGGATCTGCAGGCCGGCTTCGACGCCAAGGTGGGAATTACTCCGTCGCTTAACCTCGACCTGACGCTCAACCCGGATTTCTCCCAGGTAGAGGTCGACCAACAGGTGATCAACCTTACACGATTCGAATTCCGCTTTCCCGAACGTCGTCAGTTCTTCCTGGAGAACAGCGATCTTTTCAATCGCGCCGGGCTCCCGGAGGCAAGGCCTTTTTTTTCACGAAGGGTCGGATTGATACAGGACTCAAGTGGACTTTATCAAAAAGTTCCGATTGTTTTTGGTGCACGGCTCAGCGGGTCGCTCGATGAAAACTGGCGACTCAGTGTCATGAACATGCAAACAAAAAAAGAATTGAAACTCGGTCTGCCCGCGCAGAACTATACTGTGGCCACGGTGCAACGCAACTTTTGGCGGCAGTCCAGCTTCGCGGTGACGTTCGTAAACAAGGAAAGCCTTCATGTAGGCGATGGCGATTCAACTTTATACTTTCACGAAAGTATTTTCAAGCCAATTCAAGTCGATGGTGACACGGTATTACAAAAGAATGCATTCAACCGGGTCATCGCTTTTGATCTGGAGATGTTAAGTCCGGACAACAAATGGCACAGCAGCTCTTTCGCCTCCAGGTCATACGATAACTTCAGTGATTCGGAAAATATTGCTGCGGGCACTTTCCTGGAATACTCCACCCGTCCACTTTACATTCGCTTCAAGCCAACCTACATTGGAAAGAACTATAATGCGGAAGCGGGATTTGTCCCAAGCGCCGGTGTATATCCCGGCCAGCTCAATATTCATGGCGGCGCGACCTATCGTTTCTTCAGGAATTACAAGGCGCTTGTATGGATGGGCCCCAGTTTCCTGGGCAACCAGACGTACATCCCCGGTGGCACACTTACTGACCGGGATTATTTGTTTACCTACACCTGGAATTTTCTCAACACCGCTATCCTGGAGCTGTCCTACAACTACATCTTTCAAAAGCTGACGAACGACTTCAGTCCGGTTGGGTCTGAATATACTCCGTTTCTCGCCGGCGAAGAATACAACTGGCAAACCGCCAGCGCATCGTTCATCAGCAACAGCAGAAGTATCTTCAACTTCCTGGTCAAGACAACTTATGGGGGTTTCTACAACGGAACCAACTTCAATGTCAACGGTCAACTTAACGTCCGCTATCAACCCTATGGCAACGTTTCCCTTCAGTTTGACTACAATGACGTGAAGCTGCCGGATGAATATGGAAACGAGAAAATTTTTCTCATTGGTCCGCGGATTGACCTTACGCTTACGGACAAAGTTTTTCTTACAACCTATTTTCAATACAATAGCCTGTTGGACAATGTGAACCTTAACGCCCGCTTTCAATGGCGCTACAAGCCCGCTTCCGATATCTTTATTGTCTATACGGAGAACTACTTCCCCAATCATTTCACAAGCAAAAACAAGGCGCTGGTGTTTAAGGTGACGTACTGGTTGAATCTATGAGCTACCCCTGATCGGGGGACTTAGCGCCGCTGCAACATTCAGCGTAAATTGCCTGCTTATGAATACCGATGCAATGAACCCAAAAGAAAAGACGGTACCGGGTTGGCATGTCGGTACGCTGGCCCGTTGGTTATTGGGTTAGTCATTTTAGGCACAAGCACAAATCCGTCGCTGGCGCAGACTCAACCCCGCATCGTCATTACAGCGGATCCCCGAACCCGATAGTTCGAATTCACCTATTCACTTCTTGCTCTATAAATACCGATTATATAGTAAGGGGTAATCTGTGTGGTCTGGAAATATATTAATCATCAATTAAAATCATGATAGAAATCATTCCACCGTATGCCGAATGCTATTCCCCTGCACTCGCTGTTTTCGTACCTATGATATTGTAGTCAGTTCACGATTCGTGGACTTTCCGTTATCGATGACCAGAATGCATGATATAGTAAGTAAACTCGAGTCACACGCATTGGAGGCCCTGCAGCCAAAGACTCAGGCTTACAAACAAAGTTTCCGAATCCTTGCCAGGAAACTTCTTTGCACGAATACATTTCACTTTACTATTGAAGCCCCATACATCGCCCGAAAAATAGAGGCCGGGCAATTTATCATCATCAGGCCTCATGCCACAAGCGAACGCATCCCGCTTTCCGTTTGCGGATGGGATCGCGCTAAGGGTACGCTTCAGATCATTGTGTCAGCCGTGGGAAAAACATCTACTGAGATCAACCGCATGCAGGAAGGTGAGGCATTCAAAGATGTGGTTGGTCCACTGGGTGAACGATCCCGACTTCCAAAAACAGTTGGCACTTGTGTGGTCATTGGCGGGGGATATGGCACAGGAGCCATCATTCCAACGGCCGTTGATATGAAGAAACTCGGTAACAACGTGATTGGAATAGCAGGCGCACGCAATAAGGAAAGTCTCATCATGATCGATGAATTGAAAAATGTATGCGATGAGGTTGTAATCACCACCAATGATGGCTCGTGCGGAAGAGCGGGTTTGGTAACCGATGCACTCAAAGATATTCTCTTAACGGAAAACATTCATCACGTACTGGCTGTAGGCCCGGTACCGATGATGAAGGCTGTAAGTGAAATGACACGCCCGTTAAGGATTGAAACGTTTGTATCGTTGAATGCCATCATGGTAGATGGTACCGGCATGTGCGGAGCGTGCCGCGTATCCGTGGGCAATGAGACAAAATTTGCATGTTTCCATGGACCAGATTTTGATGGACACCAGGTCGATTTTGAAAACCTGATGAAACGGCAGAAGATGTTTCTGAAAGAAGAGAAGATAGCCTTTGACACCGTGGGTAGCATAAATACCTGACAAAATGAACTCCCGTAGCACCAAATTGAGCAGCGCAGCACGATTTCGGTTACCACACCAGGAAATGCCGCTGCGCCAGCCTGAAACCAGAGTTACTGATTTTGATGAAGTGCCCATTGGGTACAGCGATGAGCAGGCCCACGTGGAGGCCATGCGATGTTTGCAGTGCGAGAACCCTTTGTGTGTGGGCGCTTGCCCTGTGGGAGTGGACATCCCGGGTTTCATCAAACTCATAGAAGAAGGTAATATTGCGGGCGCTGCAGAAGTGATACGTCAGACCAATTTTCTTCCGGCTGCCTGTGGTCGTGTATGCCCCCAGGATAAGCAATGCCAGGCCGTATGTAAGGTGGGCAAAAGACACGAACCGGTAGGCATCGGAAACCTGGAACGCTATGCTGCCGATTATGAACGCGGACGCCGAAAAATAAATACTTCAGATAAGCGTCGTTCCACAGAAAAGAAAGTGGCCATCATTGGGTCAGGCCCGGCCGGACTTACAGCCGCCCATGAGCTGATCATGAAAGGACACGAGGTGATTGTTTTTGAAGCCTCGCATCGCGCAGGTGGTGTCATGGTCTACGGCATACCACGCTTTCGGCTACCCATGCAGATTATTGATGACGATATTCGCGATCTCGAAAGACTGGGCGTAAAGTTTGTGTACAACATGGTGATTGGAAAAATTCTTACGCTGGATGATCTGATGCTCCGGGAAGGATTTGATGCCGTGTTCATCGGTACAGGGGCCGGCTTGCCACGCATGCTCGACATTCCGGGTTCCAATGCCAATGGCGTGTACTCGGCTAATGAATATCTTACCCGCATATTCTTGATGAACGCCAATCGGTTTCCTGACTACACCACGCCGCTCTACTCCGGTAAAAAGCTAGCCGTGATAGGGGCAGGCAACACCGCCATGGATGTACTTCGCACAGCCAAAAGATTAGGTTCTGACGCAACGTGTTACTATCGCAGGTCGCGTGATGAAGCACCAGCGCGCTCGGAAGAATTGAAGCATGCCGAACAGGAATTTGTCAACTGGCGCTGGCTGTCGAACCCTGTTGAGTTTATTGTGAATGACCATAATTTCGTGACGCAGATACGCTGCGAGCGGATGGAACTGTCTGAACCAGATGAAACCGGCAGGAGAAAACCCGTACCAACGGGAAAATTTTTCATCGAGGATTGTGACACGGTGGTGATGTCGTTAGGGTGCAGCGTGAATCCAATTATTCCTTCCACGGATCCGTCCATTCGCACAAACAAATGGGGTGTAATTTTAGTGGATGAAGCCACGGGCCAGACCAGTAAGCCTGGTGTTTTTGCAGCAGGCGATGCAATTACGGGTGGTGCAACCGTTATACTGGCGATGGGTCAAGCCAAAAAGGCGGCTGCCGGTATTGATCAATTCCTGGGGAGAAACACACATAAGCAACCACCCTTTACTCCAAATTCTTACTTTTCTGTTGAAGGCAAGATGCCTTCCTGCAAAGAGGAGATGTTGGTGTGTTAGTCACTTTTCCACCAACGTGACAGAATCCTGGTATTTGCCTTTACTGAGCCATCATGGAAAATTTTTTGGCCTCCACTGCGACCAAGGTTGCTTTGCCCGAAAAGATACTTAAATTCCTTTCATGAAAATTACTAGCGCTGAAATCATTCAACCAACTTAAATCTAAATAAAATGAAACCAAATCCTTCGAGAAGGCACTGGATAAAAAAGATCTCCGCAGGAATGGCCGGCCTTCTTCTTGCCGAACAAGCTTCAGCAAGAAGTCAACAACCTTTCAATTTAACGAAAGCATTGGTCGCGCCCGGTGATGACATAAAAATTACCAGGCTTGAGATCATACCGGTGCATTCATGCCGAACCATTTTCGTGAAGATGCACACCAATGCAGGCATTGTTGGAATCGGAGAGGGAACAGTTGAGGGACGCATTCCCACCACAATGACAGCGATCCAGGAACTCGAGAAGTATTTGATTGGAAAGGATCCGCGTCAGGTGGCGCATCACTGGCAGGCTATCTACCGGCACGCGTTCTATCGCGGCGGCATCATACTCACCAGCGCATTATCGGCGGTAGACATTGCCATGTGGGATATCAAAGGACAGGCGCTTGGCGTTCCGGTGTATGAGTTGTTGGGTGGCCCCACGCGTGACCGCATCCGCGTATATGGGCAAGCGCAAACACCGGAAGGAGCAAAGGAGGTTTTGGCAGAAGGATATCAATCGATGAAGGTTGGAATATTTTCAAGCCGTGGACGTTCTTCGCGGTATGTAGAAAACCCCGACTTTATCGAGGGTGTCGTTGAAAACGTGAGGGCTATCCGCGAGGTAATTGGTCCCAAGGTCGACATGGGCATTGAACTCCATGGTGACCATCAGCCACAGACCGCCATGCTGCTGATCAAAGCGCTGGAGCAATTTCAACCCTGGTTCTATGAAGAACCTATCCAGTTTCAAAACCTTCCCCTGATGGCCGACATGGCCAAGAAGACGCATATCCCCATTGCCACAGGTGAACGTATGGTAACAAAATGGCAGTTCCGCGACTTGCTCAGTCTGGGAGCTGCCTCATTGCTGCAACCTGATGTAACCCACTGCGGCGGAATCACAGAACTAAAAGCCATTGCCACATTGGCTGAAGCCTACTATGCTGGCATGCTTCCTCATGCAAAGGAAGGCATTGTTGGAGCGGTAGCCTCCATGCATGTTGCCGCCGCTATTCCGAATCTCCTGGCACACGAACTTCCCAGCCTTCAGGCCGCGCCGGATGATAAAGTCAAGCGCAGTTACCTGGGCAAAAGTTATATCACAAAGCCACTGGTGATGAATGAAGGTCACATCGCTATCAAAGGCAACATCGACGGGCCCGGCCTTGGTATTCAATTAGACGATAACCTCGTCGAGAATGAGCGTGGCGTTAAGGAATGGGAGTTCCCCGAAGTGTGGGACAGCTTCGACGGATCTGTGCTGGATCACTAATCGAGCAATGGTAGGGTTTCATTAACATGTTTTGATGAAGGAACAGGACTAATTTGTCCAAATCAACCCTGCATA
>DASUGQ010000123.1:0-9581 GCA_036273935.1 Cyclobacteriaceae bacterium | reverse complement strand
GAGAAGAGAACGGTCGCCGTGGTACACTGTAATAATAATGCATAAAATAAATACCTGGACATAGTCAGGATTTTCCTTCGTAATGATAAAATCATAACTTCGTAGGGTTTGTGTAATACAAATGATCGCTTTTCTCCATCGGCCGGGAACTCCGGCGACGGAGCGGCATCAGAGAGCCGATGGCAGTCGGCTCTCCTCCGTTTTATCTAACTTGAATTGATCTCATCCATAGGCTTATTGCTTTGGTTTGGTAATGCTTATTATTTTATCTTCAATCGTGAATTCAAAGTCTGAAGAAAAAGCTATCCCTTTAAGGACGTTCTCAAGCGATTCGTTACGATACTCACCGGTATATTTTCCATCAATCTTCAATCCTTTTTCCACTCTAAAATCGACCCCGTACCACCTGGATAGTTGGTCTGTCACTTCAAAAAAATCAGCCCCCTTAAATTCAAGAAAACCATCCTTCCACCCCAAAACGGTGTCGTGATTATATCCTGAAGTCCGGGTCATTTTGTTGTTTTTATAAATCGTCATCTCATCAGGCGTGAGCGTTTCAGACAACCCCGTGATTGTTGCCACCATCACCTTACCCGTTACCACGGCGACATGTTTTTCCTTTTCATCCGAGTACGACCGGATATCAAAGGAAGTCCCTAACACGCGGGTAGTGAAATTTTCTGTGTGCACAAGAAATGGGGAATTTTCGTTCCTTGTGACATTGAAGAAAGCCTGGCCGGTTAAAAATACTTCGCGGGAGGTTGCGGAAAAGACTTTCGGATACCTGAGTGTGCTGAGTGAATTCAATTTTACGATCGTCCCGTCAGGAAGCACCAGGGTCGTCTTCACCCCTTTAGGAACAACTTTGGTTACAAATTGAACGATCTCTTTTTTGTTCTCTTCTTTCTTGTAAAATGTTTTATACAACCCTGCAAATGCCACCCCCAGAAGAAGTAAAGCAGCAGCAACCCAGGCAATGTGGTATCTCCGCTCGGTCGACCGCCTTTCTTCCATTACAAAACTGGCGTCGTGATTGAACTGCACCAGATTGTCCAGCACCTTGTTATAACTCTCCTCATTCATCGCATAAGTGTCCCGGCATCTAAGGGACTTAATCAATCCTTTTGCCCGTATCACGAGGCTTGCTTTTTCCGGATGCTGCTCAAGCCATCGGTTCCAATACAAATCCAACTCTGGGTCGGACGTAGTAACCCATCTCACAAAGAGTTCATCCCTCAACAAATCAATCTCATTATTCGGGTTTCTGTACATTAAATAGGCGTATTAGTGTATAACAGCTTCCACAAAGTGCTCCTTTAGTATAAGAGACATTAGTCCCTGAAATGACCTCCGCTTTTACATTTTTTTTTACCAAGCATCAAACAACTACAACTCAGAGCCGGTCTTTCCACCGCGAAAGGGTGTCTGAGAGGGAATCAAGTGCTCTATAAACCATCGCACGAACCGACTTTACTGTGGACAGTTTCATAATCTCAGCTATTTCTTTATAGCTGAATCCTTCAAGGTAATACAGGACCAGGGCCTCACGCTGATTATCCGGTAACCTGTTACAAACTTGCTCAATAATCCTCTTCTGATCTGAGGAGTAAAATGGGTTTAAGGAAAGTGGGTTGGAATCTATTGATAATATAAAAGTGTCTTCGTCCAGAATTTTCTCTTTCAGAATAATTTTCTCATTGCGCTTCAACTGTCTCAGCAAATTTCTGCGCAGGCTGGCATAGAGATAAAATTTAATGGAGACGGCGAGCCCAAGATTTTTTCTGTTTTTTATCAAGCCAAGAAAGACATCCTGAACGGCATCCAATACAAGGTTTTCATTCCTTGTAAACTGCCGCCCATAATTATAGAGTTTGTTCGCGTAAGCGCGATAAATCCACCCAATCGCATGATCACTGCCGCGGATAAACTCGAGCCATATCTGACCTTCGCTATTCTCTTGTTGGGTAAGACCTGGAAAAGTCTTATCAACACCAAAACCTCCCGAAATTTCAAACGGTAAAGATCTACGGCTCATATGTTTAGGTTATAACAAAAAATTAACGTTTGAACCGGATTTGCAAACGTTTGTCTAATGTAAAGTTATTTCATTAAAAAACATAATGATCCCGGTAAATCCATTTTTCCGTTGGCGTTCCCGACCACTTTTTTTTTCAGGATAAGGTTATTTACCTTCAAATATTCCTCAAACCACCACTCAACCTTTTGAGCTATGCTCAGGAAAACTATTCTGTTGACTCTTTTGAAAAAGTCAACCCCGCTATCCCGGAAAATATTTCTCTGGCGGAGCCGGGCTATCGGGTTCAATAGAAGACTACGCAAAGTTCTTACAGTTATTCATTAATAAAGGAGAATACAATGGTGTGAGATTGCTTAGCCGCAAAACTGTTGAACTCATGCTTACCCCGCAGGATGTTAAAGATGGTCCGTACTTTGGTTTGGGGTTTGAAATCCAAACGTCAGAGAACGATTACAGGTCCATTGTTTCGGAGGGTTCAGTCTCGTGGGGCGGTGCCTTCAGCACCAGTTATTGGGCGGACCCAAAAGAAAAGCTCATCGGGATTATATACACCAATGTTTTTGAATTCAATACGCAAGGGATTAATGAAAAATTCAAAACGCTCACTTATCAGTCGATCTCAGATTAAAAATCAGCCAGGGTTGCACCTTATATTGTTACTCGGTATATGCAGTGAATGTAATACGTTGTACTGGCGCCTGGGGATCGTTGGAATAAACGGTAACCGATTTTTGATGTGTCCCTATGCGATCTTGCGGATCGAAAGTGATCTTTATTGTGCTGTTTTCTCCCGGTTTCAATTTTTCCTTTCCAATTGTCGTCGTGATACAGGAACAATTTCCCTGCACTGCACGAATGACGAGTTCACTTCTTCCTGTATTGCCAATGCTGACTTCCCCCGTCAAAGCCTGATGCTGCTTAGTTCTTCCTAAATCCAATGACGTGTCCGTTATACTGAGCCGGGGCGCTTTTGCAACGTCTTCAGGACTTAGCACAGGAAAAAATTCTTCCAGGGTCGCGTAAACCGTAAAGGACTTGACAGGTTGTGCTGCATCATCGGTATGTATTTCAATATTATCTGACTGAAAGCCGTATTCTCCCTTCTCCTTTCCATTATAACTAATTCGAATCTTCCCGGTTTCTCCAGGCTTCAACGTCTTTGGCAACGCATCCGCCCGTATGTATGAAGGTCCATCTGCTTTCAGGAACGTAACGGGTTTATCGCCCGCATTAAGCAACGGAAACTCTTTGGCCGCAAACTCATCTTTCATATAGACTTTTCCGAGGTTGAAAGACGACATCTTTAACCGCCAACTCCCATTAACCGATTTAAACTCTGCCTCGGAAGATTTTCGGTCGCCGGAACTGACCTGACCCTTGATTTGAAGGACCACCGGATTAGAATCGAAATCGGTAGTAACGGTGAGCGACTTGTTGAAAAACCCTGGTCTTCCCTTGGGATCAAAACTGGCTTGAATAAATCCACTTGTTCCAGGAGTCACCGCCTCCTTCGACCAATCCGGTGTTGTACACCCGCAGGACGCCTGGACACTTAATATTTTTATGGGGCGGTTGCTAACATTGGCAAACTGAAAGGAGTAGCTTACCGGGCCTCCACCCTGATCGACATAACCGAAATCATGTATCTCTTCCAGGAACTTTAGCGGCTTAAGTTGCTGCGCCTGAACCATGGAACAATAAATAATAAGAGTCAAAAAAATTGAACGCTTCATCCTGCTGTGATTTTTCAATCGCAAAGGTAAAACATAATTCTGATACACATTATTTTGTTTTATTTGCGGAAATATGTCAAGAATACTCACAGGAATACAAAGCAGCGGACGTCCACATCTCGGAAACTTGCTAGGAGCAATCATTCCGGCAATCGAATTATCACGTCAGTCCGGAAATGAATCATTTTTCTTTATCGCTGATTTACACTCACTCATATCTATTAAGGATGCTGATACGCGGGTGCACAATGTCCAGGCTGTGACCGCTGCGTGGTTGGCGTTTGGGTTTGATGTGGATAAGAATTACTTCTATCGACAGTCCCGCATTCCAGAAGTCTGCGAGCTCACCTGGTATCTGAACTGTGTTACGCCATTTCCCATGCTGGCAAACGCTCATTCATTCAAAGATAAAGCTGAACGACTATCCGACGTTAACGCAGGCTTGTTCACCTATCCTGTTTTGATGGCTGCCGATATCATTTTGTATGATGCTAATTTTGTTCCCGTTGGGAAAGACCAGCGGCAACACCTGGAAATGGCAAGAGACATTGCTGTTGCATTCAACAACATCTATGGAGAAACATTTGTCGTTCCTGAAGCAAAGATTGAAGAACATGTGATGACGATCCCGGGAACCGATGGGCAGAAGATGAGCAAATCATATGGCAACATCATCGACATTTTTCTCCCGGAAAAACAACTTCGAAAACAAATTATGTCCATCGTGACCGACAGCACTCCTATGGAAGAGCCCAAGAATCCGGATCAAGATAACGTCTTCTCGATTTACGCGCTTCTTGCCACGAAGAAACAAAAGGAAGAAATGCGCTCTAAATACCTGGCTGGCAATTATGGTTATGGACACGCCAAACAAGAACTATTCGATCTGATCCTGAATAAATACAAGAAAGAAAGGGAATTGTTCAACCATTACATGGCAAATCCAGATGAGCTGGATAAGAAACTAAGACAGGGGGAAGACAGGGCGAGGGTAATTGCCAATGGAGTTCTTGATCGTGCCAAAAGAAAACTCGGCTTTGCCTGATGAACTAATTACTTTTTGTCTGTTCCCTCCCACACCGGTTGCTGACTATCTTTCCCTACCTTTAAAATGAAGCGAGGTGGGTTCGCCTCCAGGACGAGATGCGCCTCCTTACCAGGAAATTTATCGACTTCAACCACCGCGCCATCGCCCAGATAAGCGATGGGTAAAAGTACATCACTGTCGGAGCAGTGCTTGTCATGAATATCCTGCAGAATTTTTTCAAGGTCATCACCGAACTTGTCAAGGAAGTCATCTTCCATATCATGAAGCTTCTCTTCCAGGTCATCATACTTCGGATCATTGTAGTCAATCGCCTTCAATTCATTTCTTTTTTTCGTAAGTTCCTGCAGAGCCCTGTCCAACGCTTTGATATCCATATAATAAATTTTACGCCAATATTAAATAAATCGATGAATAAGGAAAAAAAACTTTCAAAATGAAGACCTAAATTGAAAATGATTTAACAAATGAATCCAATTAACATCTTTTTTGTTAAAATCTGAGCACTGCATTCTCATTGATGGGACAAAAAACGAAAATGGATAATACCTACCTTTACCCAATCATACTTGACAAATGAATACTGATTTTCTTCCCTTAAAAGGGACCGACCACATCGAGTTCTATGTCGGCAATGCAAAACAGGCCGCATACTTTTATCAACATGCATTTGGGTTTGAATTGATCGCCTATTCCGGGCCGGAAACTGGTATTCGCGAAAGAGTATCCTACGTCCTCAGGCAGGGCAAAATTGTTTTTGTTCTTACGACCTCGTTGGAGCCGAATTCAGACATTGCCAGGCACGTTGCCAAACATGGCGATGGTGTAAAGGTGCTTGCGCTATGGGTGGATGATGCGCGGCAGGCGTTCTATGAGACCACTTCACGTGGTGCCCTGCCGGCCGGTGAACCCACACAACTCAAGGACAAGTTTGGCGAAGTTGTCACTGCGTCCATCCGAACTTACGGAGACACCCTGCACACTTTTGTGGAAAGAAAAAATTATAAGGGTCCTTTCCTGCCGGGATTTGTCCGCCAGAAGAGTTCATTTGCGAGCGAGCCCATCGGACTCAAGTATGTAGACCACTGTGTTGGAAATGTTGAGCTCGGTCAGATGAATCAATGGGTTGATTTCTATGAAAAGGTAATGGGATTTAACCTACTGGTAACTTTTGATGATAAGGACATTTCAACCGAATACAGTGCATTAATGTCAAAGGTCGTCTCAAATGGAAATGGTTTCATAAAATTTCCAATCAACGAGCCTGCTGAAGGAAAGAAGAAATCCCAGATCGAAGAGTATTTACAATTTTACCATGGCGCTGGGGTACAGCATATCGCAATAGCAACGGATGATATCATTAAAACAGTGGGTGAACTGCGACATCGGGGAATAGAGTTCCTCCACGTTCCCGAAGTTTATTATGATGACGTGTTGGACCGGGTGGGAAAAATTGATGAAGATCTGAAGCCCCTTCGTGATTTAAACATCCTCATCGACCGGGATGATGAAGGCTACCTGCTTCAGATTTTTACCAAGCCGGTTGAAGATCGTCCTACACTTTTCTTCGAGATTATCCAACGCAAAGGCGCCAAGTCATTTGGCAAGGGCAACTTTAAAGCTTTGTTTGAAGCCATCGAACGGGAGCAGGCATTGCGGGGGAACCTGTAGGCTTTAGTGTTAGTATTAATTAAATAAAATTCAGGCAAGAGCCGGTCTCAATTTGGCCGGCTTTCATATTTTTGGGCAACTTTTAAATCGAGCGACATGGTATCTGAATTACAACAACAAGTCCAATCGAAAGCGCAAACGTGGTTGAATAGTAAAGTTGTTGACGACGAAAGTAAAAAGAGAATCAACGAACTCTTGCACAATGGCGATAGCAAGGAATTGATTGACAGTTTCTACAAAGACCTGGAATTCGGCACAGGTGGGCTTCGGGGCGTTATGGGTGTCGGATCAAATTGCATGAATCGCTATACGGTTGGTGTCGCCACCCAGGGCCTTGCAAACTATATATTAAAATCCTTCCCTGGAAAGAAAACATCGATTGCTATAGCCTATGATAGCCGGAACAACAGCCGTTACTTTGCAGAAGTCGCTGCGAACATTATGTCGGCGAATGGAATAATCGTTCACCTGTCGCCACAACTTCGGCCTACACCATACCTGTCGTTTGCCATCCGGTATTTAAAGTGCGACAGCGGTATTGTGATCACGGCATCACACAATCCAAAAGAATATAACGGTTATAAAGTTTATTGGAATGATGGCGCGCAGGTTGTTCCACCACATGACAAAAATATCATTAAGGAAGTCAACGCAATCACTTCGTTTGAGCAGGTCAAATTTGAACCGGTTCTTTCAAACATAAAATCCATTCAGGGAGAGGTGGAGAAAGCCTACTACGAAGAAGTGAAAAAACTTATTCCCAACAGTGAAGTCATCGCCAAGCACCATAGCATACCATTAGTTTACTCCAGCATTCATGGTGCAGGTATAACCATGGTACCGGAGTGCATTCGACAAATCGGATTTACGAACATCCAGGTAGTGGAGGAACAGAAGGAACCAGACGGAAATTTTCCAACCGTCCGCTCCCCCAACCCCGAAGAAAAGTCTGCCATGGAACTGGTTATAAAAAAGGGAAAGGAGGTCGGAGCAATCATGGTAATGGGAACTGATCCGGACACCGATCGAGTTGGGATCGGCGTTCGAAAAAGCGATGGCGAATTCGTTTTGCTCAATGGCAACCAGGCCTTCAGTTTGATGATGTGGTTCATTCTGAAAAATCTAAAGGAAAAATCAAACGCCTACATCGCCAAAACCATTGTTACGACAGAACTCGTTGACGCGATGGCTTCAAGGCTTGGAGTGAAATGTTACAACACCTTAACAGGGTTTAAATACATCGCCGAGTTAATGGGCAAGCTTGATGGCAAAGAAAAGTTTATTGCAGCTGGTGAGGAAAGTTATGGTTACATGGTTGGCGATTTTGTACGCGACAAAGACGCCGTTTCTGCCTGCGCCTTTTTTGCTGCTATGGCAGCCAGCGCAACCGATGAAGGTAAGTCTTTATACGACTGGCTGATCGACATGTATGTTGAGTTTGGGTACTACAAAGAAAGCCTTTTGAACGTGACCAAAAAGGGGCAGCAAGGTGAGCAGGAAATCAAGGCTATGATGGAGAAATTCAGAAATAATCCGCCTGACACAATTATCGGTGCGAAAGTCGTCAGGCTTCTCGACTATAAAGTGTTAAAGGAAAGAGATCTTGCCAGCGGAAAAGAAACAGTGCTAAACTTTCCATCTTCCGATGTGCTTCAGTTCTATCTTGATGATGGGACAAAGGTTTCTGTCCGACCGTCAGGAACAGAGCCTAAGATCAAATTTTACATTAGCGTCAACACAAAAATAAACTCAAGAATCGAATTCGAGAAAGCAACACAGATCCTGGATGCAAAGATCAAGGGAATTGAAGAATTTATGCTCAAGATGTAACGCAGGCCGAACTTCACCCTGTCATTTTTGCTTTAAGCTTTCTCACTATCTTTGTCCCTCATAAATGAAAAAAGTAGCCTTTTATACCCTGGGCTGTAAGCTCAATTATTCCGAGACCTCTACGATATCGAGGATGTTCTCAGATAAGGGCTATCAAAAAGTAGACTTTTCAGAGAACCCGGATATTTTTATCATCAACACCTGCTCGGTTACGGAAAATGCCGACAAGAAGTGCAGAAAAGTCGTCCGCGAAGCACGTAGCATTTCACCTGATGCCTACGTAGCCATCATAGGGTGTTATGCCCAGTTAAAGCCGAAGGAGATTGCAGAAATTCCTGGAGTTGACGCAGTATTGGGGGCCGCAGAAAAGTTTCGGTTAATAGAATTGCTGGACGGGTTCGTTCGCTCTTCTGCCACCCAGGTTTTTTCTTCCTCCATTGAACAAGCCAATCACTTTAATACCTCCTATTCACTAAATGACCGCACCCGCACTTTTCTTAAAGTACAGGACGGATGCGATTACTCCTGCTCATTTTGTACGATCCCCCTGGCGCGTGGCAGTAGCCGAAGCGACTCAATTGAAAACATCCTTAGAACGGCTCAGTCGATCGCGGAAACGGAAGTAAAGGAAGTTGTTCTGACCGGCGTTAACACTGGTGATTTCGGAATCCGCGATAATATCCGAAAGGAAAGGTTTATTGATTTGATCAAAGCTCTTGATAATGTTGAGGGTATCGAACGGTTTAGAATATCGTCAATCGAACCCAACTTACTTTCGAACGAGATCATTGACTTCGTTTCGACCTCCAGACGCTTTGTTCCGCACTTTCATATCCCGCTTCAATCAGGGTCGAACAAAATCCTCAAGGCAATGAGGAGACGATACCAACGAGAGCTTTACGCTGAACGTGTCGAATATATCAAGTCAGCTATGCAAAAATGCTGCATCGGCGTGGACGTGATTGTTGGTTTTCCCAGTGAGACGGATGATGACTTCCTTGAAACCTATCAATTCCTTAACGAGCTGGATATCTCCTATTTACACGTATTCACCTATTCCGAACGTGACAACACCCTGGCATCAGCTATGGAGCATAGCGTTCCCTTAGTAACCCGGGCCGAGCGGTCAAAAATGTTGCATATTTTGTCCGACAAGAAGAGACGTAAATTCTACGAAAGCCACGTGGGGGAAATTTCAAAAGTGCTGTTTGAAAATGATACCGCAGAGGGATTAATGTTTGGTTTTACCGAAAATTACATTCGC
>DASUGQ010000122.1:0-10177 GCA_036273935.1 Cyclobacteriaceae bacterium | reverse complement strand
CCATAAATATGTCGGCTGATTGTGTGCCGGGCAGAATCTCCGTAAATGATCAAAGTGTTTTCAACTTTACCTGTTTGCTGCCCATAAGCGCATAAAACCATTATTGAGACAAGGACTGAAAGAAGACTGTTTCGAAGCATGTTTTGTGTTGTTAAAATTTCAGTTAACAAGTTTAATCAAATATTGGTTATGAGCTAGTGTAATTTTTACATTTACTAAAATATTCTAAGGGTATGTGGAGGTTCAAGTTTTGGTACGCATTATTTTTTTCTCTTGTGCTTCTGAGTTGCAATGATGACTCAGACAAGATAACCCCCGTCGTACACGATCACCTTGTTTCCTCTACTACAGGTGCCAAATTTTCGACCCAGACGTTTCAAATATACAGTGCATTACTTGGGCTGAATGCCCTTACCGATCTTATTGAATTTGATGTACAATCCTACAGGATTGTGTACAAGACAATGTATAAGGGCAATCCGATTGAAGCGTCAGGGATTATTTTTGTTCCTCAAAATCTGACTGGTCCCGCCCCACTTCTCAGTCTTCATCACGGCACGACGTTTGTAAATAACGAGGCGCCATCGGTGACAAAGGATTTCACGGGACTGGAGTTTTTTAGCTCAGTCGGTTATATAACCATGGTTCCGGATTTCCTAGGATATGGTACTTCCTCATCAATTTTCCATCCCTATTATGATGAAGGGTATTCTTCAAGCGCCGTAACCGATATGATTTTAGCGTCAAAAGAATTTTTGAGTGACGAAAACATTCCGTTCAATGAAAAGCTGTTTCTGGCTGGTTATTCCGAAGGCGGCTATGTTACCCTGGCGGCAGCGAAATCAATTGAACTCAATCCAATACCCGGCTCAACGATCACTGCCGTGGCCGCAGGGGCTGGCGGTTACGATTTAAAGGATCTGCTCCACGAGATCCTACAACAAGGGGAGTATGTTTCCCCGAGTTACCTGGCCTTTCTTGTCATGGCTTACAACGAAACAAATGACTGGAATCTCCCGCTTACTGCCTTCTTTCGTGAACCATATGCGGACGAACTATCTACTTACCTGTATGGCGACTACAACGCTGACTTCATTAATGCAAAATTAACCAACGATCTCGAGTCTCTGTTCACGGAGAATTTTTATCAGGAGTTGACAGATCCCGAGGGCGACTCTGATTTCCGGGACGCCCTGGAAAAAAATAGCGTGCACGGTTGGAACACTTCCCTGCCAATTAAATTGTATCATGGTGAGGCAGATGAAGTGGTTCCCTACCAGAACTCAGAAATAACGATACAGGAATTTGAAGATCAAGGGAGTGAAAATGTTTCTCTTACGCTCTTTCCCCTCTCCAATCACGTCCAGAGTTTAACGCCCACTTTGGTGGATGTAATTTTTTGGTTTGATACATTGAAATAGCGCGATTTGTTACTGAAGCGGTTCAAGCCGCGTTCACAATAAATTCCTGGCGGTTCCTCATAAAAATTCGCGGAGCCAGTCCAGTAAAATTCTTGAACTCGCGGATAAAGTGAGCCTGATCCGAGTAGCCACAATAGTAGCTCATGTCCATAAGATTCACGTCGTGTTCCCTGAGCAATTTCTTATGCACTTCGTTTACTCGCGAAAGCCGCATATAGTGCTTTGGGCTAATTCCCAGGTTGGCCGAGAACCCGCGCTCTAATTGACGGCGGCTGATGCATACCTCATCAGATAGTTCATCCATAACGATCAAACCTTTACGGCTGCGGATGATCTCAGCGGCGCGATGGACATAGTTCAAATCAATTGCATTCTTTCTCACGGATTTCAAAAGATATCGTTCAGTAAGAGCAATTCGTGTTGCTGTTTCATCCGCTTCACAAAGCTGGCGACAAAAGGTATTGAATTCACTCCCAAGAACATCCTGAAGATTCTCATGGCTGGCATTAAAAACAGTCGAAGGAATTTTGAAGAGGTTATAGATACCTTCCGGCTTCAACCTTATTCCAAATACCTGTACGCAACCACTAAATCTGACAATGTACGGCTGCGTATGGAGTCCGATAATCGTGTAAGGGGGAGACTCCGACCATTCACAATCCTTGAACAAATTGCAGCGGAGCGAAGAGATGTGAAAAATGATTTCGACAAATCCATTTGGAACAACCCGTTGGGTTAACAGCGGCGAGTTGTTGATATTGAAATTTCCTTCCCAAAAACTAACGACATAAGGAGATAATTCACCTGCCGGTTTAAATTCCTTGATCAATACATTCATAAAGCTGTGTCTTTTTCAACAATCAGCGTGAGGTCATTGTCCTCACGCTGTCGTTAAAATGCTTTACGATTTTAAGTTAATTATGTTACCTGAGATGTATCTACAACTTTCGAATCGGTAGGAAGCCAGACATTTTCAAAGGTGGCGACGATGTCATTTGCACCACCGAAAAAACCAAGAACTTTCAATTTTTTCGAACCGCTGTTGATGATATCATGCGGGACGAGTACGGGGACATGGGCCAGGGTCTTTTCCGCCGCCTTCATCTTCTCCCCTCCGATGATTAAGTCTGCTTCTCCTTCTAATATCAATAGCAACTCTTCAGCGCTGTCTGTATGCATCCCCAGATTATCACCGGGTTCGATCTCTAAATAAACTGTTGCTGAACTTTTCGTTCCGTTGATCCGGAACATTGGAAAAGTTGCCTTGCAGTGTTGTTCAACACGATACTTACCGATGAATTCATTCAATTCAAGGTTGTTCAAATTAATGATCGTCATGATTGTTAAGAATTTATTGTTGAATAGTTACTAAAAATTAGCCTTCGTCTTCCAGGATAAATGCGTTCACACTCCCGCTACCTTGCAGCATGTCAATATATCCGTCCCCCCAGACTTCAATTGTGTTTAGCCAATTATATCCGGCCGAGTGTGAGTGCAGGCGCATGTTCAATCGCAGTTTGCCAATGGCAGACCCATCCGGCGCTGGAATGAGAACGCCGGTCTCCTGAACGCTAATACTGTCACCACTCGAAGAAGTGATCACAGCATAAAGGTTAAGTATGAATTTACCGTCCGCCCTTACTTCGAGGTGATCCACACCTTTTTTCACGCCTTCGATAGAAGGACCGCTGACAACTCCTTCAAAAGAGACATCAAAACATGCGCCCGCTGGCGGTAGAGTTGACTTTCCCGATACCAGGTCCTTCCAACTCAGACCAAATTCGGTAATACCGGTAAGCCTGATCTCCTCATTGAACAGAAACCTGACCGGTATCATGTTTTTTGTTTGCGTTTCCATTTTATTAATTGTTTAAATACTCCACAAAACTACCTGAGCTGGCACTCCTGAAATTGAATAAATGCGTCATTCGAAAAAAAACGGCCATGCTTTTGATTACTTATTGTGTGGCCTTTCAACGCCCTGCATCCCCTCAATTGGGGTAAACTTGGCCAACCTCGATTAACGAGTGATAAATTGAATTATATTGTCCGCCGACAGAAACCTAAACGTATGATAAATCTCTTCCCCTCCGGTAGTGCGATATTCATTGCTATCAACTTCCTTGTATTTTTACCTGGTGATATGATGAACACGTCAACAAATCCTTCGCATGACTTTCTGCCAACCGAAGTCAAGGAGAATCCTTTAACAGTCGAGTGGACCGGCCCTTACGGTGGCGTACCACCATTTGATAAGGTTAAAATACCTGACTTCAAGCCGGCCCTCGAAACAGGAATGAGGGAACAGTTAGGCGAAATTGAAAAGATCGCTAACGACACTACCAGCCCCACATTTGAAAACACAATTGTAGCCATGGAGCGAACAGGCCAAACGCTGATTCGCTTACAAACCATTTATGGGGTTTGGGGTTCTACCATGAGCAGTAAAGACTTTCAGGCTGTCGAAGAAGAAATGGAGCCAAAGCTTGCCGCATTTTCAGATCAGATCACACAAAATCAAAAGTTGTTCTCCCGCATCGAGGCTGTTTATAATTCACCGGCAAAAGTCAACCTTACGCCCGAACAACAACGACTGACTTGGCTCTATTATACAAATTTTGTTCGTGCCGGCGCAAAGCTTGACCCTTCGGCAAAAGAGCGTCTGTCTCAAATCAATCAACAACTCGCGGCCCTTTATACCAGGTTCACGCAGAATCTTCTCTTCGATGAGACGAACCAATTCCTCATCCTTGAAAGTGAAAAGGATCTCGAAGGACTACCACAGTCGATAATTGACGCTGCCGCGGCCGCTGCCAGCAACAAAAGAGTCGAGGGCAAATGGGTCATCACCAATACGCGTTCTTCTGTCGAGCCGTTTCTTAAAAATTCAAATCGCCGCGATCTTCGTGAAAAGGTCTGGCGCATGTTTGTGAATCGGGGTGACCATGGCGGCGAACATGACAACAACGCTATCATTACCGAAATTCTTCAGCTGAGAGCCGAACGGGCAAAACTGCTGGGCTACCCTACTCACGCCCACTGGCGCCTGGAAAATGCAATGGCAAAGACGCCAGAGCGCGCTGAGGAATTGCTGGAGACCGTCTGGACACCGGCAGTCGCCAGGGTGCGGGAAGAAGTCGCCGACATGCAGGCAATTGCTGATAAAGAGGGTGCCAACCTAACCATCGCACCATGGGACTACCGTTATTACGCTGAAAAAGTGAGGAAAGCAAAATATAACCTGGATGAAAATGAAGTTAAAGCCTACCTTCAACTGGATAGGTTACGCGAAGGAATGTTTTGGGTGGCTGGCGAACTTTTCAATTTCAGTTTCGTACCTGTTTCAAGCGTGCCTGTTAATCACCCGGATGTAAAAGTATGGGAGGTGAAAAACAAAACCACCGGAAAGCATATTGGTCTCTGGTATTTTGATCCCTATGCAAGAGAAGGGAAAAGATCTGGCGCATGGATGAACGCCTATCGCGATCAGCAGCGCGTTGATGGAAATATCACAACGATTGTTTCCAATAATTCAAATTTCGTAAAAGGCAAACCAGGTGAACCTGTACTAATTTCATGGACTGACGCCAGCACATTGTTTCATGAATTTGGTCATGCCCTGCATGGTCTTTCGTCAAATGTAACCTACCCATCCCTTTCCGGAACATCTGTTGCCCGCGACTATGTAGAATTTCCATCTCAACTGCTGGAACACTGGCTCTCAACGCCAGAGGTTCTGCAGCGATTCGCCTTACATTATCAGACAGGAAAACCCATCCCCCAGGATTTAGTCGACAGGCTTAACCGAGCATCAACGTTCAATCAGGGCTTTGAGACCACAGAATACCTTGCAAGTGCATTGATTGATATGAAACTTCACCTGGCTGGAGGGCAGAAAATTGATCCGGATAAATTTGAAAAAGAAACGCTGAATGCTTTGGGTATGCCGCGGGAAATCGTCATGCGTCACCGTACACCACAATTCTCCCATGTTTTTTCAGGAGATGGTTATTCTGCCGGCTATTACAGTTACCTCTGGTCCGATGTGATCACGGCAGATGCGTTCGGAGCCTTTACAGAAGCCGGTGGCCCTTACGATAAAAACGTGGCTGCGAGATTGACTCAATATGTTTTTTCGGTTGGTAATACCATTGATCCTGCGGAAGGCTACCGGAAATTCAGGGGACGTGATCCGAAGATCGAAGCGCTCCTAGTAAAGAGAGGATTCCCAGCTGAGGAAAAGAAATAAAATAGAAAACAGGGTGAAGGACGAGATTGACCTGAGTGGTCAATTCAACGATTAATGTTTCTCCATGGCAAAAACATAATACTTCCAGCCAGGTTCATCCAGGAACAGTCCATTTGCCTGTAATTCGCTTCCAGTCCTGTCATATGTGACTCCGCTGAACAGATCACGCAGGCGCCACTTATTTCCATTGAGATCGTGAAATGGAAGCTTAACATAACATTGGCTTCGGCCTGGTGAATAATTTACCACCACAAGGATTCGACCTGAATTATTTCCATCCCAGGCAAAGGAAATGTAGGAGTCGTTTGTGCTGTTTCCATTCCAAGCGGCTCCGCATTCCAACAATCGCCAGTTACCATCCCGAACCACGTGGAGCTTTAAGATGGAAAGTAACTTCTCATAAAATTTCTCAATCTTGATATTTACGGGCTCTTCCGGTCCCCGCACGAGATGGGGAGAAATTCGTTTAGTCTTTCCCTTAAATTGACCTTGATGAAAAAAACGTAAGCCGGGTGTTAAAAAAGTGATGATCGCTGCGGCTTCATGCACTTCCTGTGAAAATTGAACAGCTGCTCGTGGTTCATCATGATTCTCAAGAAAGCGGGCAAGCTTGCGCTGATAATCCAAATCTGCATAAAGATGTTCCCGCACAGGGCGAGCGTGGCCTTCTTTCAATCGATCATACAAACGCTTATCATAAGTATAATCAAATCCCTGTTGTTGCAAAGTCCATTCGAGTCCCCAGTAAACCTCTGCCATGAAGCAGAAATCAGGAGACTTATCACGTACGCGTTGAATTGCATTTAGCCAAAAAGGGCCGCACCTCAGCCCCCACGTTCTCTCGAAGACATCAGGAAGAATGAGCATCGCCATATCACAACGCACACCGTCACACTGACCAGAAATTTTAATCAACTCACCGATCATCGCTTCCCGTAAATTCGGATTGCTGTAATTCAGCTGCAATGTATCCGGCCAGCCGGGAAAGAATGGATCACGGCCATACGCGAGGATCATGTCGCCTGACTCACGACGAATACGTGTATAGTTTGAGGGCTCCCACAACAAGTCAGATGCATTGCCATGCATGTAGTATTCCGGGTGGTTGTCAACCCAGGGATGATCCAGAGCAGAATGATTGGGAACAAAATCCAGCATCAACCTGAGACCACGTGTTCTGAGGCGATCACGAAGACGGGCCAACGCAGAATCACCGCCAAGTTGTTCATGAACGGTATAAGCTTTAATCGCAAACCCCGAACCGCCGATGTCTTCTTCTGATAAATCATGCAATGTCTCTTCGAATTCCTTCCTCCACTGCGGATTCTCGCGCGAGACGCGCTGCCCTTCATTACCTGTTTGCCAAATACTGAGAAGCCAAACCCAATCAAACCCTGACCTGGCGAGTTGATCCAATTCTGAATCAGGAATATCATCCAGCGTTGCCGGACGACCGAGCTTTTTTGAAAGCTCGGTCATCCAAACACGGGTATTGACCTGATATAATGCTGGAAAAATCGAATTGCCCATAACTTAAATTTAAACTTCTATGCTTCCTGGAATACGGCTTTCTTCCCGAGTGCCAAAACTTTTTCAGACGAAGCGGTTGCAAACAGATGCATGAGCCTTGCAACAACTCCAGTCCATCCTGTCTGATGACTTGCACCCAAACCTGCACCATTATCACCATGAAAGTATTCATAAAACAGGATGAAATCCTTCCAGTGAGGGTCGTCCTGAAATTTAGTTGTCCCTCCATAAACCGGCCGCAACCCCTTATCATCCTTCAGGAATATATTGGCAAGCCTGTTAGAAAGATTTTCAGCAACCTGGTAAAGAGTCACATGGTTGCCTGATCCGGTCGGAAGTTCAACTTTAAAATCATCTCCGTAAAAACTGTAATACTGCAACAAAGCACGAATGACAAGCGTATTCACAGGCATCCAGATTGGTCCGCGCCAATTTGAATTTCCGCCAAACATTCCTGTGTCTGATTCTCCGGGAAGATAGGACACCTTAAATTCCTGGTTGTCTACCTGCACAGAATAGGGGTGCTCAGCATGATAGCGTGAAAGTGCCCGTAGACCGTAAGGGCTCAAGAACTCATTTTCATCAAGCATCTTGCTCAACACTTTCCTGAGACGGGACTCATTCAAAATGGAAGCAAGCCTGCGTCCTGCCACTCCTGTCTGCATTGGATTGTGAATTGACTCAAACATTTCGGAGCGATTGTCCAAGAACTTTTCAAACTTCACTCTGAACTCAGGATACTTTTTCATTAATTCACCGTCAAAGGTTGTAACAGCGCAAAGTGGAAGCAACCCTACCATAGACCGTACCTTAAGTCTTTGTGCCACTCCGTTAGGCATACGAAGAACATCATAGAAAAATCCATCTTCTTCATCCCACATACCTGTATCCTCTCCTGCATGAGTCATGGAAGACGCAATCCAGAGGAAGTGCTCGGCAAATTTCAACGCCATATCGAAATACGACATATCCTTATCAGTCAACTCAGCCGCTATTTCCAGCATATTCTGACTGAATAAGGCCATCCACGCAGTGCCATCAGCCTGTTCGAGATAACCACCTGTAGGAAGTGGCGAACTACGATCAAAGACTCCGATGTTGTCCAGTCCAAGGAATCCCCCTTCGAATACATTGCGACCTGACCGGTCTTTGCGATTTACCCACCAGGTGAAATTCAATAGCAATTTTTGGAAACTGCTTTTTAACCATTCCACATCTTCAGTATTCCTTTGCAACTTTTCCAGCCGATAAGTAAATATTGTTGACCATGCTAAAACCGGAGGATTCACATCACAGAAATTCCACTCATAGGCAGGTACCTGACCGTTAGGATGCAAATAGTTTCCTTGCAACATCAATTTTAATTGCTGCTTGCCAAAATCGGGATCGACAAGTGTTAGTGGCAGTACATGAAAGGCAAGGTCCCACGCTGCATACCAGGGATACTCCCATTTGTCGGGCATTGAAATAATGTCGCCATTTTGCATGTGATGCCATTCTCCATTTCTTGTAGCAGCTTTAGAAGAACGTTTGAAAGGATTGACACCATGCTCGTTAAGCCACTTGTTAATGTCATAATAATAATATTGCTTACTCCAAAGCATGCCAGCTAATGCCTGTCTCATCACATTCGCCTGGTCTTCATTCAGCGATGACGGAATAATTGTTTTATAAAATTCATCAGCCTCCTGTTTCCTTTGCTTGAAGACGTTATCAAAGTTTTCAAACGGCTTACCGGTTTTTTGAGCAACATTCATCAAACGCAATCTCACTACTTGTGAATCACCGGGGTTAACTACAACGGAATAATTTGCCACAGCTTTTGTCCCGATATTGCCCGGGTTCACTGCTTCTTTTTTATCATGAACAACAAAATCATTAATGCCATCCTTTACAAATGGGTTTGCATTCGGACTTCCAAATAGTCGTACGTTATTAGTCTCATTTTCAGTAAACAGCAAAGATGGGTTTCCATCACAATACAACAACATTTCACCAAGTGTTGGATGTATTGCGTTGATAGCGCGGGTTGATCCATTTTCTGAAAGGAGTTTGAGTTCAGGTTTTGTTACCTTGTCTCCCCAAGACCAGTCATTTCTGAACCACAGTGTAGGCAAAATGTTAAGCTCCGCTGATTCGGGTCCCCTGTTGTGTACTGTTATTTTTATAAGGATATCTTCAGGAGAGGCTTTAGCATATTCAACAAATACATCAAAGTACCGATTGTCATTAAACACGCCGGTGTCAATCAGCTCATATTCAAATTCATTTCGGCTCAGTCCTTTGCTTGTGTTAACCAGGTCATCATAGGGAAAGGCAGACTGAGGATATTTGTAGAGATATTTCATGTACGAATGTGTGGGCGTACTGTCAAGATAGAAATAGTATTCCTTCACATCCTCACCATGATTGCTTTCGCTGTTTGTCAATCCGAAAAGTCTTTCCTTCAGAATGGGATCTTTCTTATTCCACAATGCAAGCGAAAAACATAGTTGAGAATGATTATCACTTATCCCTGCAAGGCCATCTTCTCCCCACTTGTAAGTCCTTGATCTTGCCTGATCATGCGTAAAATAATTCCATGCGTCTCCATTCTCACTGTAGTCTTCCCTTACAGTTCCCCATTGTCGTTCACTCAGATAAGGGCCCCACTTTTTCCAATGAGAACCGTTATTGAGATCTTCCTCAAGCCTTTTTGCTTCGACGGAAGACGTTGATTGTTTGCCTTGTGTTTTCATGGCAATTTGTTTTTTAGTATTGTATGATTTTTTTTCTTACATAGTATTCTCAATTGATCCAATGCAACACATTTCTTATTACGGACCACCTGGGCTCATTATTTCTGATGTCCTTTCCAAGTATCCAATGATCATATACTGCACTCAGTGTCCTATCCTTTTTCTTCAAATCAATCCACGTATCTAAGTAGCTCTTAAATGCTTCATCTCCTTTTACAAAGGCATAGGCAAGCGGCACT
>DASUGQ010000121.1:0-6130 GCA_036273935.1 Cyclobacteriaceae bacterium | reverse complement strand
TGACGAGTTCGGGATTTGAAAAACAACTTGCCGGTGATCATTTGAATTTTGTCTGGAATCAAATCATTCGCCCGACCGAGAAGGACATTAAGGATACCCGAAACTACACGACGATTAACTACTACAATCCTGCCGACGGCTTTGATAAACTTCCCGAACGCTCTAACAGTCCTGAGCAGGAAATATTTTCGTCCCCACAACAATGGGTGGCTATCAAAGCAAAATATTTCCTTTCCTCTATCATCGCTAAAAATTCTTTTCAGGGCGGTTCCGTTGCAATTGCCACAAATCTCTCCGACACATCGGTGGTGAAAAGGGCAGATGTAAATCTTTTGATCGCCAAGAGTGATCTTACCAATGGCAAAGCCAATTTTAAATTTTATATCGGCCCAAACGACTACCAGGTAATTGGCAAGGTGACTGATGATTTTGCAAAGAATGTCTATCTCGGCTGGCCCCCGGTTTATTGGGTAAACAAATTCGTCATCTTTCCTGTTTTTCATTTTCTCACACTTCACCTCAGCAACTATGGAATCATCATTATCATCCTTGTGATTTTAATGAAACTCGTATTGGCTCCTCTCTCCTACAGGTCTTATCTCAGCATGGCCAAAATGAAGGTGCTTAAGCCCGATCTTGATGTAATCAAGGAGAAGCATGGTGATGACATGACCAAAGTACAGCAAGAGCAGCTTAAGTTATACCAGCAAGTTGGCGTAAACCCGGTTAGTGGTTGCATCCCTGTAGTACTGCAGATGCCGATAATCTTCGCCATGTTTTACTTGTTTCCAAACAGTATCGAGTTGCGTCAACAGCCGTTACTCTGGGCGGAGGACCTTTCCACCTATGACTCATTAATTTCGTTACCCTTTAGCATCCCTTTCGGAGTGGGCAATCACATTAGTCTGTTTACCGTCATGATGACGATATCAACGCTGATCTATACCTGGCAAAATAACCAATTGACTTCCGTACAAGGACCGATGAAATCGATGCAGTACATCATGCCTATCATCTTCTTCTTTGTACTTAATTCGTTCCCAACGGGACTTACATTCTATTATTTCGTTTCCAACCTGGCAACATTTAGTCAGCAGGCAATCATCAAGCGTTTTGTCAATGAGGACAAGATCAAGGCGATTCTCGACGAGAACAGGAAGAAGAATGCTGCCGGCGCCGGTAAGAAATCCAAGTTTATGACCAAGCTTGAAGAGGCCATGAAGGCTGGCGAGGCAGCTCGAAAGACTGCTGAAGAATCAAAGAAGAAAAAGAAGACATAGCTATCATTTCATTGGTTTTCAGGTCATTGTTCCTCAATGACTGAAGTGATCTAATACTTCGCTCACGAGTTAAAAAAGGATTTGTCCACATTTCGCCCACGAAAAACATGTTGACCTTTTGTGGATAATACGTTCCACGTTGTTCCACGCCCGCATGCGAATTACTCTATATTTGTAGCCCGAAATAGAACGGGCACTTTTTAAACTAAATATTTATTAGCGGGATGGGAAAAATTATTGCAATAGCCAATCAAAAGGGCGGCGTCGGAAAAACAACAACGGCAATCAATCTTGCGGCCAGTTTGTCTGTGCTGGAGAAAAAAACACTTTTGGTAGATGCTGACCCGCAGGCAAACTCAACCTCTGGCCTCGGCATCAACCCCAAAGAAGTCGAAGCGGGTATATATGAATGCATGGTTGATGGAGTTCAGCCTAAGGATGCCGTCATGAAAGACGCAAACATCAAATTTCTCGACATCATGCCATCACACATCGACCTTGTAGGCGCTGAAGTGGAAATGGTTAGCGTTGAGCGCAGGGAAGAAAAGATGAGAGACGCCCTGGCAAAACTGAAAGATAATTATGACTATATCATCATTGATTGCTCTCCTTCACTTGGATTGATCACAATCAATGCATTGACTGCGGCAGATTCAGTGATCATTCCCGTTCAGTGTGAATACTTCGCATTGGAGGGCCTGGGCAAATTGCTAAATACAATTAAGATCATTCAGACCCGTTTAAATCCCAGGCTGGAGATTGAAGGAATTTTATTGACACTCTACGATTCGCGAACGAGTTTAGGGAATCAGGTGGTGGAAGAAGTAAGGACACATTTTCAAAGGATGACTTTTAAAACAATCATCCCAAGAAATGTGAGGTTAAGCGAGTCACCGAGCTTTGGTGTTCCCGTTATTATTCATGACGCCGAAAGTCGCGGCGCCATTAGTTACTTGAACCTTGCTCACGAAATACTGGATAAAAAGAAAGTCAATGAGTAAAAAGAAAGCATTAGGAAGAGGGCTCAACGCCCTATTAAGCGACAGTTCAGAGGAAGAGCGACTTGAGGTTGATATTCCAATTAGTACTGCCACCTCTACCCCGCCACCGAGCGGCCTCACTGAAATTCCTGTTGAGCAAATTGAAGTAAATCCGTTTCAGCCCCGATCACATTTCGATCAGGAGGCGCTCCAGGAGCTCGCCGAATCGATAAAGGTGCATGGTATCATTCAGCCCATCACGGTCCGACGTCTGGCGCGGGACCAATATCAACTGATATCAGGTGAGCGAAGGTTCCAGGCATCGAAGCTTGCAGGGCTTAGCGCAATTCCCGCCTACATAAGATCCGCCGATGATCAGCAGATGCTGGAAATGGCATTGATTGAAAACATTCAACGGGAAAATCTGAATGCCATTGAAATAGCATTGAGCTATCAGCGATTAATTTCTGAATGTAATCTCAAGCAGGATGAACTGGGCGAGCGCGTCGGAAAGAACCGGGCTACCGTTACCAATTATCTGCGCTTGCTGAAGCTTCCACCGGATATTCAAATCGCTGTGCGTGACAATAAGCTGTCCATGGGACACGCCCGCGCGATCATTAACGTTGAAAACCCGGAACAACAGCTCTACATTTTCAAGAAAACTCTCTCAGATGACTTATCCGTACGCAAGGTGGAAGAGTTGGTACGTCAAGTAGCAGCGCATAAACCCCCGGAAAGAAACGAAACAGTCTCGACCCCCGCTTCAAAAGAGATTACCCAACTCCAGTCCAACCTGTCATCGCACTTTGGCACTCGTGTTGTTGTCAGAAGTGACGGAAAAAAAGGCGAAATTCGCATACCGTTTTTGTCTGTTGAAGACCTGAACCGGATTCTGGACATTCTCAAAATTTGATGAAGGATCGATTTTATTTAATTGTCGTACTCATTCTGTTTACTTACAAGGTTTCCGCGCAGGAGGAAAAGAAGGATTCAATTGATGTCATTAAGCCTTCCATTACCGAACTGGATGAGTCAGACACCGTGCGAATTCAGTCTTACGCAAAGCGCTTCAATCCCGCCAAGGCTTCTCTATATGCCGCCGTACTTCCCGGCTTAGGACAGATCTACAACAAGAAGTACTGGAAGCTGCCACTGGTCTATGGTGGTTTCTTCGCTACAGGCTATGCCATTAATGTATACCAAAGCCAGTATAAGGATTACAAAGAACAACTTTTTTATATTCTAGAGACAGGTGAGGAATTTAGTAAAGAAGGATACACAGAGGACCAATTACGACCGGCGATTGACAAGGCACGCCGTGAGCGAGACTTTTTCATCATCATCATGGCCGGGGTTTACATTTTGCAGATCCTCGACGCCCATATCGATGCCCATCTGAAAGAATTCGATGTCAATCCAAACCTGCAGGTAAAGTTCGAACCTATGCTTGAAAACGATATGCTTCTCGGCCGCCAGGCGGGCTTTTCCGTGATCCTAAAGTTTTGACCTTTATAAAAAGTTTACCTTATTGCGCCCGCGTTAAAAGTACCCACTTAAATAACATGGATATAGTTTTAATTGGCTACGGCAAGATGGGAAAGGTCATCGAGGGCATCGCAACACAGCGGGGTCATCACATTGCAGGCCGCATCGATATTGATAACCAGAACGAGCTTGATCATATAAAAGCAGACGTTGCCATTGAATTTTCACATCCAGATGCCGCCTTTAATAATGTCAGGCATTGCCTGGAACTTAACATTCCCATTGTCTGTGGCACAACAGGATGGCTAAGCAGAAAAGACGAGATTGAAAAGATCTGTGACCTCTATGACGGCGCATTCTTTTACGCTTCCAATTATAGCCTGGGTGTTAACATCTTTTTTAAGGTAAATCAATACCTCGCAAAGATGATGAATGGATTCAGTCAGTATGATGTAAGAATGGATGAAGTACACCATACCGAAAAGAAAGACGCTCCCAGCGGTACGGCTATCACTCTTGCTGAAGGAATCCTAAGCAAGATCGAGCGAAAGAAAAAATGGGTGAAGTATGATAACGGCAGAGCGGATGAACTGGTGATTAATTCCTTCCGGATCGCTGAGGTGCCCGGAACACATGTTGTCAAATATGAGTCTGCCGTTGATGATATTGAAATCAAACACACAGCCCACTCCCGGGAAGGATTTGCTTTAGGAGCAGTAATGGTGGCTGAATGGCTTCCGGGCAAAAAAGGATGTCTAACAATGGATGATTATCTGAAATTTTAGCCCGGCTTCGGCGACTAATCCTCAAAATGATTTTTTTCCCTTTATTTGCAAGCTTTATTGAATCTCAACCATACCTATGAATTGGAAGTTCTGGACGAAAACCCCTGAAAAAGAGCAAAAACCTAAATCGAAAACCCGCGAATGGGTGGATGCCATCGTGTTCGCGGTTGTCGCCGCAACGCTCATCCGCTGGCTCATTATGGAGGCATACACTATTCCTACACCCTCCATGGAAAATTCTCTGCTTGTCGGGGATTTCCTTTTTGTCAGTAAATTTCACTATGGCACCAGAACAACGACTACACCCCTGCAGGTGCCGCTAACCCATCAAAAGATATGGTTCACCAACATTCCTTCTTACCTGACCTGGATTAAACTTCCACAATATCGCTTGCCAGGCATTACTCACGTCAAACATGGTGACGTCGTTGTTTTCAATGTGCCACCGAAAGAACTGAACGAGAACATCGACTACCCTGTCGATTTGAAGACCAATTACATCAAACGTTGTGTTGCTGCGGCCGGCGAAACGCTTAGTGTTGTAGACGGAAAAGTGATCATTGACGGAACACCTCTACCGGTTCCGCCAGAGATGCAATTGAGCTACTTCGTGACATCGAACGACGCTATTAATGAACGGAATCTTAGCAAACTGGGTATCGGTCCCGAGGACTACGATCCCCTTGGACGCGCTGAAGGGAATGAAATGCTTTACCGGATGTGGCTAACCAATGAGAAGGCTGAAGAGATGAAGCAACTCCCTTATATCAAAAAGGTTGACGAGGAGAAGCTGGCGGAAACATTTGATGTTTTCCCTTACTCCCATTATTACGGATCAAATTACACGATTGCCGATTCGATGAAATTCGTTCACTGGAGCGCAGATAACTTTGGACCGCTATGGATACCAAAAAAAGGCGCCACCATCCCCGTTAATGACTCCACATTGGCAATCTATGGCTTCACTATTCAGACGTACGATCACAACAAGGATGCTAAAATTGAAAATGGAAAGCTCCTTATAGACGGAAAGGAGATTTATGAATATACCTTCAACCAGAATTATTATTTCATGATGGGGGATAATCGGCACAACTCGCTCGATTCACGTTACTGGGGATTCGTCCCGGAAGATCACGTGGTCGGCAAAGCCTTCTTCATCTGGCTTTCGCTGGATAATAATTCAGGTCTATTCAATAAAATTCGCTGGACCCGGTTTTTTAAATTGATTAAGTAATCGGCATCACTTAAATTTTTGCATCTCAAAATTTCATAACGACAAATGACCAAATTCACCTTCACAGAGAAAAAAGATACACGATCCGGCTTTGGCGTCGGTCTATTGGAACTTGGCAGAACTAATCCGAATGTCGTTGGCCTTTGCGCTGACCTGATCGGTTCGCTAAAAATGGGCGACTTCAAGAAAGAATTTCCCGACCGTTTCTTCCAGGTGGGTATCGCCGAGGCAAACATGATGGGGATCGCTGCCGGACTCACAATTGGTGGCAAAATTCCATTCACAGGTACTTTCGCCAATTTCTCCACGGGCCGTGTTTACGATCAGATTCGTCAGTCCATTGCATATTCCGACAAGAAT
>DASUGQ010000120.1:0-4777 GCA_036273935.1 Cyclobacteriaceae bacterium | reverse complement strand
CGAAGTATTTCAATTGCCTTTTCAAAATCACCATTGGCTTCGGTAAGGGCTTTCTTACAATCCATCATACCGGCGCCGGTCATCTGTCTGAGTTTGTTTACGTCTTGTGCTGAAATTGACATATGAATAAGATTTACAATTTTAAGAATACAGTTTGGACTTAACAGCAGATCATCACTGCCTATAAAAAACTAAACACCGGCTTGTGACCGATGTTCAGTTAGAAATTTTTATTCACTTTCTGATTCATCGTGAAGCCCATCGACTCCCGACTGTCAGTCACTAAAATCTTACTTGGTCTCTTCGATCGTTTCCTTCTCGTCTACTTTCCTTTTTTCTTCCTCATCTTTCTTCATTGCCGCGTCCTCCTTGTCTCTCTTGCGTTCCATCAGCCCTTCTTCAATCACCTTTGCAATTTGCCTGGTGATAATATTGATTGACTTGAAAGCATCATCATTGGCCGGAATAGGAAAGTCAACGCCGTCCGGATCGGAGTTCGTATCGATCATGGCAAAAACGGGGATATTCAATTTTTGCGCTTCAGTAACCGCGATGTGTTCACGCTTTACATCAATCACAAATAATGCCGCGGGTAGCCTGTTCAGATCAGCGATACCACCCAATAGTTTTTCCAGTTTCGCTTTCTCGCGTGTAACCATAAGGCGTTCACGCTTGGCAAGATTGGTGAAGGATTCGTCCTTCATCAATTTGTCAATTTGCGATAATTTCTTTAACGATTTACGAATCGTAGCGAAGTTTGTAAGCATTCCTCCCAACCAGCGCTCAGTTACATATGGCATGTTAAGGCGCTTTGCTTCTTCGTTCACAACGTCCTTCGCCTGTTTCTTCGTGGCTACAAACATGATTTTGCGGCCTGAACGAACGATATTTTTCAGCGCATAAGATGCCTCATCAAGGCACGCAAGCGTTTTGTTGAGATCGATCAGATGGATACCGTTATTTTCCATGAAGATGTATTCAGCCATCTTCGGGTTCCATTTACGGGTAAGGTGACCAAAGTGTACACCTGCATCCAATAAATCCTGATAGGTTAATTTTTCTGCCATTAAATTTTCTATTATGATTAACGCTTGCTGAATTGGAATCTTCTTCTTGCCTTCCTTCTTCCGTATTTCTTCCGCTCAACCATTCGGGAATCGCGGGTTAGCAAACCTTCCTTTTTAAGAGCCGGCTTATTTTCAGCATTGAGAATAACCAATGCGCGTGCTATTGCCAAACGAACGGCTTCTGCCTGACCTCTTACTCCTCCGCCTTCAACATTCACACTTACATCATATTGACCATCTACTTTGACAGCCACAATAGGTTGCTTTACCAGAGATTGGTGAATCTCAGAAAGAAAGTAATCCTTGAAATCCTTATTATTAATTCTTAAATCCCCTTTACCCGACGAGACGTAGACACGGGCTACAGAGGTCTTGCGTCTTCCAATTGCGTTAAAAATCTCCATCGATTAGAACTTTATTTCTTTTGGTTGTTGTGCGACGTGAGGGTGCTCTGCCCCGGCATAAACATGAAGGCTACGGAATAGTTCGCGTCCCAGCCTGTTTTTAGGAAGCATACCTTTTACGGCATGCTCAACAAGACGCTCAGGGTGCTTTTCCCGAATCATTGCAGGCGTGTGCTCTCGCTGACCGCCAGGATAACCGGAATGCGTAAAGATCACACGGTCATTCCATTTCTTACCCGTCATTCTAACCTTCTCAGCATTGATCACGACGACATGATCCCCACAATCCACGTTAGGCGTATAAGATGCCTTGTGCTTTCCCTTTATAATTTTGGCAATCTGACTGGCCAAGCGCCCTAAAACTTGAGCGTTAGCGTCCACAACCACCCAGCCTTTCTCGGCTGTTGCCTTGTTGACGTATGTTGTCTTATAACTGTTGTGATCCACGTTTTTAAATTAAAATCAATAAAATCTGCCCTTCTTTCAAAAAGGGACACAAAGGTAAACGGATAATAGCTCAAATGCAAGCCAGGGTAAAAAATGGTTTTTAGCTTATTCTGCCCGAATACCCATACTTTTTTGGGCAATCATTCAACATGGATGATGTATGTAAAGTATCAGGCGACAGGTGAGGCGACCGGAATAGAGAAATGAGTTTTTAGCGACTCCGTTACAAGATTCCACTACTCATTCGCCTCCAATTGCCTGACCAAGGCCTGAAAATCCTTTGGATAAGGAGCGACTACTTTCACTGAATTTCCCGACGTGTCTTTAAATTCGAGGGAATATGCATGCAAGGCCATTCTTTTCATTAGAGGTTGCTCATCGGTATCCTTTTTCAGGTTGAAGCTCCTTTTCACAGATGACAGATAAAATGGTTTACCGCCATATATATCATCCCCGGTTATTGGGGCTTGCATTGTGGAGAGATGAATGCGAATCTGATGCATTCGCCCCGTTATCGGCCTGCATTCAACCAAAGTATGTCCTTTGTAAGATCGCAACGAAATGAAGTAGGTCTGAGCTGGCTTCCCCTCTCGCCCGATCCTTACCAAACCATCGTCCATCTTTATGATTGGCATGTCAACCAGGCGGTTCTCAAACTGGTGAAGCCCGTCAACGACCGCATGGTAAATTTTACCAACAGTTCTCTTCTCAAACTGCATGTTGAGATGTCGATAAGCCTCCGGATTTTTAGCAATAGCCAAAATTCCCGATGTGTCTTTATCCAGACGATGACAGACCTGGGCAGCATCAGCATAGGTCCTGGCAAGCGACAAGACACTCACCGGCTCACTTCTGTCCGCTAATGTAGCGAGATGGGGAGGCTTATTAATGACCATGTAGTCGTTGTCCTCCCACAGAATCATGTTTGAGAAATTGTATTTATTCTTCAAGGGTGCAATTTTAAATCAGTTCTCTGAAATCTCTAGAACTTCTTTTGAGCGGGGCAATTTAAAATTAAAGATTGAACCGTTTCCAGGTGAACTGATTACTTCCGCCCTGGTATGATGGCCATCCAGAATGTGTTTGACGATGGCCAGGCCGAGGCCAGTACCTCCTTTCTCGCGACTGCGGCTTTTGTCCACTCGATAAAACCGTTCAAAAATCCGGTTGACATGTTCAAGGGGAATTCCCTCACCTTTATCGATTACTGATATGGTTACGTATTTTTTTCCAACATCAAAGCCTACAACAACTTCGCCGCCATCAAAGGAGTGTTTGATCGCATTCGAAACAAGATTGGTCATCACCTGACTCATGCGTTGCCAATCTGCATAGACAATTACTTTTCTTGACGCTCCTTCGATGCGCAACTTCACATCCCGCTTATCCGCTTTATTTTCAAATTGCTCAAAGACCTCCTCTGTCAACTTGTAGAGGTCGATGTTTTCAAAATGCATTTTAATCTGACCTGTTTCAATGTGCGACAGCGTAAGCAAATCCTGCACAAGGGCGTCCAATCCATCGAGACTTTTTGCGGCCTTTTTCAAAAAGCGGTTTCTGACAGCTTTGTCATTGACCGCACCATCCAGCAACGTATGAACAAAACCTTGCGCCGCGAAGATTGGCGTTTTCAATTCGTGTGACACATCGGCGATAAACTCCTTTCTGAATGCTTCAAGTTTTTTGAGCTCATCAATCTCCTTTTGTTTTAATTCTGCAAACGAATAGATTTCTTCATTGATCCTCTTGAGCGGATTAAGTGCACTCGACTTTTGTTTACCGATACCGGACAACTCTTTTTTCTTCAGTTTGCCCATGAGTTTATAAATCTTATTAATCTCCCGGAACACGAGAAACTCAAGCAAAACAAAGACAAGAAGATAAGAAACCGAAAAACTTATCGCGAAAGCTACGAGCAGAACATTGACTGTTGCGCTTTCAATAAGCGAAAGAAAAAGTGTCGTGATAATTGAAACGCACAGGGCAAGCAGAAGCGCTAATACCCGCGAACTGTAAACCATGAATTAATTCAGAGTGAATTTATACCCTACTCCTTTTACGGTAGTAATATAATCATCTCCTATCTTTTCTCTTACTTTTCGGATATGAACATCAACGGTACGGGCTAAAACATAAACATCCGTTCCCCATATATTTTGAAGAAGATCTTCGCGACTGAATACTTTGTTTGGATTCTGTGCGAGAAAGAACAACAACTCAAATTCTTTCTTCGGAAGATTGATCTCGCGATTGTTCACATTGATCGTATAACTGGTCCTGTCAATGGTGAGGTCTCCAATATTGATCGTGCTGGAAGGGGCACTTTTCTTTGAATCCCTTCTGAAAAGCGCGTTGATCCGGCTCATTAGTGCCCTTGGTTTTATAGGTTTGGTGATATAATCATCCGCTCCTACATCAAACGCAGCCACTTCGGAATATTCCTCCGAACGGGCTGTAAGGAATATAATAAAGGTCTTCTGAAGGTCAGGGATATCGCGTAGCATGCGACAGGTCTCAACACCATCCATCTTCGGCATCATGATATCCAGCAAGACCAGATCTGGTGCAAACTTTCTGGCAATCTCCACTGCCTTCATCCCGTCAGAGGCTGTCTTTACATCAAAGCCGCTTTTTTCAAGATTGTACTTGAGAAGTTCTAAAATCGGTTCTTCATCATCTACAACCAGGACCTTTTGTGTTTGCTTATTCCCCATAGTAGTTTGTCAAAGCTGCTTTCGGTCAAAACTAGCCAGAAAAAGGCTAATTAAAAATGAACGAACTTTTCTTAACAATTCCTTAACCAGCGGTAGCCGTCATAAAGTTTCACCCCCACCGGATTTATAAAAAGGGAAATTTCTC
>DASUGQ010000119.1:0-2705 GCA_036273935.1 Cyclobacteriaceae bacterium | reverse complement strand
AAACAATTGTCAACCTATCCCAAAGTTATGAAAAAAACTTTATTGGATCTTTTATGTCGATGGCCTGACCCATTTTCAAGAATCAAACTGAACAGACCTATGATTGCAACCTTACTTGTCATATGCAGTCTGAACCTTCAAGCGAGAGATACCCTTAAAAAGGAAGACAGCGCGATGATCGTGCTATCCGTTGAATCTGCATCGGTAAAGGAAATACTGGAGACGCTGGAAGCGCAGACCGATTTCCGTTTCTTTTACAATCACAAGGCGATGAGTAATTCGGAAAAGATAACGTTGTCGTTGAACAACGTGAGCTTTGAAAACGCCTTGCGCGAGCTGGCAGATCGGGCCGACCTGATCTTCAAAATACGAGGCGACCAGATTGTGGTGAAAAAGAAACCCGCTGCGCCCGTAATTTCGATGCTAAGCCGTGAGCATTACTCAATTTCGAAAGAGGACCTCGATCGCATGTTAGCCTCTTCAAAGGAGATGGCGATCGTTAATGAAATGACGGTTACTGGCCAGGTGCTGGATGAAAACAGCAAGTCTATGCCTGGTGTGAACATTGTTGTTAAAGGTACAACCACGGGCACCACAAGTGATGCCGACGGCCGGTACAACATTACCGTCCCCAATGGCGATGCCGTGCTGGTTTTCAGTTTTATTGGATATGAGACCAGGGAAGTGGAAGTGGGAACGCAAACGGCCATCAATGTGACGATGGTACCTGACGTGAGCACACTCAATGAAATTGTCGTGGTCGGTTATGGAACGCAGAAGAAGTCTTCGGTGACGGGGGCGGTTAGTTCAGTCAGTTCAAAGGAAATTGCAGAATTGCCTGTGCCCAGCGTTTCTGCTGCATTGCAGGGACGTGTTCCAGGTGTTCTTGTAACCAATAACGGAGGTCCGGGTACAAGCGCAATCGTCCGTATACGCGGAATTGGTTCGATCACGCAAAATGCGGATCCTCTTTATGTTGTGGACGGTTTCCCCGCGCCAAACTTCAACCTGAATAGTGTGGATACAAAAGATATTGAGTCGGTTGAAATCTTGAAAGATGCGGCTGCGACTGCAATCTACGGATCACGCGCTGCCAATGGTGTTGTTATTATTACCACCAAAAACGGATCGAAGGATCAGCAAGTCCACGTAGATCTTGAAGCCTACGCTGGAACTCAAAGCGCCTGGAAGCAATTGGATTTGTTAAAACGCGATCAATACCTTGATTATGGCACGGCGCTGGCAACCAATGCAGGAGGCACGCCGCCTTCGCGATTCTCTAATATGGATCAGCCAATTTACGCAGGGACAACCCAAACGTTTGCTCAAACAGAGACAGATTGGCAAGACGAGATGTTCCGTGCGGCGCCTATTTCACAACTTCAGGGTTCTGTTTCTGGTTCAACCGAAAAGACTAAGATGTACTTATCGTTCGGGCGGTTCCAACAAGACGGAATCATGTTAGGAACTTCTTTTGACAGATACAATGGAAGACTTAGTATTGAGACAAAAATCAGCAAGCGATTTACCATTGGCGAAAATTTGCAGATCACGCAAAGCAACAATCAAAATCAGCTGGAAAGTGGTGGAAGGACGATGGTCATGCATATGCTCCGCTCCGTTCCGTATATCACGGTCCGCAATCCGAATAATCCTGGTGGTTTTAATGGTACTACATCTGTTGATGGTTCCGACCCTGAAAACCCTGTTCGTTTGGCATTGATGGATATAAGAGAAAATCATAATCTTTACATCCTGAGTAATACATTCCTGCAGGTTAAGATTACCGATGCACTTAAGTATAAGTTCACGTTTGGCGTAAATTCTTCGCAAGACCGCGCTACACAAAATGATCCGATTTTCAGCGATGGTGGTTATCAGGGCCGAACTACTCACAATTTAACAGATAATAGAAACAACTATTATTCTCTCTATTACTCTAATCAGTTGACTTATGATAAGACATTTGGTGACCATGCTATAAATGCCGTTGTCGTTGCTGAGCGACAGGATGAGAAGAACAACTACCTGAACACTAGCGGAAGGCTAACTACCAATGAAATAAATGTTTTGACAGGAGGAACGAATCTGACTGTCGATAATCAAAGATGGGAAAAGTATTTGCTTTCCTTCCTGGGTCGTGTGAATTACGAATTCAAAGGAAAATATCTGTTGAGTGCTTCCATGCGCCGGGATGGTTTTTCAGGATTTGCGCCAGGTCATAAATGGGGTAACTTCCCTGGAGCATCTGTGGGTTGGAGAATAAAGGAAGAACCTTTCATGAACGGTATTAACCAAATCAGCGATCTTAAATTGAGAGCAAGCTATGGTAAGGTAGGAGCTAAACCGAATGCGCCATATGGTTACGTTGCACCGGTCTATACGAATACGTTTTATCCATTTAATAATGTTGTCCAACAGGGATCATACTATAACCAACTTCCGAATGCTGAATTTGGATGGGAAATCTCAACGATGAAAAACATCGGTCTTGATGTGGGAATGTTCAACAATCAATTCACGTTGACAGCCGAGTATTTCATAAAGGATACGGATCACCTCATTTTGGGCACGCAGCCTGCTTACTCATTAATGGGGCAGGCCAATCCGACCGACTTGAACGCCGCTAAAATGAGAAACTCGGGAGTTGAATTAACAGCCGGTTACTCCAAGGTGGGAAACAATTTCACTTTTAATGTTTCCGG
>DASUGQ010000118.1:0-73517 GCA_036273935.1 Cyclobacteriaceae bacterium | reverse complement strand
GCACGAATGTCTTGCTTGACAATGCTCCCTACCGTATCCGTCGCCTGTATGTCCATTTCTTAAATTTTGGTCGCGTGATCAATGACGTTGTAAATATATAATGCAAATAATAATACCGGACATTTTTGTCCATTATTTTTGTAAAAGTTTATGTTCTCCACTTTTTGTGCTACTGATGAGAATGATCTCCAACACACTCAAATTGTCTTTTCGTTCTGTAGATAATTCCCATTCGCACTCGTTAATTATATTGTCTGCAAAAAACCTCTTAACAACTCGCTCGTTCATTAGATATATTAGAGTGACCTTCACGATCCATTCTAGGTTCCGTTTTCCCACCTTGGACATCCTTTGCATCATTTCCGTTGAAACTTAACTCAGCATACTCCACTCTTATTTCCGTAATTTCAAAATGCATACCATTTAAAAGAGTGAATTTTCTACCTGAGACGGTTTTATTGGCTATTGTCAGTGGGGCGTTTCGACGCAGGTGGAACGAAGTTCTTCACTTATCGGTATCAAAACACGTGAGGGAATTAATGATGGACGATCATTTTGTCTGGAATCGATTAGTCTACCATAAATTAAAGACCTCAAGGTTCCATAACATACTCGTTATTCCAGAATTTCGTCGCGACTAATAGCGTATTTGGTCCAGAAAGCGATTCGTAACGGTCATCTCCTTGAATTTTTCCGCAAGTCCGACGGCCGCGATTTCGTAATCGTATAAAAGGTATTGCTAAATGCGCCCAGTGTCTCGTAGCCTACCTCATACGCTATTTCACTAAGACTTTTATTGGTTTTTAAGATCATTTCAAGGGCCATGATGATCCTCAGTGTTTTCAGGTATTGAAGAAAAGAGATATTTAGCCTGGACTGAAACAAGCGGGACATTGACCTTTCACTCATATTAAATTTTTCGCTGATGGTTTTCAAATTGAGAGGTTGTCCAATATTGTCGTCAAGATACTTCATGATCTTGAGCATGCGTTCGTCATTTGTGACGGGCAAGATGATCGGCAGGGCATGACCACTCATAGTGGGAAGTATATTCTTCAACGCTACCAGAAACTCAAAATTCTCATTCTTGCTATTAATTTTTCGACCGTCCCAACGTTCTGTATAATTGATCATTTGGATCATTAGTTCACTTGCCGGATAAATCCCTAATCTCCTGTAGAAAGGATTAACGTGATCGTTGTGAGAAAAAAAATACAAGGATCGCAACACGGTAGCAGAGTACCCAATTCGGAGAATGTGCGGCACTCCCGCCGGAATCCAGAAAAAATGTCGCGCCGGGACCACATATGTCTTGTAATCAATGGTTATGAACGCAATGCCACCTTGAACATAACTAAGTTGTCCTTTTTTATGTGCATGCAGTGGGATTAGTTTTTCTGACTTTTCGTGCATCACAAATACGGACCTCGGTTGAGTATCAATTTCCGGTAAAGAGGCAATTAATCCCATTCTCCAGTATTAACAAGAAAAAAACGAATATCGGCTAATTGGCTGGATTAAATAAATGATTGACTGTTTAAACAAAATGAAAACGTGTGACTCGATGTATTTTTACGAACACAAGGTCAGTTTTTAATTTAGTTTTCAACGGTTAGACTTATATCAACCGACGACCTTAGCCATGTATGTGGAGCAAGTGTTTACAGGAGTAGTGCTATGAAATTGACTAAGTCGGACACGGTAGCGAAAATTGTTACCGACAATATTGAATCAGCTTCAATTTTCAACGAGTACGGAATAAACTTTTACTCAAAGGGAAACATGACGTTGGAGGAAGCGTGCAATGATGGGAAGGTTCCCATCACATCGCTTGTTGAGGACTTGTCTCAACTAGAGGCTATCAGTACGAGACCAAAACACTTCGCGGAAATGAGTACGAAGAGACTTTCCGACCTTATTCTTTTAAGACATCATCGTTTTGCCGAAAAAAAACTGATTTTTATCAAGCATACATTGGCAAAAACCATTCATACAAACGAAAGTGAACAGGCCAATCTGCAACTCATCAAAAATGCCTTTGAAAAACTCTCTGAATACCTGGTAGCTCATATGCGATACCAGGAGGAAATCGTCTTTCCTGTTATTACTATGATGGGTGGACAGAAAGCAATCTCCTCATCAAGTTTTATGATTCTGATCAAACCCCTTGGCTCGCTTGGAAGGGAAATTGAGAAAGAGCTCGAGAATCTGCGAATCGTTGTCAGAGCGGCCCGTAACGGTTGTATCAAACCCGAAAACAGAAGTATTTATGCAACTATCTACGATGCCACAATGGTGTTGGAAAATGATCTGAAGGTTCATATGCATCTTGAAAACAATATCCTCTTTCCCAAGGCGCTTGATCTCGCGCAAACTGGCAAAGGAAATTTTGATCAAGACATTTATCAGTCTCCCAAAGGATCTATATTATCAACTCATCTATCTATTTCGGTGCTATGAACTTAAAAAATAAACCCAGCCGAGGGTCAATCGTAGAAATTGTACTCTATTGAGCGAAATGAGAATGAATGCTTCGGAGATTTTGTTATCAGGAAGAGAACTGCGGCACCTAACGTCGGATTGTTACTTAAATCGTCATCGTATGGACAATTCATATTCACCTGTTCAATATGTTTACCGAGAAATCTTGAAGAAGAAATCACGAAACACACGCGGGGAAAAATTTTCTATTTCAGTAGCAATAATACTGTCGAGTCATTCGAGGGGCAAATTATGGAGCTCAAGGAAATACCGAGCAAAGGGTTGTTTATCGTTACGGATTCTGAGTTTCAAATTCGCGTCGATAGGGTCATTACTGTTTTTGGAAAACCTGCAGCAGCATATGATGAATATGATAACTACGCAAATCAGTGTCTCTCCTGCACGGGTGGATACGACCTCTAACCACCTCAGCCGTATTGAGCATAGTGAATCAGGTCAAACCACGAATCGGATCAATAGATCTTTCAATTTTGGAACGGGAAACAGTTAACTCTTCAACCGACATTTGCATAACGGTCTTTTTCGGGGGTAACAAGCATAGAATCGTGACACGCCGGGGCGAGTATAGAAATCTCATGGCGCTATTATACGATCGGTTATACATCGACGATTTCGGTGAATGCAGGGGAATTGGAAGATGCGGCACCTGCCATATTTACATTATCAATCATACCGAAGACATATTACAGCGAGTCGGCAACGAAGCCGCAACACTTGCCAAAATGGATTCCGTCTTTCCCAATAGCCGGTTGGCTTGTCAAATGATAATTGATAATGCCCTGGACGGTCTTCAAATTGAAGTTGTTTCGAATTAAATACTCGGTTTGTCGGCAAGGGAGTATCTCTGTTTTGTCAGGACACAAGGTACAGAAAGGCCCACACCCAATACAGCAGTATAAGAATTATCAAAAGGTAGTCAACCTTATGTCTTTCGTGTTTCGGAATAGTTTTATTGGTCATTCTTTCTCAGTTTTTATTAAAATATTTTACCTGCTTCATTTAGTACCCCCTATTCATACTCTTCGCAATGCCAGATCCCCGTGCGTCTCCCGGGCAACTGACATGAGTCGGCTCTGTAACAGTTAGTACAAAGGCCTCTTGGCGGCAGAGCCGACGCGAAAGCATCTGCCTCGCCGCCTAATTGATACATCTCACACTGGATAATGATCTTGTCTGTACCATTTCGATACGAGCAATGCTCTGCTTTCGCGCAGTTAATGCAAAGGCCACGCAACTCATTCAATAATAAACTCTCAATGGAATCTTGTGTGTACATAGTTAATCCCCAGTGATTCTAATCCCAAAAGACATACCATTCTTTCAATCTGCAAGGAACCTGATTTAGACCATTGTTGAGGAGTGGCGGTGGTGCGATCTGACTCAGTGGTACTTTATTCCCTAATGGACGAGGTCACTGCGTCAGAAACCCTTTACGAGAAAGGATGGGACTTTCCATGGGAAATTCAAAAAGCCGCCAGGAATATGAGCAATCCGTTACCGTTTTTTAGTTACGAAAAAAATAAGGTTCGCGATATTTCTTAATTCGTCCGAAATAGAGTTCAGAAAAGCTTTGATTTAGATTTTGTTCTGTGCGTTTGAAAAAGATGTCAGGAGTCAATTCATCGGGCGTTTTAAAGCCGCAAGCCCCAATGAAATCCGCCAGGGCCTTCATCGTATTTTTATGAAAGTTGAATACACGCTCGCTCTTGTCCGTCACGTCAAGCCCCTTGTAAAGCGATTTTTTTTGTGTGGTGATCCCAACCGGACAATTACCGCTGTCACAAATGAGAGCCTGAATGCAACCTAGAGCAAACATCATTCCTCTTGAGCTATAACAAGTGTCTGCTCCGAGGGATATTGCCTTTGCAATATCAAATGCAGTGATAATCTTCCCGGACGCTATGATTTTAATATGCTTCTTGAGTCCAAATTCAGTCAGTATATTGCTAGCATAGACAAGGGCGTCAGTAAGCGCCATCCCCATGTAGTCAATAAACTCTAAAGGGGCCGCGCCGGTACCTCCCTCGGCACCGTCGATAGTGATGAAATCAGGAATGATCCCAGTTGCATGGATTGCTTGAACGATATCGGCAAATTCCTGTTTTCTGCCGATGCATATCTTAAACCCTATGGGCTTTCCGCCTGAGAGATGTCGCAGTTTGTCAAGAAAATAAACCAGTTCTGTGGCGCTACCAAAGGCACTATGCGCTGCTGGCGAATGAACTGTCTTGTAAGGGACAATATTCCTTATCCTTGCGATTTCAGGTGTATTTTTCTGTGCCGGCAATAAGCCACCCTGGCCCGGTTTCGCGCCTTGCGACAACTTGAGTTCTATCATTTTCACTTGTGGCAGGGCGGCGTTCTTAGTAAAAAGCGTTTCGGAAAAACTTCCGTCATCATTCCTGCATCCGAAATATCCTGTACCAATTTGCCAGATGATATCCGCGCCATGCAGATGATATTCACTTATCCCTCCTTCGCCTGTATTGTGTGCAAAACCACCTTTGGCGGCTCCTTTGTTTAAGGCCGAAATGGCAGTCGGGCTCATCGCACCAAAGCTCATGGCTCCGATACTGACGATGCTGCAATTATAGGGATGAGTGCACTGGCGGTTGCCAATCAGAACTCTGAACGTACTGGGATCTGCTTTTTTTGGGTACACCGTGTGAGCCGCCCATTCATAGCCGATCCGGTTAGGATCGTCCTGCATACCAAACGATATCGTCTGTTTCACGTCCTTCGCACGCTGATACACTATTGAGCGCTGACGCCTATTAAAGGGTCTGCCATCGAGTTCACCTTCAAAGAAATACTGCCTCAGTTCGGGACGGATGGATTCGAACAAATACCGTAGCCTGCCGACGAGTGGATAGTTTCTTCGAAGTGAACTTTTGTTTTGGAGTGTATCGATAACAACAAGTGACAAGAGCAGCAAAGGGACAAATAGCCAAAACTGAGCAAGTAAATGTATCGCTACCAGGAAACTGAGTACCACCAATAATAATATCGTAATCAACCAGATCAAAACAAATGGTCGAAGGGGGATTTGCGCGCTATGCTGATTCATTATATACCATTTCTTTAGATGTTAAATAAAAGGCGAAGTCACGGATACCTTGTGGATTTTACTCTGTTACTATAAGCTTGCCCTTCATCACCACATGGAGGGAACAAAAATAATCAGCACTTTCTGTTATGACCTTGCTCCATGACTTACCAGTGGATAACCTTGAAGAGGTCCACGTTTTGTTAGTTTCCTCCGTTACATCATGGTCTGTAATATCCTTGTTTATCCAAAGTACCGTGTCTCCTTTATGAAGTCGAAGCTCATCTGGTTGAAACTTCATCTGTCTAATTTCTATTGTATGAAAAGTAACAGTGTTCCTCAGGGCTAAATCTGAATTACCGTTTTCTGCTGGGGTCATGGCATGCTCTTCCTTGGCAAGATCAGGGTAATCATCAGCGTCGCCTAATTGCGACTCCTTATTAGTCGAGGAATTGCAACCACTGATGAATATGCATGCAACCAGCACAAACACGGAATATCTCGCTGTCAACATCACTTACCAACGATTATTTGTCTGCAAATATTTTTTGAACCATCTCAGCGTGTTCCAGGTGAGCCCTCAATGCTGGAACGACGTTTTGGAGGAGTTCCTTAAGTTCCGAGTTTTCCGTCTCTGGAATGAGAAGTCCCTCGACCGCTGAAATCACGGCTTTGTGATAAGTAACTTCATTATCGATATACACTTTGTCGAAATCCTTATTTGGAGTTCCGCGTAACTTCTTTTTAGTTTTTTCCGCATCGGTCAATAATTGTTTGCTTACCTCATTATCAACGGGTGTTACACCCAATTTCTTTGCCAAGTCGACTGCCTGCGCGATCACTGCATTGTGATCATTAGACATTGTCTCGGCAAATTTTAGAACGTCCGCGTTACGCGATTTGTTTTTTGCGATTTCTGCAAAATCAATGTCGATTTGGTTGGCTGTGACGGCTACATGTGCTACCTCTGGATCCGATAGCGCAGGGCCTTGCTGCGACACTGAATCGAAGGCGAACATTACGAAACAAACAATTGCTGTTAATGAAAGGCTGGTTTTCGTTTTCATGTTTTTTAGTTTAATAGTTGTACTATTTAGAGGATCGACAAATGAAAAGGTTACAAATTCTCGGCATGGACCATTGTATATTCTTCTTTACGGTTTCTCAAAAGGTTTCTCATATTAATTCCTCCATGTGGTGTTTTGAACTTCATGACTTTGGATACCACATGTTATGCACTCAATCCAAAATGCATACCATCAATAATCATTGAAAGGGGTTTCGTTAGCGACGAGGGGGGTCGCGTGTATGGCGAGAAACTGTTCAGGTGGTACTTTTCTCTCCGGCCTTTGAGTTATATTTTTTGAGCTTTTCGCGAAGGGTCTTCCTGTCGATTCCCAAACTAATTGCCGTTTGCGATATATTATTCTGGTTCGCGGCTAATGCTTCTTGAATGTATTCGCGTTCGACATCTTCAAGTTTCCGATCAAGTCTTTTTGTCCGCCTGACCGAAAAGCGAAACGACTCCGGGAGGTCGGGTACATCGATAGTACTGTCCTCCGACATAATGACCAGTCTATGAATGAGGTTTTGGAGTTCCCTGACGTTGCCAGGCCATCCATATTCTTTCAACGCCTGGATAGCCTTGGTGGTAAACTTCATGGAAGGTTTGCCTAGTTCTTTAACATGTTTGGCGAGGAAGAAGTCAATTAATTGGAATATGTCATCAGCTCTTTCCCTAAGCGGCGGCAAATCTATCGTTATGATATTCAATCGATAATATAAGTCTTCGCGGAACAGTCCCTTCTTCACCAATCGCATGAGATCAACATTGGTGGCAGCAACAACACGTACATTCACTTTATGGGTTCTTTTTGAACCCACCATGTAGAACTCTTTCTCTTGCAGCACGCGCAAAAGTTTCGCCTGCATAGCCAGACTTGTATTACTGATTTCGTCCAGGAATATCGTTCCACCATCAGCCGTCTGGAAAAACCCTGCACGTGTTTCTGTAGCCCCAGTAAAGGCACCCTTGACGTAGCCAAATAATTCACTCTCCAACAGGGAGTCAGGGATCCCTCCACAATTAACAGGAACAAAGGGTGCGGCTGAAATTGTCCCACCATAATGCAGGGCCCTTGCTACCAATTCCTTTCCTGTTCCACTTTCGCCATATATCAACACGGTGGCATTTGTCGACTTTGCTTTTTGAATGATATTGAAAACTTTCTTCATACCATCGGAATCTCCGATGATGCCAAAATTCTGTGCGGGGAGCGTGACCGGCCCGATCTTACCTCTTTTCGTTTTGCCGAGAACCCTCTCCACAGCTGCAAATAGCTCTTCATCAGTAAATGTTTTCACCAGGTATTCTTCGGCACCAATCTTAATCGATTCCACCGCACCTTGTATGGAGGGAAATCCTGTTATGACCAGGATTCCGATCCCTTTATAATTTTCCGAAGCATGGCGGACTAATTGGATTCCGTTCTCCCCCGGCATTTGCAAATCCGTTATCAACAGATCAACAGGCACAGTCGCCAAAAGCTTGGTAGCCGATTGTACATTGCTGGCTGTGAATATTTGATAGCCTTTGGGTTGAAGATTCCGTCTGATGAGTTCTACACTTTCCGGCGAATCATCAACCACTAATACGTTGATATTCGTATTCTTCATATCACTTCCTCGTTTGCCTCAACGGCAATACAATTTCAAATTTTGATCCTTTTCCGGGGACGCTGCTAACCAGTATCTTTCCCTTGTGTTCTTCTACGATTCCGACCACGACGGAAAGCCCCAAACCAGTTCCCTGACCAACGGGTTTAGTGGTATAAAATGGCTCAAAAATTTTCTTGCTGACTTCACTCGTCATTCCGCTCCCGGTATCACTTACAATCAGGCTAACACCTCCACTCTTACGCCTCGTAGTCACTGTTATCGTCCCTCCTTTAGGCATCGAGTGTATTGCATTTGTCATAAGATTGACCAGCACCTGGCTGATTTGTACTGAATCTGCCTCGATCACAGGCAATTTTTTGTCAAGGTTTTCAACTATTTCAATACCACGGCTTTGATAACGCACGTCAATAAAATACAAAGCGTTCGAGACAATGACGTTGAGGTCTACGGGATTAATCTGCCTGGGCATCTGCCTCGAGAAAATCATTAATTTCTTAATAATTTCCCTTGTGTAAAGAGATGCCTTGACAATTCTATCCATATCACTATCCTGCTGCTCACTTAAACCTCCATTCTTCTTGACCAGCTGAGCAAACCCGAGAATTCTGCCTAATGGTTCATTCAACTCATGTGCTATACCCGCCGACAATTCACCCACAAAAGCAAGTCGCTCAGAATGTCGGAGTTGCATTTCCAATTTTTTGTTATTTTCTTCCACCCTCGTCCGTTTTATAAATAGCGACAACTCTCTCGCCACCACTTTGATCAACTTCCTTTCTTCCGTCAGAAATGAATCGTTAGCGACTGACTTCTTTGAAGAAGCCCTGTATCCGACTCTTAGCGTACCGTATTTTTTGTTACCAATGCCAATCCGAGATGAGATGTAGTGTTTACATTTATCGAACCCCTTTGTTGCATAATTCATCTTACCTTCTGAAATACTGACTTCCGCCCGGTCAGGATACTGCATTGCATTAGGAAGTATCGAAAGTGTCTTATTCAAAAACATGCTTACATCCGTGCCGGCCGTCAGCGCAATTTTCGAAAGGTCGTAAAGACACCTCAACTCCTTGACCCTTTCCTTGAGTTTTATATGAGCACTAGCCATTCATTAAGCACTTGAAACATTCAAAGGTACAAAGAGCGGAAGATAAAATCTTACCGAGTCATACATTTTTTAAACATGCTGGGGAGATTTTACTCGCCGGGGATTATTGAACCATCTTAATTTAATAAAAGGTTCTTTTGTTGGGCTTAAATCACAAGGTTATCTGGCACGGATAATGCAGCCTACCTATCAACACACAAAGCTAATCGAAAGTAATAACATGACAGCAGTAAACACAATCGGACTTAACAGCACCAAGACCATTCAATTGGCGGACAAACTCAATGAACTATTGGCAAACTATTCTGTTTTCTATCAGAATACAAGAGGTTCGCATTGGAATATCAGGGGAGAAAAATTCTTTGAACTTCATGGCAAATTTGAAGAATTATACAACGACCTGCTGCTGAAAATAGACGAGATAGCGGAAAGGATTCTAACGTTAGGCTATGCTCCATATCACAGATTCACAGACTACATTCGCCTTTCAAAGATTAGGGAGACCAAACAGGTAAGCGACGGAATTGATTCCGTGTCTAACATTCTGAATTCGCTCCACGTGGTCTTATCTATTCAACGTGAAATTCTTTCGCTATCAGCAGAAGCCGGTGATGAAGGAACACAAACCTTGATGAGCGACTATATTCTTGCGCAAGAGAAATTAGTTTGGATGTACTCAGCGTTTCTCAATAAATAGAGGCGGCAAACAACTTTTTATATTTTCAATAATTAAAATCAACAAATCAATAACCAACCAATGGCAACGACAAATTCAAAGGCGCAATGGAACGGTACTATCAAGAATGGTGGTGGCAAAATGGTATTTAACAAAAACGAAGTTCCTTATACATTCGCGTCCCGTTTTGAAAACGCCCCTGGTTGCAGTCCGGAAGATTTGTTAGGAGCAGCACATGCGGGTTGCTTTTCCATGTATCTCGCTTTGCTTTTGTCTAAGGAAGGCCTTATTCCTGCGAGCATCACAACCAACGCGGTTGTTACCCTTGACAAAGATGACATTGGGCCAAGCATCACCAAGATTGCGTTGGATTGCAAAGTGGATTGTCCAGAACTAAGTATCGACACACTCCAGGAGCTGGCAGCAATCACAAAATCAAATTGTCCGGTTTCAAGGCTCTATGATGGAGGCACCGCAAAGGTAGACCTTGCGGTCTCACTCAGGTGAGTACGCTGAATAACCGTAGACAACGACCCAATCCCTTAAGCAACAATTAAAACTTTATCGGGGGGATTAGACCCCGCCAATCTGCTATTATCCGTCACGGATAACAGCTGGTATTAATGATAACTATGAATGATATGAAGAACAGAATGATAATAACAACCAACGACTATCAACGATTAATGAATTTAATGGAGTCTGCCCCATCGAAAACCAGGTTGCCGGAATTCGCTGCGCATTTGTACAAGGAGCTAGCTAAGGCTGAGATGGTTCCACAGGAGCGCATACCAAGAAACGTCGTCACAATGAACTCACGGGTCTTTCTTAAGGAAACGTCAAGTAACAGAGAAGCCGAGCTCACTATAACTTATCCTCAGGATGCCGACAACCTCAAAAGAAAGGTCTCCGTATTTTCACGGGTAGGCGCTGCGTTAATCGGTAAGCAGGTTGGCGACATCACCTCATGGGATACACCAAAAGGCAATAAACGGTTTGAGATTCTTATGGTCACCTATCAGCCGGAGGCGGTGGGTGACTATTCACTTTAGAGAAGTAATCATCAAATGGATTTATCACAAGCTAAAGACGAAACATGAAAATTGACATTCAAACACTATCATTTCATCCAGATGAAAAACTGCTTGATTTTGCTGAAGAAAAGCTAGGCAAGCTAGGGCAATATAGCGAACAGATCATAGAAGCTCAAATGAGTTTAAGATTCGACAGGTCAGCCACAAGAGACAATAAGTTCTGTCAGATCAGATTGGTTGTCCCTGGATATGATCTCTTCGCAAGCAAGCAAAGTCATTCATTCGAAGAGGCCATCCTGAGAACCTGCGAAGCACTCAAACAACAGATGTCCCGCAGGAAAAGCAATTATCAAAGGGTGCCGTTAAGCACGGCATATAAAAAGGATTTGAAACTATAATAACAATTGACTGCACGGATCGTGGCAAATACTACTATCGTATGACTAGTCGGCGCAAATATTTATTCCGAGACCGGGAAGCCGCTTTCAGCAAATTGGCTCCCAGCTTCGATCGGTATAGTCTCCAAGACTGCTGCGTCATCGCTATGTCGAATGGCGCACTGCCTATCGCCATCCCTCTATCGAGACGGTTGAGCTGCGATTTGATCTTCATGCCAAGCATAAGGATTGAAGATCCAGGTGACTGCTCCCGATCAATCGGAGTGGTTGGCTTCAACCATGCAGTTGTGGAGAGCGCAGGCAGAGATGTTCCTCAAGACTTTCTTTATCGTAATGTTCGAAGGTTACAATCTGAACTGTTGTGTAGGTACCCAGGTGTTCATAGTCCGATCTCTTTTGATTTCCAGAGCAAGACGGTAATCATTGTTGATGATCTAATACAAAGCTGCACCGAAATCCTTTGTTTGCTGAAATTAATTCGAAGACAGCAGCCTGAACGGATTATTGTTACTTCACCGGCAATCACACATAGCGTCGCCCAAATCGTCATAAAACACGCTGACGCGACAACATTTATTCACATAGCCAATGAGGATACGGTCCAAAGGACTTACTTGAATTCAAATGCCCTAACAGACGAAGAGGTCGTTGAACTGTTAACCGTTCCGACAAGATCCAAACAGGATAGCAAACTCCCGATCAACCGACAGAGTAAAATGAGTGTTGTAAAACAAAAACATCTGCTGACACCAGTGGATACACACATTAATAAATATTCTTAGCTATGTCCAATAATCCATATCAAATAAAAAAGGTCCTTAAAACCAGTCGAGGTAGCCTCGGCTATTATTCCTTGGCGGAACTTGAATCACAGGGATATGATATCAGCAGGCTACCGTTCTCCATCCGTATCTTACTCGAGAACGCAATCCGCAACTTCGACAACTTCACGGTGACCGAAGAAAACATAGAGACAATTCTTCAGTGGAAACCAACCGGATCGGACAAGGATATTCCGTTTAAACCCTCCCGTGTTCTGATGCAGGATTTTACCGGAGTGCCGGCAGTGGTGGACATCGCCTCTTTACGGGCCGAAGCTGCAAGGAAAGGAATAGATCCTATAAAGATAAACCCACTAATCCCGGTTGACCTTATTGTTGACCATTCCGTGCAAGTAGATTATTTCGGAGCCGATTATGCGTATGCAAAGAATATAGAAAAAGAATACGAGCGTAACCAGGAGCGCTACCGATTTTTGAAGTGGGCACAACGATCATTCAATAACTTCAGTGTGGTTCCTCCGGGTATGGGTATTTGTCATCAAGTCAACCTGGAATACTTATCGAAGGGTGTTGTCGAAAGAAATGGAGAAATATTCCCGGACACGCTGGTAGGCACCGACAGCCACACGCCAATGGTTAATGGAATTGGGGTGTTGGCATGGGGAGTTGGCGGCATCGAAGCTGAAGCTGCAATACTCGGGCAGCCGATCTATTTCATTATGCCTCAGGTAATAGGCCTGAAACTAACGAACAGGCTCCCTGCAGGATCCAACGCCACCGACCTTGTTCTCACCATTGCCGAACGTTTAAGGAGCGCGGGAGTGGTTGGGAAATTTGTTGAGGTTTTTGGGGAGGGGGTTGACTACCTATCTGTACCTGACCGAGCCACTATAGGAAACATGTCCCCTGAATTTGGTTGCACGATAACCTTTTTTCCGATCGATAATAAGACGCTTGAATATATGCGACAGACCAGCCGCTCAGAAGAGCAAATTGATCTTGTCGAAAAATATTGCCAAGTCAACATGTTGTGGCGGACCGGCAAAGAAGACATCTCTTATTCCAAGGTATTGGAACTTGATCTTGCCAGCATCGAGCCAACGGTCGCCGGGCCGAAGCGTCCCCAGGATAAAATATCTTTAACGAACTTAAAATCAACGTTCATTGATCATTTACACGAATCGTTCGGACGAAGGTACGTGCAACCACCCGACCAATTAGCGCGGTGGTTTGCTGAAGGAGGAAGCCAGGTAGTTCCATCATCACCTGCACTCCCGCCGGAAACCAAGATAGAAGAAAAGGAGATTGATGGGATTAAGTCAGTTTGGGTGAACATGGGTGATGAAAAATTCATGGTCGCCGATGGCGCCGTTGCTATAGCTGCCATTACGTCCTGCACTAATACATCAAATCCTTTCGTGATGATCGGTGCGGGATTGGTAGCCAGAAAAGCGCGAGCGCGAGGTGTCGACATTAAACCCTGGGTAAAGGCATCTCTCGCTCCCGGATCCAAAGTAGTGACTGGCTACCTTGAAAAGGCTGGCTTGTTGAATGATCTTGCTGCGCTACAATTTCACGTAGTAGGCTATGGCTGTACATCCTGCATTGGCAACTCAGGTCCATTGCCGCCTTTCATCGCACAGGCAGTAGAACAACACAACCTCGTGGTTGCATCCGTGCTTTCCGGGAACCGAAATTTTGAGGCGAGAATCCATCCCCAGGTCAAAATGAATTTTCTGATGTCTCCTATGCTGGTCGTGGCATTTGCGATCGCGGGTCGAGTCGACATTGACATTGTTCATGAGCCACTGACCCTTGATCCAAACCAGAAACCTGTTTACTTAAAAGATATCTGGCCGACCGATGACGAGATCAATGAAGTTATGAGCACCGTGCTTTCCCCGGCTGACTTTGCCAGAAACTATTCGGAAATATTTACGGGCAATACGTTGTGGAGAGATCTGGAGGCGTCCGATGATAAGTTGTACAGGTGGGAAGAGTCATCCACTTACATTAAGCAGGCCCCTTTTCTTAGCGGCATAGACAAGACTCCGGATGCCCTCGACGATATCTTACAGGCAAGAGCACTGCTTGTACTGGGCGATAGCATCACGACGGATCATATTTCACCCGCTGGCCAGTTTAGCGAATCGACCCCGGCAGGACAATACCTGATTGCGCAGGGCGTAAAAAAAGAGAACTTCAATTCCTATGGTTCAAGGAGGGGCAATGATGAGGTAATGGTGCGGGGCACTTTCGCCAACGTGCGTATAAAAAATTCACTCGCTCAACGAGAGGGTGGTTACACCACGCATTTACCTTCTGGGAAGGAAATGCCGGTTTATGATGCGGCAATGAATTATCGGCGTGAACACACACCTTTGATCGTGCTGGCTGGAAGGGAGTATGGCAGTGGTTCATCAAGGGATTGGGCGGCAAAAGGCACGCTCTTGCTCGGCATAAAAGCAGTTCTTGCCGAAAGTTATGAACGAATTCACCGGAGCAATTTGGTCGAGATGGGCGTCTTGCCGCTTGAGTATCTCAACGGGGATTCTGCAAAAAAATTGGGGTTGACGGGGGGGGAGGTCTTTACCGTAACAGGTATAGCGAACGGGCTTGAACCGCTAAAGAAAATTCATGTATCGGCTCACCAACAGGATGGGCAAGAAATCAACTTCGAAGTTATTGCCCGTTTGGATTCATTAATCGAGATCGAGTACTTCCGGCATGGCGGAATCCTGCAATATGTACTGCGACAATTCCTTACGCAATCAGAAGTATAGCGACATGAACAACTTCCTGAAAAAGAATTTGCATTTCGTTAGTTTCATGCTACTGGTCGCAGTGATTGGGTTTAGCATTTATGCACACAGCAATGCTGAACGATCCATTAGTCACGACCAGGAACGAAACAAAAAAGTCATGTTCTACCAAAAGCGGATGACTAGCCAGGACACAACTTTTATGATACGGGCAATGGCCATCGGTCAACAGGCGCTGGAGGATGGGTACAGGATTCGGGCTGGTAGTTTAGTCGTCATGAATAACGAGGTAATCGGTGAAGGTTGGGACAGGGCATTGTACAGTGGCGATCCAACGGCCCATGCCGAAATAGAAGCTGTGCGCGCGGCCAGCAAATATCTAAACATGCTGTCTCTTGAGGGTAGTATACTCTACACAAGTCGCCGGCCTTGTACGATGTGTTTGGGTGTGCTCAAAGAGGTCGGGATCGAAACAATTTATTACGCGAATCCGATGTTAAAGCCCCATCGTAAGGTCAAAGATGATGCGCATGAAAACCAGCACTACAATTCAAGCCCTCGATCAACTACAGAAATTCCATTGGAAATTGAAGTAGACATATCTTGGATCGAGGAGTCCTATCAATCAGAATAAATGAAACCCGCTTAGTGCGATCCATGCGGTAAAGTACCATAGATTATGACCTCCAAGGTGGGCGTATACTTAATCTATTTAACCCCAAAGAATTGAACGACAAGCAAAAAATTCTAAGCAAATTGTTTACTGTGGTCAGTTTAAGCGGAGATTTTCGATACACCGGGATGATTTTACTCATGCAACTCGGGAAGAATGATGTTACAGACTACTTCTCACGAGACGTCTAATTGGCACGGATAGTGCATAACGATATCCATTGTAATATCAAGAAGAGTAAAAGAAATGATGATTCAAAAACGTACGTATGTAACCATCAATGACTACAAACGAATTATTGGCCTTATCGAGTTTGCCGCGCTGAAGACAAAAATACCTGACTTGGTTGATCGCATACTGGGAGAGTTAAAAGGGGCACAACTGTTGCCCTCTGAGAACATTTCCGGCGACGTCGTCACCATGAACTCACGCGTTCTGCTGACTGATATGTCCAGCGGAAGGAGAATAAATATGACTGTTACTTATCCGCAAGATGCAGACAGCCGCCAGCGAAAGGTGTCACTTTTTTCACCAATCGGTGCGGCGCTTCTTGGCCGCAGAGTCGGCGATGTGGCGTCGTGGAAGATGCCACAAGTCACTGGAAGGTTCAGGGTGGATAAGATCGTCTATCAGCCCGAATCCGCAGGAGATTTTCATTTGTAAAGAAAACTTTCGGTTTAGGTACAAAGTAATGGCAGAACAAGAGCAGTGGTCAACCGAGGACTGCGAGGCAACTCCGGAAGAGCTTCAGTGCGTGGCAAGAACGGGGACAGCGATCATAGTGGTACTAGCAATGCTACTCCCTTTCTTGCTGCTGTTAGCCATCATTTGTTTGACAATCCCGGTAGTCAGACAACATATAATTAATGCTGTCACCAAAACCAACCGGTAAAATCATGTGTTACTCTAACTCATATCCTGTCAAGGGAGAGACCTTGCTTTAGCCCTCGCCTGCGGAACGGATGTTCAGCTTCGATCAACATTAGAATAAGAATTAACGACGCTAGTTCAAATTCGATTCCCCCTTAATTATACGTCTTATCGGCTATCCGAAAAGTACCGGAGGTTTACCAGAAATGGAAGAAATGAAATTGACTTGCTCCATAACGCGGCGTACCAAATTGTCGCATCTCGAAAGGTGGAAATCATATACTCCCGAATATCTATCTTGACCACATAAACTTTCGCGAAGCATCTCCTTGGCACGGTTTAATCTTACCTTCACATTCGATTCAGTCAAGTTTAGCGCTTCCATTGTTTCTTTGGTACTCATTCCCTCCACCTCCCGCATCACAAATATCAAGCGGTATTTTACGGGTAGGTCCGCAATGGACTTCTCCAATAGTCCTTTCAATTCGTTGTTCATAAGTCCAGCAAGTGGCGTCTCCAAATGATGTGTTTCGTTCTGCCTCTCCAAGAGTATTCTCCTGAATTTCGCATTTCTTTTTTTATGAAGCAGGCATTCATTGACCAGTATGCTCGTCAACCAGGTGCTAAAGCTTGAGTCATTCTTAAATCCCGACAGGTTTAGGTAGGCGTTTAGATATGCCGTTTGCATAATATCCTCAACCTCATCATCATCATTCACAATCGATCGTCCAATGCGATATAGCCGTTGGTTATATTTTCGAATGAGGGTTTCATATAATTGCTTTTCACCATTGAGGATGCGGGTTATTATTTCTTCATCACTGACCATGATTCGATATGACTTTAATTGACCACCTACCATTAGAGTAACAATGTCACGATACGTTACAAAAACACAGCCAAAATATTTTGTAACCTTTTTTAGAGGTCTTTCTCTAAAAACATAGAAACTAAAAATAAAATTGCATGGATTTCACAACTAAGAAATTAAATGACCTTCAGCTATTGTTGAAAATTACTTATGGAGTTGTCCCGGTAGTGGCTGGTGCCGACAAGTTCTTCAATATTTTAACGGATTGGAAAGAATATCTCAATCCCGCTTTGGCGAGAATCATCCCAATCACTGAGGACACTTTTATGATATTGGTTGGCATCATCGAGATAGCCGCCGGCATTTTCGTTTTCATAAGACCATTGGTAGGCGCCTACATTGTTTGCGCCTGGCTTGTGCTAATTGCGTTTACCTTAATTACGAATGGAGCCTTTTTAGATGTGGCCGTTCGCGACCTGGTGATGGCGGTGGGGGCATTTACACTTGCCAAGGTTTCAACTTTTACGACGTCCACAAGCACAGCGCATCCATGAAAGCTTACATTGTGAAAGTGTTAAAAACGGACTTTGTTACACACAATGTGAAGCAATTCAAAGTAGAAAAACCAGCGGGTTATACGTTTATTCCCGGGCAGGCGACCGAAATTTCGATAAATACAACCATGCTTGAGAAGGAACTACGCCCGTTCACCTTCACTAGCCTTCCAAATGCGGACTACCTGGAGTTCATCATAAAGATCTATACAGGTCATCAAGGAATGACTGAAAAGCTTCTCGATGTCCAAGCGGGAGACGAACTGATTGTACATGAGGTTTTCGGTACCATTCGGTATGAGGGCCCAGGGCTGTTCATCGCTGCAGGAACAGGCATCACACCTTTCATTGCCATCTTCAGACATTTATTCTTCAGCGAACTGAAGAAACAGAATCAAATGGCCGGCAATTGCCTCTTGTTTGCTAACCCGACTGAAAGCGATATTATACTGCAGCATGAGTTGAAGGAAATGCTGGGACACAATTATCACGATGTTATCGAAGTATCTGTATCACGTGGGCCCGGAAGGAAGATTGACCGGGCATTGCTCTCAAAAAATGTAAGCGACAAAACTCATTATTATTACGTATGTGGTCCTGAAAAATTTACCGCGGCAACTGTCGACAACTTAGTAAGCCTTGGCATATCCAGATCACAAATTGTTTTGGAACAATAAAACCACAGAACCAAAATAACCTGAATATTATCGGATAAAAATATCCTTTATTAACCGCTCATCGTTATATTTGCATAGGTAAAACAAATCTCCTTTTTAACTCAGGATTTGGTGAGAATGAATTTTCTGTTTGAACTTAAAGTGTGAATGAAATGGAAACAATGAAGAAACCTCAACTTGAGACACACCGGGAGGGAAGATCGCTCAAAGTCTTAAGAGTGACCGGTGAACCGGGCATCCACATGCCTGAACATCACAGCACCCAAGAAGTTGTAGTTGTCGTTCAGCGTGGATCAGCAGTATTATGCATAAATGGTGAGGAACTAAATCTAACTCAGGGCGACGCTATTGTTATCCCTGCCGGGACCATCCACAGCCTAACCGCGAAGAATAGCTTTCAGGCACTTGCCATTATGAATGTTGAATCTTCCATCATATTCGAACAATAGGTGAAGCGATGGACAGTAAGCTTGATATCGGTTCTATAAAATGGGTTGAGGGAAAAGTGAGGGGCTTTCATGGAAAGCCGCTGATCGATTTAAACAATGGCACTGTTAAACTGATACGTGTCGATCCTGGTGCAGACTATCCACAGCATAGGCATCCCGATAAAACAGAGTATGCCTACGTAGTTGAGGGGTGCCTTGAGTTTACGATAGGTGGCGACGTTTACACCGGTAAGGCCGGTGATTTTTATATTTTTCCCTGTAATACTTTACACGCGATACGCAACAAAACGAACAATGAAGGACTGATGCTCATTGGCGCAATCAAGGAAACAACTAACGAATTACATAGCACAATTTCACGACCTTAGAATCTAGATTCTTAGCAATGGATATTATTGACCAATTAGTCAACTTCTTTAGACAGCCGGAAGAAAAGACCAAAAAGTCAACTCCGGAGGGAATCTGTCCGGTTTGCTGGGGGCACCAGGAATATGATCATCAAATCAGAACACTATTTCGAGACAAGCAGATTGATGTAAACAATCGCAAGGCCAGGTACTTGGTTATTCAGGACTTTATGATCGAACACATTGACGGGATACAACTCAGAGAGGGAACAATTGAAGGATGTCCAACCTGCGGAAATGGGCACGAGCCCGAAAAGGAAGCCTGAGAAGAAAAAAGGTTGGAACGTTAGGCAGACCAATGACATCTGACAAAAGGATATCATTAAGCTCTCATACAAACTCGTCATCGAATGCTTGTTCTTTTTACGATGCACAATATGGTTCCGTGACAGGCTACCTTTGGCACGGCGATGAAACAGTTTTTAATGTAACCTCAATTGCAGCTCCTCCATTTTACATGATTGCAGTATTGATCTCGACTGTGTTCGTCAGAATTTTATGCACCGGGCATGCATTTGCCACCTTCAGCAATTTTGTGCGCTGAACCTCGTCCAGGTTCCCGATGAATTGTATTTTACGGTTGATTATCGTTTTGTTCGACGTATTCACACCTTCCAGGTCAACCTCCATCTTAACTTCCTGAAGATCGATTTTGTTACGATCTGCATACATCATTACAGTTGCGCTTGTGCATGCTGCCAGGGCTGAAGCCAAAAGTTCTTTTGGTGAAAAACCCAAATCCTTTCCTCCTTGTGCCACCGGCTCATCGGCGATGACCAAATTTCCTGTTGGTGATGTGATCTCAACCTTGTAGCGATCACTCTTTATACTTGATGATATCTTTGCCATAATCATTAACTTTTTATTACTGAATTCTGTTGCCATTGTTTTGCGCTATCAGAAGCACAAACCAAACCGGCTCCCATCATAATGACATCTTTGACCACTAATCTCCCCACCCCCGACAGATAGGGAAAACCATACTGTGGAGTTGGGAAATCGCCACCGAGATTAGGGACGTAAACTTCCGGCGTGGTTATTAAAAAGGTAAGTGTAACCAGGACATGCCAAAGGTTAAGAGGCCTCCGATCAATCCAATTTTATCAAACCAAATTCCTAACAGGGTGGATATTCCAATCACAATAATAACAGCACCCAATCCATACGAGAAAGTGTAGGTGCCATTCTCCTTATGCCAGTCAATGTTTTTCTGCACGGTCATGCCTTCGGGATTTTTATACTTCATGTATTCTGGCGCCTTCTGGCTGTAGAAGAAACTCATGAAAGGACTATTGGCGACAAAAGGAACTATTCCGTCTGCCTCGTATTTAAATGCTTTGAGACCTCCAATCCAGACCATCACCAGACAAATTGCAATTCGTGTCAGATTAATAAACTGAGATTGACAGTTGCCAAGAAATTCGATAGTTCTTTTCATGTTACGTTTATTCAAATCAATGTTATTTCAAATGTCTTTTCAGAAGCTGCGCGTTAATAGCTACTACAATGGTACTAATACTCATCAATACGGCACCAATGGCCGGACTGAGCATGACCTCCCACTTGTATAATATGCCTGCCGCTAACGGTATGGCCAGTATGTTATACCCTGCAGCCCACCAAAGGTTTTGCATCATTTTATTGTAAGTGGCTCGACCAAATAGGATCAGGCTGGCTATATCATTCGGATTTGAGTTTACCAGTACCACGTCCGCTGTCTCGGCAGCCACGTCTGTTCCTGAGCCAACAGCTAAGCCCACATCGGCTTGTGCCAATGCCGGTGCATCGTTAACGCCATCGCCTGCCATGGCAACAAACTCACCTTTTTCTTTGAGCTCCTTTACCTTTTGCAGTTTTTCGTGTGGTAACACGTTGGCGATGTAACCATCCATTCTTAATTCCTCACTTACCTTCTTAGCGACACGCTCGTTGTCGCCGGTGAGCAACAAGTTTTTAATTCCCGCATTTTTCAATGTCTCAATAGCGTGAAATGATTCTTTACGAATTTGATCGGAGAAAGAGAAGTATCCTGCAATCTCCTTATCAATCAATACATACACAATTGTCATAGCGAACTCCTCCACAGCTGTGATCCCAGGAATATTGTTCTCCTTCAGATAATTGGGGCCCACTACTTTTATTTCCTTGCCTTCCACCATACCCTCCAACCCTTTTCCCGGGAGATAGGTAAACCGTTCAGATTTCGGGATGATAACTCCCATCGCATAAGCCTTTCTGATCAAGCCCGCGGCTATGTAATGTTCAGAATGCTGTTCAATACCGGACGCCAATCGTACCAATTCCTTCTCATCAAAGTGCTTATTTAAAACTACTACTTCCTGCAATTCATGAGTTCCTTTCGTTAGCGTTCCCGTCTTATCAAAAATGATAGTGGTAATCAGCCGGGCGTTTTCAAATGCAGTTCTGTTGCGTATCAGCAAACCTTTTTGGGCGGAGATACCGGTAGAGATAGCGACCACCAGGGGCACAGCCAGTCCCAAGGCATGCGGGCACGAAATGACCATGACCGTGACCATCCGCTCCAAAGCAAAGACAAAAGGGAATCCCAGCATCAACCATACAACCAGGGTCATAATACCACCGCCCAGCGCAACAAATGTCAACACCTTTGCTGCACGGTCAGCAAAATTTTGCGTTTTGGATTTTACCTTCTGCGCCTCTTCTACCAGCGTCACAACTTTATTCAAGTAGCTATCTTTGCCTGTGCTTGCCACTTCGATGGTCAACGAACCATTGCCGTTAATGGAACCACCAATAACCCTGCTGCCTCTTTCCTTTTTAACCGGCTTACTCTCCCCGGTGAGCATGCTTTCATCGAGATAACTTTCTCCATCCGACACAATGCCGTCAACCGGAATCTTTTCACCGGGTTTCACCAACACCTTGTGTCCTATTTTCAAATGCTCCACCGGCATGTCATGAATGTGATCATCCATGATGTGATGTGCTGTTGACGGCATCATTTTCACCAATAATTCCAATGAACGCGATGCGCCTGTCACCGACCTCATCTCGAAATAGTGGCCAATCAGCATTATGTCGATCAACGTGGCCATCTCCCAATAGAAATCCATTCCCTCCAGGCCAAATGTAACGGCTACGCTATATGCCCAGGCAACAATAATGGCCACTCCAATCAGTGTCATCATGCCAATGGCGTGGTGTTTCACTTCATCGTACAATCCCTTCAAAAAAGGATACCCACCATAGAGAAAGATAAACGTTGAGAGTGCAAATAGCACCAGGTCGTCTCCGGTAAATGCCCACTCAAATCCAAACCATTGCTGAATCATGGGCGATAACGCCACAACGGGGATCGAAAAAATTGTGGAGACCACAAACCGTTTCAGAAAGTCAGCCGTGGAGTGCCCTGCATGTTTGTCATGACCCTCGTGACCACTACGGTCATTGGCAGCATGGGAATGTTCACTGTGCTGGTGTGCTTGAAGATGTTCGTGTTCCATGATAAATGAATTTAATATGACAGCGGTGAATTGATTCACCACTGTGAATGCTTTTTTTTCTGAGTGTACCGGCTCTTGGAACTACTGATGGTGTGGCAAGTGTTTAGTTATACCTTCACCGGTTCATTCGGCTCTTCGCTTCAATGCACCAGAGCAATTCATCAATGAATCGAGCGGTTCGTTTTTCCGTACTGACTTTGTCCCTGGGTTCGCCCCTTTCTGTAAAGGCCTCATTAATTTTTGGAACCGGATATAACGCAGGGACTGTCCATGCCTGCATCTTCCAAAGCGTGTATTGCAAAGATGTTATTACATTCATTCCATCGAAACTTCCTGCCGAAACGGTTGCCAAGGCTACCGGTGTCCGCTTCCACTCATCATAAAGTAAGTCAATAACATTTTTCAAACTAACCGGATAACCGCCATTGTATTCAGGTGTTACGATAATCACACCCTCGGCAGATCTTATCTGATCGGCAAAGGCAAGCACTTCGGGCGCCGGTGAAGTTTGAAGCCGCAGACGTTCGTTGAATAGCGGGAAATTATAGTCCTCTAGATCCAGTATCGTAGCGGCCGCCAGATTTCTCTCTTCTAAGAACGTTTTAAGATAAATAGCGACGCGATGGCTGTTTCGTTTAAGCCGAATGCTAGCAGAGATTATTGCATGTCAGGCATCATAATTTTAATTCAGTTCTTTCAATAGATCATCAAGGTTCAGCGGTCGCGTATACATATCAATGGAACCGTCTGAACGTCTTGGCCAATGTTCCTTTGGTCTGTCGTAGTACAATTCAACTCCATTACCATCGGGGTCATCCAGATACAAAGCTTCTGAAACGCCATGATCCGAGGCACCGGTGAGCGGGTAACGATTTTTTCTTAACCGATCGAGAATTACGGCGAGGTCTTTCCGTGTCGGGTACAAGATAGCGGTGTGATACAACCCAACACCTTCGCGTGAAGCAGGCGGTGCACCTTCACTGTGCCAGGTGTTCAGACCAATATGATGATGGTACCCGCCGGCAGAAATGAAAGCAGCCTGATCGCCATAGGTGGTCATTAATTCGAAGCCGAGCAAATCGCGATAAAATGTTAACGACTGGTTTAAATCAGCCACCTTCAAATGAACATGACCGATACGCGTTTGTGCTGGAATTTTATACGAGTTTCCCATATCGTGCAGGATTTACAATTATTTATCTTACGTAAACGAAACAAATGCTTGATGATGATTAGCGGCAATTACCCCGGATTTTCCAGGGTAATTATAGACTGATATATTCTACTGAGCGAGATATCCGCCATCCAATGCGTAATATCCACCAGTAGCAAAGGATGACTTTGACGAAGCCAACCACAAGATGAGTTCTGCGATCTCTTCTGGCTCACCCAGTCTTCCGATGGGATGTAGACCAACCAGTGCATCGAGTGTGGGTTTGTCAAGTGCGTTTATCACTAATGGTGTTTTAATGTACCCAGGCCCGACAGCATTCACCCGAATATTTTTGTCAGCATACTCTAGTGCAGCAGCTTTAGTTAAGCCCACTACTCCGTGCTTTGCTGCAACGTAGGCGGGTGATCCCTTTGTACCAGCCTGTCCGAGGATCGAGGCAATATTAACGATGGTTCCTCCCTTTGCAAGCATGGCCGGAATCTGATAGCGGAGTCCGTAAAACACGCCTGATAAGTTGATGTCGATAACTTTTTGCCATCCATCTATCGGGTATTCTCCTGTAGGACCAAGCGGTCCTGCAATACCGGCATTGTTTACAGCAATATCCATCGGACCATATTGTTTCAAGGTCCGCTCAACGAGCACCTTATGGTCTTCCGCTTTGGAGGAGTCTGCCTGGATGAAGTGTGCCTTCCCCCCTGCTTTCTCAATTTCATTTACTACTGCCGTGCCGTTATCCTTGTTGATGTCGGACACAATAACTTTAGCGCCTTCCCTTGCAAAAAGGAGGGCGGTTGCGCGACCAATCCCAGAGCCCGCTCCGGTAATAATAGCCACTTTGTTTTCCAATGTTTTCATTATTTTGGTTTTTTGTTTATTATTTAACTCAGTTCTCAATTAAGCCCGTTTAACAAACTGCACCTCTGCACTGATCTTAACTTCTTCACTAACCAGTACCCCACCCGTTTCAAGCGCCGCGTTCCAATTCAGGCCAAAGTCTTTCCTGTTTATTTTTCCTTTGACGGAGAATCCGGCCTTTTCATTTCCCCATGGATCCTTGTTCACACCACCAAACTCCACGTCGAGCTCTATTTCTTTGCTCACGTCCCGGATCGTTAAAATACCCTTCAGCATGTAGTCGTCGTCATCCACTTGTTTGAGTGAAGTACTCTTAAAAGTAAGTGTGGGATAATTCTCCACATCAAAGAAGTCGGCGCTCTTTAAGTGACCATCACGTTGATCTTCATTGGTGAAGATTGAAGCGGCGTCGATGGTTACGCTAATCGGTGACTTGGTAAAATCATCACCGTCGATTTCGGCCGAGAATTTTCTGAACTCTCCCTTTACATTGGTGATCATCAGGTGCTTTACTTTGAACACCAGTTCACTGTGCGTAGGATCTAACGTCCATTTGGTTGTGATTGATTCGGTTGCTGTTTTCATAGTTCTCTTGTTTATAAAATTTTAAAGTCTCTGTTTGTTTGATAGCTCAAAGGTAGATGAGCCTGCCTCCACTTGCATTGATGTGAAATAAGAAAGCGTTTGATCGAGATCAAGTGTTTCGACTTCGCACAAGTCTTCTTGCTGCTGCGTTGAACGGGCATCTTTTGAAAGTTTAACAATCATTAAAATGCACATGACGATTAGTACGATCAACGCGAGATAAGATTTACTTGATGTTTTCATAATTCTCATTTTATTTTGACAGATTCATTTGTGGGGGATCCTCCAACCCGCAAGCCAATTGTAATTGTATTTCATCGTGAGTTGAATCAGGGGCAAATGCATTCGCTCGAGTGTTCTGCTCACGGCCAAATCTCCTACGATGATCGGATTGAAATCCACCGCTTTCACCACTTCCGAAACCACCTCAACGGCCTTACCGTTGTTACCGGTGATGAACACATCGGCTGTTTTTCCATCAATAGGTGGAGCGCTAAAGTCTGCCGCGGAAATTGTATTGAACGTCTTCACTACCTTGGAATGTGGCAGGAGTTTTTGCAATTCTTCTGCAGCGCTGGTATCCGGTGAGCGGACTGAATAAGTGTAGGCATTGTTCAGCGGATTGGAAATACTGATTACAATTTTTCCGGTTGCTACTTCCCGTATTTTATCGGCCACTATCATATCCTCTTCGGAAGGAGTAGCCACAATGATGATGTCGGCTTCCCAGGATGCTTCCTTTGCACAGCTTAATGCATATACTTCCGCATCGGAATTGGTTTTCTCCAGCTGAACTTTCAAATCAATGAGTTCGTCTTGTTCCTGAGACATGAGGAGCAGGCGATAACGGCCATTTTTAGAAAGACCTTTTGCAATAGCTGCACCCATGCGTCCTGTAGCTCCTATAATTGCGACTGTTGTTGGTGTTTTCATCATTCGTCTTGTTTGATGAAACAAAGTTACGGCAGCGCCATGCGGAACACATTGATATGAAATAAGAAAGGACTTGATGCAGATCAAGAGAATCCTCACGTTGTTTTATAATATTGCAGTCCCTTCTCAAACTGTAAATAAGGGCAACCTGATTTCAACAATTAACTGAATGATATGAAAACCTACAGAAGCTTATCCGAAGCAACGAATGATTTAAAAGCAAGAGGCTACACGGAAGATTTCAATATTCAGCCCACTTGCATTGAATGCCCTTCCTTAAAACTGCAATTGCAGCCGGAGCAATTTACGATTGACGAATTTTACCGGTTCGAAGGGATGTCCAACGTAGACGACAACAGCATCGTCTTTGCGATATCATCCACCGATGGAGTTAAAGGTGTACTAGTTGATGCCTACGGCGTATATGCCGAAAATCTGAATGATGCAATGATCCGGAAATTATCGATCAAACGATAACTATGTCAGTATTCGCTATCTTCTGGTTGATACCTGCTTGCGAATCCGGCTCAGCGTCTCGGGTGTTATGCCTAAATAAGAGGCCACATGTTGTTGCGGTGCCCGGCTAATGATTTCAGGTTGTACTTCCATTAATTTCAGATATACCTCCTCTGCAGAGTAGGTCTGCACGACACGAATTCTCCTCTGGAGCGCAATGATGCTGTTTTGCATAAGTAATCGGAAATACCGCTCCATTCCTGGGATACCGTCAATCATTTCATCCATGGCCGGTTTGGTCAAAAGAAGCAGTTCCGCGTTTTCCAAGGCTTCAATATTATAAATCGCTTCCTCCTGGCTCAGAAAACTGGCCATATCTGAAATCCACCATCCCTCCATCGCAAATTGCATCACGTGTTCATAGCCTCCTTCGTCCACGCTGAAGGAACGCATCAGTCCCTTTTCCACGAATGCGATGTGGTGACATACGTCCCCTGCGTTGAGCAGATATTGCCTCTTTCTCAATTTTTTTGGAATAAAGAACTTCTTCACTTGAGGCTCACCTTCTTCCGTCAAGGTTATTTTCTCCCGAATGCCCTTAATAAGTTGTTCGTGCATGGCTTTCCTTCATTCTAAATATAAACAAGTTTATCCATACTTTTTGTGTCGATATCAAGTCCACGTTAAGGGGAAAGACCGGACTTAGACGAGTCTTCTACTCTCTGAATAATCCGAAACAAACTTTCGACATTTCGCTTACCGCTTACTCTTCGAGACTGGAGTCCTGGTAGCATTGGCCCACGAGGCCGAAGCTATCACGGCAAATGTCTCTGAAAAAAAATATCTCCGTTTCCGAATGGGTCGCCATCATTGGTAACGTGAAAAAACTCCAGCCATCGCTGTCCACACCATGTTCGCGCAAAAAACGAATTCCCGATTTAGACCATTCCAGCCATTCCTTCTTTTCCTCAACTGTATTGTATAAGGTTGCCAACATCCAGGAAGTACGACCCTGAATCCAAACCATCTTATCTTCATCTATCAGGGAGCTACCTGCACCACAACCATTTCGTTCATTTCCATTTTACAGAATTGTAAACTATTTCAGCATAGTTGCTTCGCTCGTAAAACACACCAATTTCATTTTTTGAAATCTTCACCAAGTCAGAGTAAGCCGTGTAGCTTTTTACGTCATCACTCTTGTCCACCACCAAACTCTTCGTCCATGTTTTGCCATCATCATAACTGATTCGCAGGGTTAAGTTGTTTCGATTTACAGCATCAGCCGCATTACAAAAGGCAAGTACGTTGTTATTCTTATTATAGGATAAGGTTAACAGGCTACCTTCGTTTACCGGATCGATCAAGGTCCTGTCAAAGTATGTGGTATCCCATGTAACTCCACCATCATTGCTAATGGAAACAATTCTGGCTTTGATGTCACCTTTTTGATTGCGGGAGTTCATCATCAACCGATCATTGGAAAGCTCGGCTGCCGTTGATTCGTTGCCTCCGGGGACGGGTATCATTTCACTTAGATGAAACGATCTTCCGTGGTCATCCGTGTAGAACCCAAAAGCCTGGTAATCCATAAATTCTTCCTGCGGTTCGCCTGTTGAACGATTCGCAGCAACAAATATTCTCCCGTTGTATTTTCCGTTTTGAAATTGCATAGCATGACCGGGTGTGTTGGCATAACTTCGCCAGTCCTCTTTGAAATCATAAGCTGCATTGATCTCCGGCTGATTAGGGCGATGAACATCCATTGTAATATTCACTGGCATGCTCCACGTCATGCCGCCGTCCACCGATGTTTTATACCAAACTTCGCGGAGACCATTACCTTTTCGCACTTCACCCTCATGATTATTGCCTGTATTGTAAAACAAAAAAATTCTTCCATTTGGATAGGCAGGGTCTGTGCCATCAATCACAGGCGCCGGATTCCCTGCCTGAAGCATTTCGTAGTCGGCAACGACCTGAAGGGAACTCCATGTTTTTCCGTTATCACTGCTTCTCTTCATGACAATATCTATGTTACCGAAATCGCCGGCGCTGTTTACGCGACCTTCACAAAAAGCCAAAAGATCTTTATTTGGCAAGCGAAGGATGGCTGGAATCCGGTAGCTCTTGTAACCATCCTGACCTGATGTAAAAACAGGTACGGCGGTTTGTTGAGCATCTGCATGCGAAAAAATTTGGATAATCAGTAAGGTAAAAGTTATTAGCTTCTTCATCGTTTCAAAGTATAAACGTGTTTATGTTAATCGATCAAATACCTAGTTCCCAAAAGATTGATTTTAAAAAAATATCCTTATGATTCCGGCAAGTTATGTGAAATTACCGGCAACGAAGTTCTAAAAAAATTCAGAAAATGCTTCTCCCAATTTTTGACTATGTTCATCACAGTGGGTTACTGAAGATACCTGTTAATAGCAAGCAGAAATTTGTGTCGCCTAAGGGACTTGTCGAAGTGATAGAGAACGGTCCCCTGATCTGTTTCGAAATGCCATGAGAAATCACCTTGAAAATCACTTCGCAAGAATATTTGAGTGAACGTTTCGCAAACCGCTTTAGAGCATCAAATTGTTCCCTAACAAAATCGCAATAGCACCATAAACGCGTGAATCATGTCTCCGGAACATTGCTTCAACGTCACTAAAATACATACTGATGAAGGAAGTCAGATTGCTAAAAAAATGCATGAAGATAGCTTGCAAACTGTACCAAAGTGTAAGCTCGTAGAGAAAGAAACCAGCAAAAGACCATGTCCGCCACCGATCACCAAACCTCACAACCGAACGGTAAATCTTTCAAAAATACCTTAGTAAACCTCGGTAATTGCAAGTTTTATACACTGGCCCGAAAATGGCAACGGCATCGGAACCCTTAACCTGACTTATGATCATCAATTATTTAAAGATCTCGCTCCGCAATCTGCTCAAGAACAAATATTACAGTCTCATCAACATTCTGGGGCTTGCTTTGGGTGTCACCTGCGTGTTCCTCATCAATCAATATCTTAGCAGAGAACTTGCGTACGATAAATTTCATGAAGGTTCAGAAAATATCTATCGCGTTATCTGGGAAAACGATAATCCACAAACACGAACTCCTCATCCGCTCGCACAGGCGATGGTGCACGACTTTCCAGAAGTAGAAAATGCCGTAAGTCTTTCTCCTCTCTGGGGCCCTGGCCTTACACGCGAAACGTTCTCCATCCGCAACCCACAGAAAAATATTCAATACGATGAAACCGGTGTGCTGGCAGTTGACACGACATTCTTCAAAGTTTTTTCATTTCCGATCGTAAAAGGTGATCCCGATGCCCTGAAAAAAATGGGTGGCTTGCTGATCTCAGAAAAAGCCGCACACAAATACTTCGGTGATGAAAATCCTATCGGAAAATTCCTCTCGGTCAATGACGACAAAACGCTTATCGAAGTAGTAGCGGTATTCAAAGATGTTCCGGAGCTTTCGCATTTTCATTTCGACTTCCTCGTTTCCTATGTTCTTGAAAAAGCACTCGAAGATCCGCAAAGCCAGTACTACACCTGGGCAGATTTCGGACACTATAATTATGTAAGACTGAAACCTGGAGCAGATGCAAAAAAACTTGAAAGTCAGTTAATGCCCTGGCTCAAAAATTATGTGGATTGGTCAGCTGAAGATTTCAAATACTTTGAGGACAATCACTATGGACTGAAACTTCAACCGATTACTGATATTCACCTCAAATCAAATGTTCGCTGGGAACTGGAGGGCAATGGCAACATCGATTATGTTTACATGATGATTGCTGCTGCGATTCTGATTCTTGTCATCGCGTGCATCAACTTCATTAATCTTACGACCGCACAATCAGCAGAGCGCGCAAGGGAGATTGGTATTCGCAAATCGCTTGGCGCTTTAAAAAGGCAACTCATCATCCAGTTCACTGGTGAATCTGTGCTGGTGGCTTTGGCAGCGATGCTGGTGTCCCTTGCTATGATTCAGATACTAGTTCCAATGTTCAACTTTATGACGGAAAGTGCGGTTCAGTTTTCGATGATCTCATTGATCACGATTTTGGCACTGATCGGAATAGTCGTTGGACTTGTTGCCGGTATTTATCCGTCACTTTACTTGTCGTCAGTAAAACCAACCCCAGCGCTGAAAGGCAAATTTTTGCAAAGTCCAAAGGGAACTTCGATACGCAAGGCCTTTACTGTTTTTCAGTTCAGTGCATCGATGGTACTGATTTGTGCTGCAGTCGTAATCTTCAATCAGCTTCAGGCAGTTCAAAACAGATCTGTTGGTTTTAGCAAAGAAGAAGTGATCGTAATACCGGTAAAAAATCAGGATGCATTGAGAGATCGCTTCGCAGACGTGGAGACAGAATTCAGGCACCTTGCCGGTGTGAAAGAAGTTTCAGCAGCATCTAACATTCCAGGGCGATCATTCAATCAAAATGAAATTTTTGAATCGACTCATCCTGAAAATGACATTGATGTTTCTGAACTCATCGTTGATCACGATTTTCTTAAAGTATTAAACATTTCGTTGGCGGAAGGACGTGATTTCCTAAGGGAGAATCCTGCGGATACAGACAATGCATTTCTGATTAACGAAACTACTGCGCGCAATCTTCAGCTCGATCATCCGGTTGGAAAGCAAATTATCTGGGAACGAGATGGCGATGCCCTGAATGCGACTGTGATCGGCGTTGTAAAAGATTTTAATTTTCAATCCCTTCATCACACAGTAAAACCATTGTTGATCAAATTGGGAAATAATGGTTTCAATTACATCGTTTTAAAACTCAACACCAATGATTTCAACAAAACGATCAATGAAATAGAAGGAATCTGGAAAAAATTCGACAACAGGTTTACGTTCGAGTTCTTTTTCCTGGCTGATAATCTTAACCAACAATATCGCAATGAGCAAAATATCAATCGCGTTATCATTGCATTCTCCGGAGGAGCCATTTTGATTGCCTGCTTTGGACTGCTGGGAATCGCAGCGCTCACATTCCGCAACAAGACTAAAGAAATCAGTGTGAGAAAAGTTCTCGGTGCTGAGTTCCATAATCTGTGGTCTTGTTGCTTAAGGATTTTACTATTCTGATTTTGATTGCCGTAATCATCGCTACACCGGTTGTAATCTGGATCATGCAAAACTGGCTTCAGAATTTTGCTTATCGCGTTACGTTGAATCCAATCATTTTCATTGGCGCTGGAATGTTTTTGATTTTACTATCGTGGATTACGTTAGGCTACCTCACGCTGACAATGGCAAGAATCAACCCGGCCACCACGTTGAAGAGTGAGTAGTCTTTAACGTGAGAGACGTGATTAACAAAGTAACTACCTACTTGATTTTAACTAAACTTACAATGACAAAGTAGTAAACGAAGCCTTTTAAAAATTTTTCAATGCAAACGAACAACAAACGGAAGGCTTACCCTTATATAAGTTAGGTAACCGCCAGTGGGATATTCATCAGTTACGTCAGCTCTTGGAAAATGTTATCCCAATTTTTTATAGTATAGTTATAAACGCAGATCTCAATCGAAAAGACCCTGTCCGCTTACGCCAGAGACGAATCAAAAATGGCGGCTACTCACTTTACCTCGACACGTATTGGAACGGTAAACGCTCCTACGACTTCTTGAAGTTGTATCTCAATCCACCAACGGATGATCTCGCGATAATCGAAAACAAAACAACGCTTGAACTTGCCAAGCAAATCAAGTACAAAAGGATTCTTGAATTACAGACCGGGCTCCATGGTTCTGCTGTTGTAAAACCTCGCCCAAAATTCAGAGACTTCTTTGCTGAACTCGCCAGTGAAAAGATTCGATTTGACAATAACGCTGGCAACTGGGCTTCTGCCTTCAAGCATGTGTTGGTCTTTCTTCGTGACGATAACCCAACACTTCAGGAGATTGACGACATTTGGCTAGAAGAGTTCAGAAGTTATTTGCTTGAGGTTGATAGGCGAACCGGGAAACAAAGACTTAGTTCAAATACAGCTCTCTCCTATTTTAATAAAGTACGCGCTGCATTAACGACTGCTTATGAGCGCAGACTTATCGAACGCAATCCGGCTAACCTCGCGCGGCCCATCCGTGCGGAAAGTACTATGCGCGAGTTTCTCACACTGAACGAAGTAAAACGACTCGTAGTGACAAAATGCGATCAACCTGTCTTGAAGGATGCATTCCTGTTTTGTGTACTGACTGGACTAAGATGGTCTGATATTGCACACTTAAACTGGGAAGAGGTAAAAGGCAATGAAGTTGATGGATGGTATCTTCACTTCAAACAACGAAAGACGAAGCACCATCATGTTGTTCCCATAACACCACAAGCGAAAGAATTACTTGGTGCTCCCTTCGAAGTTCATCAGCTAATTTTCAAGGAGCTTAAATATAGCTCCAAAACTGCAATAGAACTTTGCCGATGGGCTATTGCGGCAGGTATATCGAAGAAAATTACATTTCACTCAGCGCGGCACACCCATGCCACACTCCTGCTTTCGCACGGTGTAGATATCTATACAGTTTCGAAATTATTGGGACACAAGCATGTTGTTTCAACCGAACGATATGCTCATATGACAGACAAGTTAAAAGTCCAGGCCATTAACAAGTTACCAGTTTTTGAACGATAAGTGCGTTTAGATGGGCAAAATGCGAGCTAAGCATGTTAAGATTTTTCTATTGATGATTAGATGATTTTTGTTGATGCTTTGTTCCTTGACATACATAAATAAACTAACTGGCTACTAACAAAGGTTACATTTCGCATCTAAATTTTTTCTATCAATTCTGCCTTTACCAATTCGTAGGCCTTTTGGCTTTCATATTTTACGTCCGGCCTGATGAGCGCTTCAATGTCTCCTAGAAAGTTCGCATCCACCACTTTCTCATCCAAGTTTTGCATGAAATTGGCTGCCGTTATCGTGTTGTCCCCTCGTTTCAAATATTCATGAAATCCAGCAATCACCTTTGCCGAGTCTATTTCATTTTCAGTAAGCGCGCAGTAGAGATCAAATAAATCCCTGCCCTTCCTTCGCTGAAACAACGCACGAAGTTTTGTTGAAAGCATTTCTTCAATATAAAAAGATGGAATTTCAGTTGCACCCGTAAACCATTCAGATTTGACCTCGAAGAAAATTTTATTGTAACCTAATAAGGCAAAGTGCTCTCTTGCATTTATCTCTACTTTCAGCTTCCGCTTCACTTTAGGTTCGGCTTCCGACTCGTATCGGAAAATCATGGTGCTGGTAATTTCACTTCGTTCAACATTCACCTTTTCGAACCAACTTAGAACCATTCTCAGGCGGTCTAGTATTTCACCGATGGGTCCGCCGGTAATCTGAACCAGGTCAATGTCTTCAGAGTAACGTGCAGGCTCTTTAAGAAATAATTTATGTAAAGCAGTGCCCCCACGAAAAGCCAGACGTTCCTTCAGAAAAGGGTCAGCGAAAATTTCCACCAGCACTCTTGAAATGACAAGATCCTGCTCGATTTGATAATTGTCCTGCCAGGGCGCAAAATGACTCCACTCTTGTATATGTTTAATGGGTATCATCAGTCTATTTCAATCATGCTGTTTTCAATGACTTTCCAACGCTCGTTGCAAGGATAACCATAACGCTTGCCCTTTGCCATTAAAGAAACCCTATAAAATTTCAAGTTCATTTTTTTACAAATGTTTTCAATGGCGTCGGCCAGATCATTCCGATGAAGGATTTGATCGGCAATGTATCCAAGTCGTTGAAGTGTTGCTGTCTCTGCATGTCGGGCTAGCTGCTTATCAATTTTTTCAGGTCGCATGTCGTCAGCCAATTCATTAATAACAGTTGCCGCCCTGCTCAGTCCACCTACATGCTTTGCATAATTGATCAAATCAATAGCTGTAAGCTCCGGTGAGGATATGTGCACGTACCCACTCTCTGTTTTCTTCTGTTCTAATAAGGAAGTTGGGATTTCTTTTACCGGGACAAATTTTATTCTGACATTTTTCTTTTTGCTCACACGCAGCGCAGGAAAAGTTGTGTTCACCATGAATACCTGTGGTGCCTGATGCGCTGCTCCATACAGAGCTGCTGCACTCAACAGACTTACGTAATAAGGCCTGTTTAAAAATTTCATAAGTCCATCGATATATAAAAGCGGTGGAACAATTCCTTTCGCAACGTGCTCATATGATACAATTACATAGTATCCTTTATGAACAGATACGATTTTGTTCTTCGACGAAAGCCTGCTTAAAGCCCGCTTCATAGCTGCTTCGGAATGATCTGGAAACGACTCTCGCATTTGCTGAAGGGAGAAAGCATTTTTGCCCCTTGTTAACAGATTGTCCACCCATTCGCTTACACTTCCATTTGGCGTATTTTTAGCCATACTTGAGCAATTTTGTGCGAAAAGTACCTTAAAATGTCACCTTTTGCAAAAAAATGCTCAGTATTTAAACTAATTTTGTCCCTCCATTCCTATAGTGTAATGTAACTGCAAGAATTATCAACTGACTCCTTGCAGATTTGACAAATGGGTTATTTTTTTATCGTCGTGTATTTCCTTGTTCTTGAGATTAACGTGTCATATCCTTTTGATACTCCATGGATGGTTGTGACACCTGGTATTTCATTCCTCTGGTAGTTACTCATCATTGGTTCTGTCACCATCAACTTCATGATTATTTCCAAGTCCTTTAACATCTGCTCTTTTTTCGCTAATTCGTTCAACGCCAGTTCATGATTTGATATTCGATCATCGTATTTCTTTTTCAGAACATCAAACGCGGACTTCATTTCATGTTTGAGAGTTGAGTCGCTTAATTGGCTAATGTACCTTTCCGTAGCTGACCAGTAGCGAATGTTGTTCTGTTTGTAGTCAATATATTCTTCGAGACTGTCTGATTTCGCTTCAGTCAATTGGTCATAGTCCTCAACAAGCTTACCCAGCTGAGAATCGCTTTCCATCGCCTCCCTAAAAAGCTCCTCAATTATGTTTTCACTATATCTCTTGCCAAGTGATCTTAATTGAAATTCACTTTTATCTCTTTCTAGAGCTTCCGGAGTTGCGTCGGAAACCTCAGGCTCTTCTTTGATATCGTCCTTCCTATCAGTACAAGAAAGCATTAAGAAGACTAAGAAAATGGACAAAAATAATTTCATGATGGTTGGAGTTAGGGGTGTTGCTGCTTTAACTGGTTAAGGTCGTTGTGAATCTGCGTCAAGATATCCTCAACATTTGTACTCATGATTTTCTTTGGTGCTCCATAGGTCACATGAGCATTATAGGGAACAATAAGGCTATCTCCTTTAGGCATAGCGTTTCCCATGCCGGTCATAAATACCGGAACATATTTAACTTCTGGTCGCTGCCTGAGAACTAGTGCTACACCTGGTTTTAAGGGTTGCTCTTTGCCGGGCTCTCCTCTCGTACCTTCGGGAAAAATTATTAAAGAATAACCATCATCCAAAGCTTGTATCATCTTACTAACAGGATCCACAGCGGAGTTGTTTTTTTTCCGCTTTCTCGTGATCAACAAGGTATTAATGAAAAAATTACTAAATACCTCCTGAACTTTGGTTTTACCAAAATGGTCCTGAGCGGCTACTGGTCTGACTCTATGTACGATGCTCCTTGGAACTGAGGCCATCAGGCTCATCGTATCCAAATGGCTATTGTGGTTTGCGACAATGATAAACTGTTTTTCTTTACTTAAGAATTTCGCTTCACTAAATCTCACACCAACGATTACCTTCAAAAAATATCTAATGAAAAAACCAAAGGTGATTTGTAAGACCAGCTTCTTCATTTAGTATGCTAGATAATATACCAGGTGAAAAAATGCAGGTGCGGTGTAAGCGAGTGAATCAATGCGGTCCAAAATACCGCCATGGCCCGGTATTGATGTACCGGTGTCTTTTACGCCGATATCTCGCTTGATGGCCGACATAACCACGTCACCAATGAACCCGGCAAGAGCAACTAGAAAACTGACCATGAGAACCTGGTAGGTGGTAAGAGGGGTCAAGAAAGCGAGGAAATACCCTATGCCAGTTGTACAGACAAGGCCACCGAGAAATCCTTCCCATGTTTTGTTTGGACTTACTTTTGGTATGATCTTATTTTTACCGAGAAGCTTCCCCCAAGTAAATTGAAGCACATCATTGATCTCCGTCAGAAAGACAACAAATAGCAACAGACCCCTTCCTCCTGAATTAAATCCTTCGATGTCAGGAAGAGATAAAAGGTAAGCCAGATGACTAATGCCAAAAACCGTTAACATCAGTGTCCATTGTAGCATAGACATTGACTTGGTAATTCCAGACGTCTCTCCTTTTAGCACAAGGCGCAGCGGGAGCAGTAAGAACATGACTACTGGAATAAAAATGATGAACGCCCCATACCACCCAATGAAAGCCAGATAATATTGAATTGGAATTGAAACGAACGCCCAAAAGATTGCCCGGCGATCTGATTGCCGGAAACCCAAAAGAGAGTACAGCTCGCGGAATGCCACGAATGAAAGAAAAGCAATCGCGATATAGGAGATTGTGGTATTAAAAATCGTAGCCCCAATAAAAACTGTTGCCATTATCCACCATGACTTGGTGCGGGCCTTAAGCTCTTCAAGCTTAGCCTTAGAGTTAATGCGGCCTATAACAAATATCAATGACGAAGCCAAGATCAAAAGAGCAAAAATCAATGCTACGATGATCAGTAGATCGTTTTGTTTGAAATATCTTAATTCAAGAATTTCATTCATGGGGTTGAAGCGATTTGAATATTCGGATCGTTGTACTGACGACCAGCAAAAGATTAATTATAGTGAAAATCCAAACTGATATGCTACTTAAGCCAACATCAAGAAAGTAAAGGATACCATACAACCCCATGACAAAGGCCCGATCGCTCTTCCCCATCGGCCCATCGTATCTCCTATGGCCCGATATTACTTTCCCAAGGAGGCCGGCAAATTCATTGATAATACTCAGACAGAGAAAGACAACGATTAAGAAGATATTGTTTTGTTCGAAGGCGAGCAAGGGGAAAAATATTGCGAGGTCAGAAATTACGTCACCCAACTCATTTAATACCTCGCCTTTTTTAGATTGTTGATTGTAAGTCCTAGCCATCATTCCATCGAGCGCATTTAGTGCCATTCTAACTAACAACCCTATTGGTAAACTCAGGAACAGCAACCTGTTGGCTTTCGCGTACCAGAATGCCACACCAATTAGAAACGACAGAACAATGGATGATATCGTGATCTGATTTGCCGTCACTCCATTTTTATGGAGGCTGACTAAAATAGGGTTGAGAAGTTGCTGAAATTTAGGCTTAATCTTGTAGATGGAAATCATATGTTTCAATTACGGCTAACAGTACGTTCCAAGCGATCTCTTGGCTAAAGAAGGAAGATTTCACAGCCTCAAATCTAATCATTTAATTCGAATCTTTTGAATGGGTTTGCGAAGGCTTAAGGGCAGCAACGTCGTCATCTGGGAAGCATGGCGAAATTTTTTCCGATGCTAAGAACAAAAATCAAATGTATGTCGGGACAAGAAAGTTTTATGAAGAAATCGACAATGAAATTGAAACGGAGCTGAATAAGGAAATTTGAGTTTTTATAATGTTGAAAACTCTGCCCACAACGGAAAGTGGTCAGAAATTCGATGCGAAAGCTGGGTGTTAGTGTAGTTTCTGTTATTTAAGACTTTACCCACAAAATTGTAAATGTTGCCCCGTGTGAAGGTCAATGATAATTCCGGTCGAGCCAGGCTATCTACAAACCAGGCAATTTGATCGTAGAAGCTATACGAATTTTTGAATATTGTTCTTGGAATGTTCTGCAGTTCGGCTGGAACGGTAAGCCCTGTTGATGTGAAAGCTTCATAGGTTGGATCTCCTATTTTTTCGATATTGAAGTCCCCCAATACAATAAGGCTGTGATCCCAAGAATGCAGTTCCTTAGCCCAGTCTGCCACCCATTCGGCAATCGCCTTTAGTTCGGGTATGCGTGCTGCGGCATTGTCCCCATAAAGCACGTGTAAGGTTATCAACACAAACGTTTTGCCGCCTACCCTGAAACTCACTGCATAGGGGGTGCGAGCGAATTGCCTGGTCAGCGCGTTTTCTCCAATGCGATTGAGCCACTCATTCGGTACCACAAGCTCACAGGCGAGCCCCGACAAATTGACTTTCCTCGTGTCGTAGAGAAAGGCCATACGTTCGTTGTTACCAGCGTTGCCGCGTGTTACATCGGTCATCAGGAAATTCCAATCGCGTCCCAAGACTTTCAACATATGACGAAGGCATTTGATGTTTCCCCTAATCTCCTGGACAGCGATAATGTCAAAATGCGAAATTATCTCTGCGATCGCCAGCAATGAATGAAGGTCTCGTTTGGGGGAATCATTTTCCGCTGCTTCCCATTTTTCTGTGAGATCGCCGAAAGCGCGAATGTTCCAAGTGGCAATAAGAACATTTCCGGTTAGTTGTTTTGAGGGGATCAAAGTATGAAGATCTTGCCGAAGTAGGGCAAGTTCTTGTTGCACCTCTACCGGAGGTGTTTCTACTATTGAAGGCATAGGGTCTTAGTTTTGTTTGAAGGTAGCTGAAATGACGCTTTTAAAAAAGCTTAACAGGATACTTTAAACGGTTAGAGGAAAGCAGGGGCACGACCGAAAAAAACATTACCACTGGTTGAAGGTGGAGATTGGCTTTGCGCGGGCGCGCCGCTATTGTATCCGGTTTTTACGGAGTTGACGTTGGATAAGAATCGATTAGGTTTCACGTTCACTCTGAAGAACTTTATCCAGGCTATTCACCATCCACAATGATTGGTCTGTATTATTAGACCGAATTCTGCCGGCAGAGTCTGAAGTCGGAATTTTGTTTGATATGATCGATGTGTCAAAAATGAAAAAATCTGTAGAGCCGTCGTCATTTCTCTTGATTGCTGTAAAATAAACTCCATCTGTAGCGGATCGTATATTTGTCAAATCAATTATCGCATCAGTCTTTAAGGTTGTAAGTGCTCTTTCGTAATCCATGATCTGAAATAGTCCATCCTTAAGATAATACATAGACTGCTCTTCGTCCGCTTTATAGCTAAAATCCATAGCTTCATTATATTGATTCACCGTCTGAATGTAGGACTTATAACTTATATAGCCGTTTCCGTCGGAAATGAACTGAGGATATTCATGATGGTAGAGGAGATTTTTTTTCTTATGAGGAATAATAAAACCTACTTGTCCAGTAAAGGGCGAATTATACTGCCTAAAAGTTGAGTCTTCTGGCTCAAATACATAAACGCTTGCCTGATCGTGCACATAAATTTTTGACCTGTCGTAATTTACGTGCATTCCCTCATAACGAATATCGGTATTACTTCCCGATATAAACGTCGAGTCAAAATGGTTGCTGTCTATAAATCGCCAACTGAGATTGAGATCTCTATCAGCCAGTTTTATTAATCCAGTACCATTGGCAAGCAAGCAAATATCTTTAGGAAATACATAGGGGTCACCAAAACGGTAGCAATCGTCATCGTAACCTTCTATCATCTTTATTTCCGATTTGCCAACGCTGAAATCGTCTGGATCAAAATACAATAGATAATTATCTTTGCAATTACCTCCAGCAATTTCTTCACAGTTACAGCCGGGTGCAGCATCAAAGATATTTAGTTTATTTTGAAAGCTATTCCACTTAATCTTTAGAGGCTCAAAATCAAGATTTTGTTCCCTTAATATCATTAAATCTGGCACTGAAATCTTAAACACTTTATTTGGATATTGGGTTACCGCCCAAATTATCTTGTTGTCATCACTGAGCGTGTAATCAACTACATAGCCCGGAAGATTTAACTTGGCTGTGTAAAACTGTGCGGTGAATTCAAAATTATATAAATCCGGACCATCATAAACTGACACGCTAAAAAGGTGCTCATCCCCTAGTTTTGCTTTCTCATATGGAAAAGTCAGAATATTCCGATTGATCTTGTAATTAATTTCTTCATTGAGCAGTCCACCGTTTGGTAATACCACAGCATCTGCTACTGGCTTGGTAAATTGCAAACTAATTGAATCCAAACTTTCGTTTTCCTTGTTATCGGCAAAGTAATTCACGTTGAGCAATTTAAGTGGAGGTGATTGGAATACTTTAAGCTTTCTTTCAATGAATTTGGACCTTAGAGAAATCATTCCAATTCTGCTGTTATCCTCCCTCGTCTCTTGCCATGTTACACTGATAAGCTGGTTACCGGAACCTTGATTTGTAGAAACTTTGAGCCATGAGGCATCGCTAGATATCGTCCAACTTGTATTTGCTTCGACTAAAATTTCCTTAGACGCCGAAAGATAATTAACATTCAATGTGGAATCGCTCAATCTTAGAAATGAACTATCAGATGAAAGGACAAACTCGACTATGGTGGGATTTGCTTTTACCTCTACTTCGGTGTTTCGCGTTGAGTAGTTTGGCTTTGAAATGGTGACTGAGTATTTACCTGTGTTAATTTTTGGTGTTCGAAATTTTCCAAATTCATCTGTTAGTGTTGAGTAATGAAACGACGCAGACGAAACGACGCAGTTCACACTATCTAATACTCCACCGAATTCATCCTTCACTATTCCCTCCAGGGTATTTTTCACCTGATCTTCCTCCCTGCAACCAGAAAGTAAGAGGATTACTAAGGCCAGAATTAATTTTAGTCTTTTTACGATTGCCGGCAACGACTCCATTATTAATTGTTGAGGTTCAAAAATGTTCATTCATATAAAATCAAACCACACAATTAAGATGTTTTTCTTACATGCATCCGTCGCAGCCTGGATATCAGACGGGCAAAGATGAAATAAGCTTTTTAAGCCCAGATGAAGCAGTCCATGACGCCAGGCGTTGTTTGGCTGAATTCGAAGCAACAGAGGCGTTATTCAGTGCTAAAACTTCTGAATACAATTCAAGTAGTCTTTTCGTGCCTACCGGAGGCTCTGTTGGTAGATTTTCAATGACGGCAGTAAGGATAGCTTCCAGTTCTATATTGTGCGTTTGTGAGATTTTCAACAGGTTGCTTGAAACAAGGTCAGTGAATCTTTTCAAAGGAGCGTAGCCGCTGGAAAAGTGAATCCCAATAATTTTACCGGTTTGCTCATTATTTATCTTCCCGTTGTTGACTCCCTGGATCCACATCTCCGCTGCAAATGATCTCACGGTCTTGTCACTGGTCAGCATGCATGTGGCAATAAAAAGATGCGTGATCTCAGAAAAATCGAATTTCAGGTGAATAATGGCCTCCAGCGTCCTGGTTAAAATCTTCTTGTCGTTTTCCGAGGCAAGCGTGCTATGTACCAGTGCTCTGTGTGCGACGAGGGTGAGCACTGGATTTGGATTCGAAGGAAACAGATAGATAAAACGCTGTATGTCGTTATGCTCTGCAGCAATGTAAGGTGTTTTTAATGAGAGATACTCGTGTTGGATAAATGTGTCCTCTCGTCTGGCTTTCTTAGGTGTCGAGATCAGACTTGTAAGCTTTGACAGCACGCTTTCTTTCTTTTCCTCCGGTTCCTGCCAGATCGACGGATATGGATTTAAAGTTAACCTGAGAACATTGTGCTGAGCAGTGACTTCCTCAGGAGTCCGCTTTTCATAATTGTATCTTGTTGTCTTATAATGCTCAACAAAAGAACGCCATGGGACATCTCCTGTAAAAGTTGATTTTGGCAATGTCGCATAAAAGAAATGATCAAACTCCGGATAGGTGTGCTGAGGTGATTTGGTGACACCGGCCATAAACCATAAGGAAGGTGTGTTGAATGGTGGTCTTGGTTGTTCGTCTTTATCCAAAAGGAATTCCATAATTTGAAGGACCTCCCCCTTTAACGTTTTTCTTGCTTCCTTCAATGCTTCGTCGTGATTAAAGGGAGCGACCCGCGAAATTGCCAGTTGAAAATCATAGTTATCAGGTAACACGGTTTTGCCCTGATAAAGCTCCAAACGATTAACCAGTACCATCGGATCCAGATAACCATGTTCGTGGGTTGGTGTTGAAAGGATGGACAGATGATCTGCGTTCTTTATCTTTTCATATGCGATGAGCAGGATAGCCTTATGGATTATATAGGTCGTGTCCCTACTATGCACCGACCAGGTTGGTAAGTTTAAAATTCTTGAGTTGTACCAAGACCATTTAGCCTTGCTTTCAGCATCCTTCTTTTGAAATGATACGTGAATTTGTTTCAATGATGAACCTTCGGTTGGGAATCGGTCAATCAATAAATTTGTCAAATCAAGAAAGAATGTTGCTAACAGATGGTCCAAATAACCCATGGTTGAAGGCCAATCATTCATCACAAAAGAATAGGCTCTCTGTAGTGCCGGTTCAAACTTATGAAGAACCGAACCGGTTATTTGATCCTGCAGTTTAACCAGTGCTGCAGGCAGAAGGTCAATGTGTAGCGGGTCATTGTTATCGAAAGCCTGACTGGCTAAAAAGATCAGCTCATCAAGCGATGTGATTTCCTGACCTGTACCAATAGCTTCATTCGATTCTGAGGTGTCGGTTATGTTGTCCTCTTGCTGCTTCGGTGTGACAGCGAGAAAGTCTGATAAAATTTTTTTTGAAGTCATTAACATGGAGTCAGCGTACTTCGTGATCTCCTCCGTTACTGACCTTAAAGAATCATCATGACACTTCAATAATAATTTAGATGCCTTATTTTGAATATTCTCATCATTGTGTATGAATGCCTGGCATGTCGCTATGCAAATTTCTTCTTTGAGCGAAGCATTTTTACGGAGTATCTTCTCAAACAGCAAAAGAGTCGATGAAACCACTGATTTGGTTTCACAAGAAAGGAGTATCGGCGCGTTCTCTAGAAAACCTACCGCATTAAACTCTTTTTCCTCAACAATCTTCTTGAGTGAATTTAAAGCGGAATTGATTGCCTTGCTTTGTTGGGAGCTTAATACGTTGAACAATTCGGGCTGCAATGTTATTAGTTCTTGTTCCGTGGGCTCTAAAAACTCAAACAGTTCAACGAACCACCCTGACAAAGCTTTGTTGAAATTACGACCTGTGGCCAGAATCGATTCTCTAAGTAAGCGCTGCCTATCTAACAATCCGTCGTTGCTACATTGTTTTAAAGCAGTTATCCAAAGACGTTCATCCTTATTGGCGTTTTGAAATTGGTGATAACGATCACTATAATTAATAGTGGTTTCAAATTGAAAGATCAGCCAAATGTGTTTTTCAAGTGTAATGGGTCGTTTCCTGAGTTGCTGAGGAAGATATAAAAATTTGTGTTTGGCATCTTGTTCGAAAATCATCTGTGGAATAAGCTTGACGATAAGTTCATCACTAGGATTTAGGTGCCCTTTTTCCGCCAATGCCATAGCATCCTTGTATCCAAAATTCCATGGAATCCAATCCCGTTTGGTTAAATCATTGATCGAATCACTAAACCAATCCGGGCAATACCAAGGAAGTATGTCGTCAAGAATTTTATTGTTTAGCATGTGGCCAAACCGGTCAAATTTCTGATAGTCTTTCCGATTTAAGCACACGAATGCTGCCGCATATAAAATATTCACCTGGCTGGGTGTGGCTTTCTGCTTATAGGTTGTTGTCCCTAACAATGGAGTTACTGGTAGGTAATCCAAATACTCCTTTGCCAGCGGTTTTAACAACGAGGCGATTTCCTTTTTGTCACTTTTTTCCAACGATTTTAAAAAGGGAATCAATTGTCTCAACTGCTCCTTTTTCAGGATCGTGCTGAATTCTTCTGATACCATTAAAGTTGATGATTAGCTTATAAGTTGTTTCTTCACGGCAAGGATATGCTTGCAGAGCCCTCGTTCACCCTGGTGTTTACTAAACCATGTGCAGGTACATTTTTCACTATCACCTTCCAGTACAATGAAATGATTAACACCACTGCCTTGCACCTTTGCCTCAACTCTGTTATCGGTTTGAAGGGTAATCTCCACTTTTTTCTCCTGTAGTAACTTTTCGGCATCTTTGAGGCGTGGATTTAAACTTAAAATCCGGTTTAGCTTGAATGGAAGCCGGCGGTAAAAAAAATGATTTTCGTCCAGGTCGTAACCCAGCAATCCCATTGCTGACAGGCGGCCTGTTATGTTCTCGACCTTTTTTAAATCAAGTCCCTCTTCAACTGAAAGCAAGGTTGGGTTAAATTCCTGATTGGCATAACTGAACTTATCAACAGCATCAATCCAACCGTCCGGTACATCCTCTATCAATGACTCAAGCGCTGCACCTTCTCCGGAAAAGCCTCTCCAAGCATCGCGCGAAATGGACAAGCTAAATCGGACCATTCCAAAGTATAATTGCCAAGTTACCGATTGCATTGCTGGGTGAGGAAAGACTCTCAGTTCCGTTGCTAGTGGTATCAATGGTTCCAGCAAGCGAAGGCGATGGATACCACCAATACAAATACCATTGTCGGATTTTACTGGTGAGAAGGAAGGCTTACCCGCCCTCGTGGTCAGGTAATAATCAGTTTTTGGTTTGCCATTCGGCAAGCTCTGGAAAAGTTGAAGGGTTTGAATTCTGTTAAACGTAAACACCTTTTCGGCTTCAGCTAAGAATAGTTGTACAGTTGTTAAGCCTTTAATCCATTTTGCTGGGAGAGGGACCTTTCTTTCAACCACTTTTTGTCCTTCTTTAGAAACGGCTACCTCATTTTTTCCCACAGAAAGTAAAACCTTCTCTGTTCTGTTCACGCTGCTTAGCGCTGATATCATTGGTTGATTGAAATCCACGTTGGTCGTTCCATTTTCCGGAAATTCTCCGTCATGACCATCAGGAAGAATATCAACACGCGCGTATACGCCTGCACAATGGGAGAAACCTTCAAAACGAATTTTCTCATTTCCAGCCGTAACGATTGGGTCTTTGAGAAGCGCCATCTGGAAAGGAGAAAGATTGAATGAGGACTGAACTACATTTGAGAGTGTTATTAAACAACGAGAAGTGATGTATGGATCTTTCAGACTCCCCCAAAAGAAACAAGGTGCATCCTTCTTTTGGACCTCACTGTATTTGGAGAGAAAAAGTTCATCTGAATCGATATTCTTGTTTAAAACTGAAGGGCTATTGTAGTGGTAAACGATAGTGTCTGACATATAACGGTATTGTGACGTGTTTACAAATTCTCAAAAAATACATATTTCCGGCCAAATGAGAAAGTAGTGCAGAAAATTTTGCGAGCCGGCGCCCAGAGAGAAACGGCGGGCGCCGCGAGTGGAGAGAGGGTGTGAGAAGTAAAGTCCCGCTTCGGGCGATGCGAACTAATGTAGGTAGCGAATGCCGGAGTGGACTTTGCGGCAAGCAAGGCGACACTCCGGATCAATTATCATTCCTCCAATTCTTGGCGTTCTTCGTCAGAATATCTACTTTTGTCACTCAACAAAACCCTAAAAATCTCTTTCGGGATGTTTAGTTTTTTCTAGCGATGATTAGATGAATTTTGTTGGTAGTTTGTTGCGTGGCCAACCTAACGTACTGAGTATCTGTTTTGAGAAGATTTTGCATCGGGAAGTAGCCATTACGTTTTAGTTGATTATTGGAAATAAAATCGAAAGTATTCAAGTCCTGCTCCAAAAATCTTCTTCGTGTCGTTTAGATATTTTATCGATGTTATTCGATAACGATTTTCGAATAGTTAACGTTATCTCCCGAACGGATTACAACAACATACACTCCCCGGTGCAATGATGAGCAATTGATATCTGTATCCTCGGTAGTTGATGTGGCAAACATGGTCCGCCCGGCCATATCAATTACAGAAACGTTGACTGGTTTGCTTGTTGGCGGCAAGTTTACAATTCTAAATGAAGTGACAGCCGGATTGGGCGCTAACTGAAGTCTTTCCGCCTGCTCTTCGAGCCCCGTTATAATCTCATCCACATAGAAATTATTGACATAAGAACAGTCATATTGATTGGTAATCGTAAGACGGTAAAGGCCAGCAAAGGTTGGCGTAAAATTTTCCGCGGTACTGACGGTCGACCAGTCGTTGTTGATATAGCCCTCCCACTTATATGCATAAGAAGCGTCAGTATTTTCCGATGTATACACACCGTTATCGTAGTTTACTTCGACCAATATACGCTCGGCTACTGCCACATGTATCGTATCCGAATTCTTACAGCCGGTGTTTAGGTCGGTAGTTGATAATGTCACCAATTTATTTCCTGGTGAGGCCCATTCAAACGAAGGCACTGCGGTGGTGAATTCAAACCCATCGATATTCCAATTGTACGACAGGTCTTGAGAATAACTCGCCGGACGATATTCGGTATAAGCTTCCATATCACAAACAGTTGCGGCCCCAACGATAACGGCTGGCGGAAGTGTTTGTACGTATGGCATAAATGAATTCGAAGACCCATCAGTAGAGGCAGTGATTTGAGGACTGATCGGTTGTTCGTCCCATTTCACGCGAATCATTTCCGATCCTTGCCCCTCCACTATTTTACCTCCCGAAATCGTCCAGTTATAACTGTTGGCTGGAGAAACAGAGAATACTTGTTCGCTGTTTGGACATGTGGATCCAACCGAATCTATCCTGATGTACTTAAAAGATACCTCGGCAGCAAATTCGGATCCCATATTTGCTCCGTCGATTGATTGAACTGAGAAATAGTAAGTGCCTGTCTTCAGACCTTTCAATGTCCAACGTGTATTGACAGATGTGTTACCCTGATCATAAACTTTGCGTTTACCTGTTTCTACAATGGCCTGAGGAAACAGTTTGAATGGTTTTTTTGATTCAAGTGCAACATATACATTATAGGTAAGCGAACCGGTTGGTGTCTCTTTATCACTTCCACTTTCCCATTCCAGTGTGACAGTATTGTTCTCCATCCTAAATCGCAAATTCGAAGGCGGAGTAGGCTTTTCGTTGGGTGCAAGCGCATTTGACCTAAGATTATTTCGATAAAGTTTAGTTGTCTTTACATTGGCTTGATCTCTGCCGGTTATAAATACATCTAGGTCACCGTCATTATCATAGTCGGCTAATGTAACCGAGCAGAGGCTAAGACCTACAAGATTTGTGATACCCGCATCATTAAAACTTCCTGATCCATTGTTCAGGTAAATCCTTGTAAGGGCACCTGCCGACGCCTGGCCCGAAACAATGATGTCTAAGTCACCATCATTATCGATGTCACCAACATCACTTGATGAGTTATACACATCCAGCAATTTACCACGCCGTGCGAAATTGCCATCACCTGTTCCAAACAACATTTGTGAAAAGGGAGTGTCCTTACCACTGATAGAACTGCTGTTACCCGTTAAGAAATAATCCATCAGGCCATCTCTGTTAAAATCGCCCTGATTAATAGATCCGGTCCGTATGGCCACATCGTGGTATGAAAAACGGTATTTATCGGTGTTTTCGATACTCATATCACCATTGTTAACAAGTAGGCTGGCTTCGTTCCATACACCGTGACTATATTTGCCTGAAGAAAAAATATCCTGATCACCATCATTATCGAAATCCGTGGCGATGCAAGCCGTCAAATCAATCTCTAACTCCGAATAATATCCTTTAACGTGGAAAACGTCTTCTGTTGAAAACTGTCCGTCCGAGTTGATGAAAACTGAATTAGGATATGGATTAACGAAGAACGCTCCAACTTGGTAAAGATCAAGGTCTCCGTCATTGTCGTAGTCAAACCATGTCAACGAACCTCCTTCTGACCCTTCTGTCGTAAAATATTGTTCGAATGATGTGATGTTGTTACGCATGATGACCGTAACAAACCAAGGCGTCGCATCTATGCTTCCAATCATTGCCAGGTCCAGATCACCATCATGATCAAAGTCACCCCAGTCGATATCGCCTGTTCTCATCTTCGGCATGTTGCTGTTTAAAAGCAACTGAAACGTGCCATTGCCGGCGCCAGTGTAAATGCCTCCGAAATTACCGGTTCCCGATTTGCCGATGATGGCAAAATCGAGATAACCATCATTGTTGTAGTCAGCCCATGCAATGTCTCCTGACTCAAGTGCAGGTATACCACCTGGAGTGACATCGGTAAAAGTCTGCGCCGCGACCATCATGGGAAGACAAAGCACAAAGAGCAAGAGGCGGAGTGTCATAGATGCTTAACTATCGTTTTATGATTTTCTTTAAAGCAATAACACGCGTATACACATTTCAGACGAGTAGGTCGCGATAAAACAAAAAGACAGGCCCATCATCGAGCGGAGAGTTAATGTGAAATTGTATTGAATGGCACAATCAACGGAAATTACAAGGTCAGATGTTTTTTAACGGCGATCAAAAATTCTTTAAATTCTGCTCAAATATGCAAAAAAAATCGTAACAACAAGAAAATAATAAAGAACAAGAACGCGCAAAAAGGAAACTTGCCCTTATAACTGCAGCGCTAGTGGCGGCGGTCGACTCGTCTCCTAAAAAAAGATAACCAAGAACAGGGTGGATAAACTTACCGGAGACCAAATCGTCAGGTTTTTCCTTTAACTATCATACTGTTTAATCCGGCGCTTGCAATTGTCAATGACGTTTTGGGGAGTTTTCTGCGTCGTCTTTTGAAAAACTTGCAGAATCAAATTGGCATCTTTATCAATCCGATGCACAATCCGCCAAATCTTATCATCATCTACAATCCGAAGCTCGTAGCATCTTGTCCCAATAGACGGCATCGGATAGGAATGTGGCAGAGATAGCTTCTCGCCTTTCTGCAGTCGTCGAAATAAATAACCAGCTTCAATTCTTGCCTGGGCCGAAAACGGTGGCGTCTTCACCTCGCAGTGGCTTGTTTCGAATATTCATTCCAACTGTAAATATGTCAGTATTGACATAACATCAAGGGTCGGCTCAAGGTTTCCTAATTTATCGTAAGGAGACTGGAGGCTGTCGTCCGTGCTGTTCCGAATCGCGCATGGCGGTTCTCAACGTGTTGGCGTCCTATGAGCCTTTTTATCACAAGCTCATTGAACCCTAATTAGATAATATTATTTCCTTGTTCGGATTTAGGGCTCAAACCATACTGCATCTGTATCTCCATACTGTCGAGAACAACTGAACTACTCCATTGTGTGGTGACCTGAGAATTTTCAACTTTGTGCGAGTAACAAATGCAAAAGTATCATTCTGGCGTTTTTTTTCAGGATTAAGAAGCCTACTTCGAACAACTATTCAATAGGGACAAGGAGAATTTCGTGTACTTCCAGAGCTTTTGCATCTACTTACTGATGCGGAAATTTACGCAAGCATGCCGGCCAAGCGCTTTTTGGACGCACCCAACGCAAATAATGATCGAACCAGCAGGTCAATTGAAACGGATGGATCGCCGGACTCCATCTTTGCAACCCTTGACTGGCTCGATTTGATTCGGCGTGCGAGTTCAGTTTGAGTGAGTCGCTTGGCCTTGCGATAATCTTGCAGATTTTTACTCAAGGCAAGTTTAAATTCAATATACGCAGCCTCCTCCGGCGAAAGATTCAGAAATCCCTGAACATTACCTACCTTCCACCCTTTCGCTTCTAGACGTTTTCTTTTTGTGCTATTCATATGTATTTCCTTTAACTATCATATTGTTTAATCCGGCGTTTGCAATTGTCGATGGGGTTTTTTGCGTTTTCTTTTGAAAAACTTCTAAAATCAAAATGGCATCTTTATCAATTCGATGCACAATCCGCCAAATCTTATCATCATCCACAATCCGAAGCTCATGGCATCTTGCACCAATAGACGGCATAGGACGTGAATGCGGCAGGGATAGCTTCTCGCCTTTCTGTAAGCGTCGTAATAAATAGCCAACTTCAATTCTTGCCTGAGCCGAAAACGGTGGCGTCTTTATTTCACCTTGCAGCCAAACGAGCGGCTTATCTCGAGTACCCATTCCACCTGTAAATATATGTCAATATTGACATAACGTCAAGATCTGGCTCAAGGTTTCCTAATACATCGCAAGGGAGAGTTGGAGGCTGCCGTCCACGCTGTTCCGAGTCACGCATGGCGGCTCAATGGGTTGCGTCCTATAAACCCCCATTGAACCCTACTTAGATAATATCATTCCTTGTTCGGGTTTAGGAAGTGATTTTTCGAAGACGTTCAGAATCACGTCGATAGAAAATAGAAGCTGAAACCACTTGCGTCTTGAGTCTACCATTAATTAACTTTCTTTGTCCCTCAACGTCAAACATCATCCTGCGATGCTGGACTCAATGTTCCTTTAACAAATTAACCGGATTGCTCATAGAGACACCTACAGTTCTTGCAACAATCGTCAGCAGCGAAACAACAAGAATAACCAGCACTGGTGCAAACAAGAGATCTGCTGAAAACCTTATCCTGAAAGCAAATCTGTCAAGCCAATGTTGCACCAAGAAGAAAGTTAAAGACGCGGAAATCACCATTGCAACCAAAACCAGGGCAATAAAGTTCCCGCACTCTAAGAGAAATTGAATTGAAAATTCAAGTCTTGCAACCGAGGCATTAAAGACCCGTCTTAGTGCAGGCGCGCCATTTAGATATCAGGGATAAGTGTTCATACACCTATGCCTCGTCGTCGGGACGATTTCTTCTGCTGCTCCCCCCACCTTTTTCATCAGGTTCCTGTTTCTGACTTTCTTTTTGCTCCTGGGCTTTTGCAGGCTCCTTTTCCTTCCTATCTATTCCCTGGAATTGCTTTTGCATTTTAGCATCGTACAGGTCAAGGTTCTTGTACCGGGGCTAGCCGCTATGAACGTCTTGTCTTCTCCCCCTTCCCTGGCAAAAGTAACCTGCGTGAGATTTCCTTTTGCAAGAGACTTGATAACCTTTGCTTTCTGATCTGCATCGAGTTGTTCTTTAATGGGATATTTAGAGAGCGCCAAGTCAAGATCATACCCGTAACCAGAATGATACTGTTTCAGTTTATAGTTATCGTTCTTGTCCTTCTCCTGAAAGTCGAGTTGCAGCCATGCGTTGTAAGTCTGACCCTCCTTGTTTATCAGGTCTTTGTTAACGGACCGGCCACTAAGGAGGTTGTATGCCTCCTTTGCCGTGACACCTGAATTCTTGGTTATGTAGAACGTCTGCGTTTTTTCCCGGGCCGGATCTTCGTTCTTCAAGGTAGCCTGATACCGGTTCAGGAAGTACATATCAGTCTGATCGGACTTGGTAAAGTCAAGTGTATAGTTCACCTGCTCTTTCTTTTGTGCTGTGGCAAATTCCCCCACCAGGTTGAGTTTGAACTCTGTTGGCTGTTCCCTGATCCTATTTTCAAGATCAGCATTCAACTTGTCGGCAAAGCCCAGGCACTTCAGGCCTTCTTTTAGATATTCAAAATTCTTGATGTTCATGAATGTTTGTTTAATCGTTTAAATATTCCTTTTGTTCAAAGTGTATTCGTTGGAGTCGATCAGCCGGGCGTTGACAATCGCCTTGCTGTTTATCGACAAGGTCAGGTTTCTTCCGTCATTCCTTTCAAACATTTCTATGACAAGCCGCTTTGCACCGGGTATAGTGAACTTGTCAAGCGCGAACACCACTATTAGTACTTTGGCCATTGATCCCATTCGCGTTTCCAAAAACGTAGATGGGCGTGATGCCGAGTTCCTGTGATGCGGTGCGCCTCACTTTTTGCCTGTCCTCGATATAGAGCCGGAGGAAATTCACATTTTACTGCTCTGACGGTCCCTGCTGGTATTAAAAAGAACCCTGCAAATTTGTTCGCTTGTATTTCTTCAATGTGACGCGGGCCAGGTGAAGATCCATGGTGGTACAGAAAAATGCCATAATTGGATAATGATATATTTGTCCTCAATTCAAAAAATGGATGAATTACAAGACTCAACAAAAAATCCATTGCACAAATACTCCGTTCAAAAAACCGTGTTCAAAAAAATGTTATTCATGGGTGACAGTCATTGTTGCATTCCGCGCCTGTAAAACCGTGGCGCGTAACTCTGCATCTTCGGCTAGTTTCAAAGAAGCAACCGCGTTATCTCCGGTGACCTTGCGCATATGGCCGCGGTTGTAAATCCAGGTGAGCTGATCCTGTAACATACTACGAATGAGGTTTTGATACATATCCTGCTTCTCCACATCATCTCCCGTATCCAATGAAAGTTTATAATTAAAAGTGAACGGTTTAAATCGCCCGCGAACTATCTGTGGTTCAGCAAATGATTGTTTGAATGAAATATTGCCACGAGGGAATTTTGTCCGGAAGAAGGTAAGCTCTGTCTCAGTGCAGAGTGCAATCATCCGGAGCCGCGTGGGCACCCACTCATAAAGGGTAAGTTCGCCCCGCTCGAATTGCAGTCTCATTTCCTGGCGATCCATCCGTTTAGGCTGATCGAACGCATGATAAAAATTTACGAGACCACCGTTATACAGCGCCGTCGCATGAACCTTATCTATTATGTGAGGATACCCGGGGCGATTTAGTTTTTGAGAGGCCACTATAGATCCTTCGCCTAACCAACCCGAAAACATATCGAAGAAATGGACGCCGTGCTCAATAAATATTCCACCGGATTTTTCCCGGTCCCAGAACCAGTGAGTTACACCAAGGGCTTCATCAGATGCGTAGTTTTCGAAGAAGCCATGAAGGAATTCTCCGAGCATCATCTGATCAATGATTTCTTTAACAACATCATAAAGAAAGTTATACCGCTGCATCAGGTTAACGACAAATAACAATCCTCTTTCATTGGCGATCTTCCTGAGTTCGATTGCATGTTCGAGTTTTATAGCCGCGGGTTTTTCGCATATCACATGCTTTCCGGATAACAACGCCGATTTGGATTGCTCGTAATGAAGGTAGGGCGGCGTGGCGATGTATACCAGATCAATATCGTTCTCAGCACAAAGTGATTCCAGTGAGGTGTAAATTTTGATCTGGGCATCAATAGTCTTGAACTTAAGGCTGTTTTCCTTTTGTTCGTCGTATACACCGACCAGTTTCACGCCGGGTACCCTGACAAATTCGGTCACAGCAAAGAAGGCAAATTCTCCGGCACCGACTACAGCAAACTTAAGTGTGTTCATATTAGTTTAAATAATATTTTTCGTTTTCATAATTGCTTAATTTCGAATTATTCGGGAATAGGTAACTCCATTACTCGTAGTCACCCGAATTAGAAATACTCCGTGTTGTGCTTCATAGAGCCTTATCGTGGCTTTATTATATCCGATATTCTCTTCGACAGGGATCGATCTGCCATCAGGCGTGAACACGTCAAGCGTTAGAATTTTGCCATCACGATGTTCAACAGTCACAGCCCCGTCCTGTGTGGGATTTGGATAAATCCGAACCTTCTTACTAACTCCGGTGGAAGGAGCAACAGGTTCCTCATGCCAAAGCTCCTTCAATTGAATAATTTCATCGGGCTGCAATGTTTTGTCATAAATCCTGATTTCGTCAAGCACGCCATTGTAGTAATATCCCCTGTCAGAATAATCCTTTTGTCCAAATGTAATTTGCTTTCCTGTTGTCAAAATTTTTCCGTCATGCGCAATAAATCCATCAAGCTCGCCATCGATGAATAGTTCCATTGAATATCCCGTGTAGACACACGTGACATGAATAAACTCGTTGTTTGTGAGCGCCTCTTTACTGTCAAGATCACGCACGCCGTTTTCAGTTTTCACAGTCCAACGCAATTTCTTATCAGGGGTAATGGAAATCTTCCAGCGCTCCTCCCAGCTGCCATGTGAAATCAAAAATGCTTCATGTCCGGCAGACCCCGGAGACATCCAGAAAGAAAGTGTGATCGCGTCGCGAAAGTTTAATTCCGATTTATTGTCAACATAAATGACGTCGCTGCCAGAAGTAAACCGGTAAGCATAATCATCTACACCCAATGCATCATCAGCTTGTTGCGTGCCTTCCACCTTTCCATTAAAATCATTACCGCTGTAATCATTCACATCAACATTGAGGGGATAATAGGCCAACGGTGAAGTACTACCGTCAGATTCTGACTTGACCAGGATATCAATGCTTGTCTCGGACGTGAGATTGAATTCATTCGTTACAATGCAACGGACAAGGTAAACGCCTTCCGCGGGTGTTGTCCAGGTGATGAGGGAATCCTGTTGTTCAAAATTGCCCGATGGAACAATCCAGTTATAAGTGAAATGTTTTACCTGAGCATCCCGAACAGCAACGACGATTTTTGCTGTGGCACCGTTGAGGTAATATTTCTGATCAGCCGTAATTCCAATGATTGCAGGTGGTATCGGAATCACCGGTACAACAGTTATCGATAAGCTGTCCTTCACTATTGTTGCATTTGAAATCGCTTCGACCTTCATTTCAGTAACCCCTTCGGCGCCTGGTGCCGTCCATGAAAAGTTTGCCGTTTCCGTTTCGCTTTGAAGTACGTCGTTAACATACCACTTGTATGACACCGGAGCCACCGCATTTTCAACGGTAGCAAAGAGATTGATGTCATCGCCGAAGGCGGCAGTAGTTTTGTCTGCTGCCAGCGACTTAATGCGGAATACCGGATTGAAATCGTAACCATAGTGGTAATCGATCACATGTTCGTCTACATAAAGCTTATTTCCTTTGACCGTAATTGTTGATCCTGCAGGAAGAAATGTTAACATGATCACTTCATCCGGGTTAATATTAAGCGCAATATCACCAGACACATTTTCCGCAAGGACCGTTTCTGATATTGCGTCATAGATCCTATAAGAGCCGGCACCCTCGTTAAGCATCACCATCTTTGTTTCCTCATAAGGATTGTACAGCAAAAAAGTTGGGAAGCTGTTTTCAGCAAAGAAATCTGTTCTATTAAGGTCAAGCTTTAAAATCTTTTCCACGATTGTCGGTTCCACCACCGCTGCCAGATAGCCGACGTGAGAAGAACCATACAAAGCGAGATTAGTAGCTGCCCATCCGTTGCGCTTTGCATCGCCTGTTCCGTACAGCGCCTTTCCATCGAGATTTTCCTTTAAAGCCTCATAGCCAATCACCGATCCCGGATCATATTGAGTGCTCCAGTTGTAATCATCTTGTTTGGCGCTTTCCAGGTATTGGGGATAATACAGCCGGCTCGCATTTGCTACGTTCAGTATCCACTTTGCGAGCGCGCGGGCAAATCGTTTATCATATTTTGCAACCGGTGCAAGTGCTGCCACCTGTTGATATCCATTCATCATGAATGCATAATCATTTCCGGCATCGTTGGCCTCTCCCACTAACCCACTTACATCTTTGCCGTCCCACGACCCGACAATTGTTCCCCAACCGCGGAGGTCACCACGGTTGAAGCTCCAGTTTAATATTTTTTCAATGTCGTAATTCGCACCAAGCGTCGCATTCAGTTTTGCTGCGGTCAGTGTTCCATACGGAAGCTGTAATTCATAAGCAGGGTTTGAATTAAGTCCCGAAAGATAATCAATGCACAGTTGCGCGCCCTCGAGGTATTTCCGGTCACTGGTATGGCTATACGCTTGATATAGTATCCACGCAATTGATCCGGCGGCTTCCGGCTCCTTAACACTCGTGGCGTTTCCGGTCATGCTGGACAGATACCAGCCGCGATAGTTCATGAAAGGTGTGCTCCAGGGAGTTGTTTTACCGCCCATTGCATACACGGCTTCCAACCACCGGTCTGCAACTGAAATGAATTGATCCTCAAAATCCGGAATCTCCGGATAAAATGTGAAAGCCTGGTAAAAGAAAACATTGGGCATTGTGTCATACCACCAGTCATTACCGCTGGTGCTGCTCGTGCCATTCAGGTAAACGTTCTGGCCATTAGCAGAATTGTAAAAATCTTTGATCTTCTCCACCCAGTTCATTCCATTCTGATTGGTTTTGTCAACGCCCATCAAGGAAGCACTCACAATTGCAGGAATAATATTGATTGCTTCTGCTTGGGTTTCACTGATTGTGCCGACATAGGTATCGAGCTGAATAGGTTTAAGGTCGGGATAGTTTTTTCCAGATGACTTCAATGAGATCAGTGGAAGGTGTGTTCCGGTGAGCGCCTGATCGAACACGAGCGCGTCGTACTGCGTAGCTACCGATTTCCAATCACGCATGACATATGGCGATGGAGCATCTGGCATCTGTTCAACGCGGGGAATATCAATCTGATGAATTTGCGAATTCGCATCAACTATAAAAAAGAAAAAAAATAAAGCGAGGTAGGCGTATCTCATGACCGGCAGGAATAAAAAAATATTGAATAAAAAAGAGAATGGATGCATCGCTACACCCATTCCCCTACTAAACCAGGCCAGGTTATTGCGGCTTTTCCCGATCGTAAATGCTTTGAATCTGAGAATCGCTAAGTACAGCTTTGTACATGCGGAATTCGTCCAGGTATCCATGGAAATATCCTCCCCATGCCAAAGGAATTTTGTGATCAGTATCAAAGTTGTCGGGTGTCGGTGCGTACTGATCGGTAGGGAAGTCTTGTCCAATCACCAGGTTGTATGGAGCACCTGAGATCGACATTGCTGTGCCAGGAGTGTTATCCCATGTTTTAGCAACTTCGCCGTCAATGTAGAAGACCATGTTTCCACCGCCAAATGTAACAGCGATGTGGTGCCACTCATTAATAGGAAGGCCAATTTCTGCGTCGCGATCGAAATACGCATCGTCGCTACTGTGAACAGTGAAGAACGGTCTGTTAGTGCTTTGCAGTTGGAATTTGTAAGCTATCCATGACTGCAACCCGAGGAAGCGATTGTTCTCGCGAATTTCATCAGCGTTTATCCAAAGCGAGATGGTCATTTGCTCAGGGTTGAGCTTGGTGTTATAAGGAATTTCGATGTTAGCACCTTCGTCGAAGTGGATAGCCTTGTTGGCATCACCGTTTCTGTCCGCACTCCACTCAGGGTAGCCGGCACCCCAGTCAGCGTGACCAGTCTTAAATGTTCCGACCAATGCATTGGCAGACTGGTCGGTAATTGTCGTACCAGTACCTTCATCAAACTTGTAATGGAAAATGAGATCAGCTTCAGCAATTGGAGTGATTACCGCGGCTTCATAAGTATCGATCGCAGCTTCAAGTGAATTTTTCGCCGCATCGACTTGCGCCTGGGTAGCAGCAGTATTTGCTTCAACTGCTTCGGCGGCATCAATCGCTGATTGTAACGCAGCTCTTGCAGCAGCGGGATATTCACCGTCGTTGGTTCCTTCTACTGTATTGGCAAGAAGTTCATCTGCGTCATCTATCGTAGAAGTAAGAGCAGTTTTGTCAGCGGGTGGTGTTTTTTCGTCGTCGGAGCAAGAGCTCAGATTTACTAATCCTGCCAGTGCGACCATTAGCAAGAGTGTAAGAGTCAATTTCGGAATTCGCTTTTTCATAGAAATAAAAGTTAAAGGTTAATTAATTATTCATTTTTTATAGTTCATTTTAGTCATATAGATGGATTTGTATCCAGTTCAGATTGAGGAATCAGGAAGTAGCGATTTTCATCATAACTAAACCCGGTGTCCTTCAATGCATCTTCTGCATACGCCTTACCATAGCGCATCAAATCAAAGAACCGGTGGAATTCAAAACCGAGTTCCACTCTGCGTTCATGGCGGATCGCATCACGAACATCAGATTGCGTTCCTGTAACATCAGGCAGTAGGCCATCAGGCACTACTCCATATCCAGGCAGATCAACATCGTTTAAGTAACTTTCGCGTGCCCGCTTGCGTACTGCGTTAAGCGGCTCCAATGCTGCTGCTGTGTTGCCACTTTCATTCAGCGCTTCCGCTTTCATCAGCAATATGTCGGCATATCGCATGTACACATAGTTGAGACTTGCATCACCAATGACTGGTTCTTCATTTTTCGGCTGCTCATGTTTACGTTGGAGAAATCCAGTAGATGACTGGTTTGGATCGAATGGCGTTCCATCAATCCAGGGTTGACCGGCTCTTCCGACTGTGTAGTCCAAGCGTGGATCAACTACACTACCATCTGTCGTTTCAAACTCATCAACGAAGTCCTGGAGTGGCGCGTCGAATCCGTACCCGTTGTATTTGAATGGTCCAAGCCATTGATTCAAATGACTGCCAAGCTTTGGTGATTGACCACTCAGGTGTTGTATTTCAAATATTGATTCACCGTTGTTCTGGGTCGAATCTATAAAGTTGTTTTTATAGACGGGCACAAGTGAATAGATGCCCAGAGATTCAAGTGATTCAATTGCACTTAATGTCTGATCCCATTCTTCCTGATACAAATGTGCTTTTGCAAGTAGTCCATAAGCAGCACCTTTTGTAGCGCGACCAACGTCCGACCCCGTGTAAGACACACTTAGAACTGAGGCAGCTTCTTCGAGGTCTTTCTCAATCTGATCATAAATCGCGGAAACTGAAGAGACTGGTTTATTGATCTCGTCGGAATTTAATGGTGGATTGGTTTTCAACGGTATTTCTCCAAATGTATTAACCAGAATGAAGTACTGGTACGCACGCAGGAATTTTGCTTCGCCAAGAATGCGGCTCTTGAGATTTTCGTCCATGACGATATCTGGACCATAGTAAAGCAGATAGTTAGCACGTGAGATACCCTCGTAGTAATGTTTCCAGTATTTTTCAAGGAAGCCATTATTTCGTGAGTAATTAAATTCATCCAGGAATTGAATGTCGTTCTGATCACCAGGTGAACCTCCTTTTACGGCGTCGTCCGAGACAACATCACCAAAAACCCAAAGACAGTTATCAGTGTTTACAAAGGCGACATTGTTATAAATGGCAGTCAGGGCCAGGAGTGCGTGCGCTTCTGTTTTGTAGAATGTCGAATTTGAATATTTTCCAATCAGGTCCTCTTCAAGGAAGTCAGAGCAACCATTTACAACAACCAATGATATGGAAAGAAGAATTGTATATATATTTTTCATGTTCATCAATGTTAGAAAGTGAGGTTAACCCCTATGTTATAGGACTTTGCAGATGGATATGTTCCCCAATCCATTCCTGAGGCGCGGTCGCCTTCAGTCTTCGCGTTGTCACTAGTCGTCATTTCCGGATCCATGCCGGAGTACTGTGTGAATGTTAACAGGTTCGTACCAGAGATGTAAATTCTGAAAGAGACCAAGTGAAGTCTGGTAATTAAATCCTTGGGTAATGTGCAACCTAATTGCACGTTCTTGAGGCGTGTGTAACTACCATCTTCCAAAAAGCGAGTAGAGTACTTGGTGTTGTTCCCGGAGGCATCCCATGATGCGCGCGGATAGGTGTTCGACGTACCTGGACCAGTCCAGCGATTGTCATAATACCGTTGCGTTACATTGAATGCCCGGTAAAATCCTTCGATGTCACGATTCAATACTGAAAATATTTTTTGACCATACGCTCCCTGGAAGAAAAGTGACAGGTCAAAATTCTTGTAAGCCATAGAAACGTTTAGGCCGGTCGTGAACTTGGGAATCGGGCTTCCCACATGTGTGCGGTCACTGCCGTCGATGTTGTAATCACCATTCTGATCCTTAAACATCACATCGCCGGGTTTGATGCTTCCTTGCTTTCCCTGAGTGGCGTGTGTGAATATTTGTGCATCATCCTGAAATATGCCTTCCATTTCGTAGAGGTAAAATGATCCGATTGGATACCCTTTCTCGGTCATTGTGATCTTATCTGAACCAATGGCACCGCCCGGAATTGGAGCATCAACTTCAAGCACTTCATTGTGCAGCGTAGCTCCATTGAGGTTAATATTGTATTTAAAATCACCAATGTGATTTGCATAGGTTATTGCAGCTTCAAATCCACTATTCAAAATTTTCCCATTGTTTACCCATGGCCACTCAGCTTTTCCTGCCGAACTTGCAATGGGTTGTTTGATCAGTAAGTCGTCGGTAATCTTATTGAAATAATCCAAAGTGACAGAAAGGCTTCCATTCAGTACCTGAACATCGACACCGGCATTCAATTGATTACTGGTCTCCCATTTGATCCTCGAGTTGCCAAGGTCTGATACTGCGTAACCTGATGCCTTAGTATTTCCAAATGGATAATTGTAGCCAGAACTGATTTTATCGGTATATGCGTAACTCTGGATTTCCTGATTACCGATCGAACCATAAGCGACTCGCAAAAACAATTTGTCGATAACTTTACTCTCCATCAAAAAATCCTCGCGGTCGACTCTCCAACCAACGGACCCTGCATAAAAATTTCCCCATCGGTTCTCAGGACCGAAGCGCGAAGATCCATCCCGTCTTCCGGTGACAGAGGCAACATACTTTCCATTAAAGTCGTAGTCTATCTTACCAAAGAATGACAGTAATGTATTGCCGCCTTTGCTTTCCTGATTATTGCGAAGTCCCAATCCATTCCCGAGATAAACAAGGTTCGGATCCTGATCGGGGAAACTTCTTTCATTCGCAAATACTTCATAATACTTCACCTGAATCGCTTCTGTACCCAGGAGGAAGGTGAAGTGGTTTACTCCGAAGTCTTTCTCATAAGTTGCAAAGTTGGAAAACGTGTATGCCTGATTGGTGTTCTCCCATACGGAGAGTTGATTAGGATTATTGATCCGATTTTCGGTGCCCCAGTTACGATCAAACCGCCGCTGATTCTGGTGATTGATATCAATACCAAAGTTAGACGTGAACTTGAAGTCTTTGATTGGGGTAAGATCAATAAAGAACTTACCGAAGACCTGATTACCAAGGCGTTTGTTGTTATTATACGCCAACATACCTACCGGACTGTAGCCATCACCAAAAAGATCGAAGCGTTCTGGTTTATCAGTGAATTCACCGTTCGCATCATAGATGGGGATGTTCGGTGTCCGGAAAAATGCATACCGAATAACGCTGCCCCCGTTACCACCAGCACCATCACCAGAGCTTCCAATGATGTTCATGGTTGACTGCGCGATATTCAGATTAACCCCTGTGCGCAGCCAGTCTTTCACCTGAGAGCTGATGTTCATTCTTCCACTCACCCGATTATAGTCGCTGCTTTTTATTATACCTTCCTGGTCGAAGTAGTTGGCGGAAATGAAATACTGTGTTTTTTCATTGCCTCCTGAAATTGAAATATTGTGAGACTGGAGCAAACCGTCGTGCATGATGGCATCAATGTAATCGACGTTGTCAGACGCGGCCAAAATATCTTCTGTAATAAGCTTGCGGAAAAATAATGGATTAGTCTTTCCTGCATTATCGTTGTTTGCAGCCTCATTATAGATAGTTGCATACTCCGTTGCATCGGTCATTTTAATAAGACGACTTGCTTGCTGCACACCGAACTGCGTATTAACCTGAATGCGTGGTTCCGTTGAGAGCCCTTTCTTGGTAGTAATAATAACCACGCCATTTGCAGCACGTGCACCGTAGACGGCAGACGCGCTCGCATCTTTAAGTACGCTAATGTTCTCAATGTCATTGGTTGAAAAACCGGTCATATCCAGTGTTGGAATACCATCAATGATGTAAAGTGGATTATTACCACTGTTGATCGATCCTACACCGCGGATTCGTACGGAAACACCTTCACCCGGAGCACCCGTATTCTGAGACACCACTACTCCGGGAGCGCGGCCTTGCAACGCCTGGTCTATACCTGGAACCGGAAGTTTTGTCAGCAATTCTTCCGGAACAGCGGCGATCGCACCAGTAATTTTCTCCTTGCTCTGTGCCGTATACCCGGTGACAACCACCTCGCCCAGAGTTGTTAAGTCCTCCTCGAGGACAACATCAAACTGTGTCCGTTCACCGATCGGAATTTCTTGAGTAACATAGCCAATAAAAGAAATGACCAGGGAGGAACTTTTCGCGCTTGCATCCACCTGCAGCTGGAAATTTCCGTCGATATCCACTACGGTACCTTGCGCAGTGCCCTTGAGCAACACACTTGCACCCACCAGTCCGTCACCTGTTGTGCTTTTGACGGAACCTTTAATGACTCCTTGAGCCACGGCACCCAACGAGCACGTGAGCAAAAGAATTGAAATGCATAGTAATAGTTTTTTCACAGATTTGGGGTTTAACGTTCATCAGATTGTCTGTAGGCTACTTCTTTATCATTAAGCAAATATTTGCCACCGTTTTTATCGATATCCATATCAGCAGGTACTACAACGAGCACCCTCGATGATTTGCCTGGTATGTCGAAACAACTCTCCTCTCCCGCATGACGAACCAGAGCTTCCTGTGTGATCGCATCGTACAAGTCAACATCATTTTTATCTGGTTTATTGAAACAAACGCTCTTCGCTGAATCGTAAGGATTGTAATACAAGTATGTCGGGAAAGCGTTGGCACCATAGAAATCAGTCGCATTGCAGTTGAGTTGAAGAATCTGGTCAACATTTGTCGTTCTGACAATAGAACCCAGTATTCCAACCTGAGCCGAACTGTAGAGACTGAACATCGAAATATCCGGTTGTCCTTTGGTCCATTTAGGGCCATCACCTATGGCAACCGGTGTCACGCCTTTCAGATCATCACGCAGGTAATCATCCGCCTTTCGAATTCCTTCGTATGCTATAACATTTTTGGTGATATCCTTTTTAGATGCAAGCCATTGATGCTGGTCATCGATTTCGTATGGGTAGAAGAGCCGTGCAGCGTTTGTCAGATTGAGCATCCATTTTCCAACTGCATTTGCAAAACGTGTGTCGTATTTGGCCATTGGAACTAACGGCCAGGCTAGGTCAAATGAGTTCATGAGGAATGCATATCCTCCGCCATCCGTGATGCTTCCCTGCAAACCGTACACATCGTAGTCGCCCCAGCGTTCAGCGATCACACCCCAACCGGTGCGTCCGTCCTTGGCTTTGCAGCCTTCAAATGTCCAGTCCAGAATTTTTTTAACATCGTAGTGCGTTCCATGCTCAGCGTTTAGCCTCGATGCTACCAACGCACCGAATGGCATAAGCACTTCATAGAACCTGCTTTCTTTTTGATTCACAAAAGCGTCCATTGCTGATTTCGCGCCCTTCAGGTAACGCTCATCGCCAAATTTTTCGTAAGCGCATAACATCACATATGCATGACCGGCAGCAACATCCTGTTGATGAGGGATCTGATTCGACATTCCCTGCAATTTGCTGTAGTCAAAATAGGAATAGTCATAATTACCGTGAAGCACTGAATCTGCTTTGTAAAATTGTTCAGCAATGATCCGCTGAAGACTATCTGCACGTGGAACTCTCCGGTTTAAATCGCAGATTGCATAGTACAGTACATTCGGAAAAACATCATACCACCAGTCGCGGCCATACCCACCTCCAAGCATTGCAACTTTCGGATTGGTGTTGTTCATCATGATGTTCCATCCGCTTTCAGAATTGAAATAGTTCTGCAGCATCAGAACATAGTTCACGCCATTTTGATTGGTTTTATCTATGCCCACAAGCCCCGCGCTCATGATCGAACCCATTGCACATATTGCTTCATGAAATTCAGGGCTTCCCTTTGGCCCCTGACGGACGTCACCGATCACGGTGTACATGCCCAAGGTGTTCTGTTTGAAATTGCGTTTCGCACTATCAATCCAGATCAAAGGAAAAAAATCTCCTTTCAACTCCGGATTAAAAACATACTGATCAAAGTGATGAGCCTTCTCATACCAGTCAGTCATCTTATAAGGAGAAGGATGATCCGGCATCTTTGCAATCCGGTCAATTATGATTTGCTGCACTTTCTCCTTGCGTTCACACGATGAGAACACAACGATCAACAACAATATGGAAAAAAGGGTTTTCATCGAGGATCAAGTTTATTCGCGACGGAAACGATATGGCGCGCAACCGGGATTGAAGCCATTTGCAACACGGCAATCACAACGAGCGAGTACTTCAGGGCGAACTCTTCGGAAACGTAGGTTGCCAGAACAATAAAAAGTCCAAGTCCAAAGAACCTGCCCACATACAATCCAAACTCATGGTTAAAAATGTATGTGAACTCATTTCGTTGCTCGATTTTTGAAACCACATCGATTACACGCATTTGAATCGGAAAGTATGCGATGTCATGCAACGGCTGAAAAAGCACTTTACTCAACACGAAGAGAAGTACGCCTAGCGCAGAAAATAAAATCGCGTTGGAAAGGGAACCGATCAAAAATATCGAAAGCCCGGTGGCGAAGACGTATATGCGATGTTCGGGTTTGGTTGTCCTTCCCAGAACGTAAAGCATAATAGCAGTAGCAACACCGCTTATACCTTGCGCCAACCCAAGCGCGCCTTCGTTGCCCACCATCCGCATGATGAGAATTGCAGGAGCGGTGACCAGGTAGCCTTGTGTTATTCCCTTCAGACATGCCAAGCCAAGCATTTTTTTCCAAAGCGAATGGAATTTCAAGTATAAAAATTTCTTACTTGCCGGATTACGAAAATGTCCTTTGTGAACAACAATACTGGAGAGAATCGTAAGGAGGAAAACAATTCCCGTAACGATTTTATAGGCAACGTTAATGTTTCCACCAAACCAATCCGCCTTGTCTGCTTCGGCAATGAAAGTTCCGATAATAACAGGAACGATAATGAATGTCATAGTATAGAAGAACGTCTCAAGCCCGTAGTAATAATTACGGTTAGCGTCTGAAGTTGTGTTTAGTGCAAGCACGTCTCGGTTCGCCCAGAAAAATCCGAATGAACCACCCATCAATATGCCTGCAATACCAACTCCTACTACGGATAAATTTTCAAGACTCATCATAATCAGCATGGAGAGACCGCTTAGTAACATCCCAAAACTGTAGAGCCGCGATATCTTGATATAATTAAGCAGGAACCCGTTAATTAAAAACGTAAGTGGTATTCCCGTATAGACAGTGAGTTGATATAATGCTACTATTGCCGGATCATTTGACGTTCGCATGATATAAGCACCTACGAAGATTTCGATTACCGGCAACACAAAAGCGTAGATCATGTTGGTTACAAGCAGAACCCGCGTGTCGCGTGGCATGGTCAGGAAGAAGTCATACTCCGCCAGCGGTTTTCTTAAGATCGATGTTAATGCTATTGCCATTTTTTATAATTTGTAATAAATCTGACTTAACTAAGGGTACTTAATATTTTTTCGAGTGATAATTCCGCTCCGCAGATTACTTCGTCGCTAGCTCCGTAATACAGCAAGGTCTTGTCACCCTGCACAATGTGACCATTTGTAAAAACCACATTTCCGAAGAAGCCTCTCAACTCATACTCCGCGGATGGTTCCATGATTGGATCGTTGCTGCGCGCAATAACCCTGGATGGATTCTTCAAATCGAGCAGGAGTGCTCCGAGGCAATAGCGATGGTTTGCATCTGCACCATGATAAATGGCGAGCCATCCTTCGGAAGTCCGGATCGGTGCTGCACCAGCTCCAACGCGTGCACTGTCCCACATGCCCTCTCTCGTCCTAGCAATACATTTGTGATTCCCCCAGTGAATAAGATCAGGTGATTCTGAAAGCCAGATGTAATTACCTCCGAGGTAAGGACTACTAGGACGATGAAGTGCGTAATAATAATCGTCCACCTTTCCTTCAAAGATTGCACAGTCTTTATTATGCGGTGGGAAAATCATTCCGCGGTGCGTGAAAGTTTTCCAGTCGCGTGTTTGCTGCAGGCCGACGCCTACACCATTTGCAGAGACCATGGTGTATGTCAGGTTATATAGGTGGTCTATTTCGACCACGCGACAATCCTCAATTCCATAAGCCTCAAGCGGATCCGATCCATAAATCGGGTTGAATCCTGCGGGTTCGTGAAAGGTTATTCCATCGTCACTGCACACGAGTCGCAAATGTGAAAGCGTCGTGAGGTAATCCTGCCCTTTATAATTTATTATTCGCGGATCTGTGAGGTCAAGGGCCGGGTCGTTTTTGTCAAAATGCAGAATTTCAATTTGGCCAGACTCGTTATATAGTGGAGTACTTAGATATCCGGGCTTTTGTCGCGGGCGTTCAGCTACACGGATCAATAGCCAGATCTTATCATCAAAAGTAAAAACACCGGGATTTAGGAGACACTCTATGTTCATATCCTCCCTGCTTGGCCTCAGATCTGCCGGCCGAAGGATCGGATTCTTCAAAAAGCGTTTCGTAAGGTCCGTGGTCGTGATTTTTTGCATAGCGCTGTTAAACATTCGATTGCAAAATGCAATTTCACTACTTGATCATGTTTAGCTGTCCGGCAGGGACTCTAATTTGTACTGATGGTTATATTTTTTTGTGGTTTTAAGAACTGGGTAGACACATTAGCATAGAGTGGACAAACTAAATAAGTTTCATAAATTAGGATTGGTTACGTTTGCATAGTAGATTCTATGACCTGCTTCGCTCTAGTCATATCGTTGTTTGGTAACCTTTCGCCGGGTGATAGCATCTCGCCATGGCCCTTTCAGCATGTGGACAAGGCAGCAAAGCTTTCGAACAGCGCCATCACGTCTGTGTACATGGACAAATATGATTATGTCTGGCTCGGCACCTGGGATGGATTGAACAGATATGACGGCAACACTATTAAATTGTATAAGCCTGATCCCTTTCAAAAGGGAACTATCAGCAACAACGTGGTCCGGAATTTTTTGGAGGATAAACAAGGGGATCTCTGGGTGGTGACACACATTGGTATTAACCGTTATGACAGAATCAAGAATTATTTTCACGCTTATCTCGACAGTATTCCCGACATACCACTTCTTGAAAATAATATCCGTGCGTGCATTGGTCCCGATGGGCAGATCTGGACAAGTCTTATTGGAAAAGGTATAAGCCGGTATTCCGCAAACAATGACCAGTTTGTGCCGGTTGAATTTAAGGGGCTGGGCTCTGAATGGTTTACTTCTGTCGCGGACTTAAGTGAACAAAACGGATTCCTCTATCTGCTCGGAAGCGATGGCAGATTGGTATGCGCGGTTGACAATCGCGTCGTGTTTAATAAAAAGCTCGTCGATAATGACGCGCTGCGTTTTCATCGTTTCCTTAAACTTGGTTCAAAAACGTATCTGGCCATTGCGAACGAAAAAAAAGAACTCCTTCTATATGACGTATCTGATGCTGAGAAAGCACCGGCAGTCTTAAAACTCGGCGACAAAATTGTTTCTTCTCTTTCAGAGAGCCTTTCGGGGACATATGCCTGGCTCGGATCCGAATCGGGTGACATTATGAAAATCGTACCAGAAGGTGATTCCTTTTCTTTATTGTCGATGAACTCGTACTTTCCGTCATTATCGAGATCGAGAATAAAAATTCTCAGCATCCAGGAAACAAAACAGGATATTGTGTGGGTAGGAACCGATGGAGATGGCGTATACAAATTCCTGACACGCCCTAAAACATTTTATTCAATAGCGGAAGGACCATCCGACGCAGGACAAATCTCGCACAGTATAGTACGTTCCATTTACGAAGACGAGGATGGAACATTGTTCATTGGAACACGTGGCGGTGGATTGAACATCATCGATCCCGTAAAAAAACAAACGCGCATACTAAATTCCAGAAATGGTTTGAGCAATGATGCCGTACTGTCTATCAAAAAAGATCTGAAAGGTAACATCTGGGTCGGCGCTGACGGCGAGGGCGTCGACATGGTGGAGTCGGCGAGCGGAAGAATCTATCATTTCCCAAGAGATTTTGAAAATCCTCCTGGAGTAACATTTGCGAATATCTATTCTATTTGCGTTGACGCATTCGGCGATATCTGGCTGGGGACAAGTGGATATGGTGTTATCCATATGAAAGTAGCGAAAGCAGGTCGCAGATACAGACTTTTGGAGTTCGATCAGATCTCTCACAAAATAAAAAATGCTAGCACATCGATCCGCAGCGATATTGTTTACAGTATTATTGAAGAAAAACCAAACCTGTTGTGGTTTTCAACCCGCGGTGCTGGCGTATACAAATACAACACGCTCACCAAACAGATCGAAGTAAATATTCAGGCTGCTGTCAATGAAAAAACAAGTCTTATTAATAACGACGTACTGAGCTTGTATATCGACAACCAGGAAGAACTATGGGTAGGTTCAAGCGGCGGATTAGACCGGATCTTCTTAAAGAACAAACCCTATCGCATTCAACACTTCACCGAACGAGAAGGCCTCCCGAATAACACCATACATGGAATTCAGGAAGACCATAATAAAAACATTTGGTTGTCCACAAACCTTGGGCTCGTGATGTATGACCGTAAGAAAAATTCATTCAAGAGTTTCGATACTAATGACGGTCTGCGGAATAATGAATTCACGGATGGAGCGACTTTCAAGTCATCTTATTCAAACAAATTGTTTTTTGGCGGAGTAGATGGCCTTGACATTGTGTATCCCGAAAAGCTGCAAACAGAAGGTTATTTTCCAAAACTTACTGTTACAGATTTTCAGGTTCGGAATGCAAGCATAGAACCTGGCGATGATACAAAAATTCTAGATAGAAATATTGATGCTACGGATCATATTACGCTTAAGCATGATCAGAATTTCATCAGCCTGTTCTTCACAACACTTGATTACTGGAGTCAACGAAAGAGTGAGTACGCCTATTTCCTTGAGAACTTTGACAAGGATTGGAACAACATTCACCAACAGCAGGTAATCACCCTGACTAACATTCCACCCGGCGATTATAAGCTGAACATCAACTATAAAAATGAAAACGGAGACTGGGGTGTTGAACCGAAAATTATTCGACTGACGATTACACCTCCATTCTGGAAAACGGGATGGGCCTATACGCTCTATATCCTTATGGCTATTGGCCTGCAAATAGGGATCATTCTTTACATCAGGTCGCGTGCCCGAGAAAAGAAAGCCCTGGCCATTGATAGGTTTAAGGCACAGCAACTAAAGGAACTCAACGACTACAAGCTTCAATTCTTCACAAACATTGCGCATGAGTTTCGCACACCCTTGACATTAATACTCGGGCCGGCGGTGTCGTTGTTAAATAAGAGTAACGATCCTACTGACCAACGTCAGTTGAAGACCATTTACAGCAATTCATTGAGGCTACAGAAACTTATTGATGAATTGATTCAATTCCGAAAGATTGAAAACGGCAAAGACACACTCACTATTTCCGTGATAGATCTTATTCTGTTTACACAGGAGATTGTTGAAACCTTCCAGGTACACGCGGCCGAGCGCGATGTACATGTCGAATTCTATCCCGAGCCGGATTCACTAATGGCAAATGTTGACCACAAAAAGATTGAGAAAATCCTGATCAACCTTATTTCAAATGGCATCAAGTACAATTCGCATGGAGGAATGGTGCGTGTTACGATCAGACACCTTGGTACGGATGCGATTTTTATCGTAAGTGATGAAGGAATTGGAATTTCCGAAGACAACAAAAACAAGATCTTTGAAAGCTTCTACCATAATCCAACGGCATCGTTAAGTGCAGACGGTATCGAAAAAAGTACTGGTATAGGACTCTCGCTGACAAAGAGTCTGGTGCAAATTCATCGCGGAACCATTAATGTCGAAAGCGTTGTTGGTAAAGGCAGCACATTTACAGTTCGGATTCCAATCTCCAGGGAGAGCTATGCAGATCTTTCGGAAGAAAGCCCAATGATCGTTTCCTCCACGCAGCTAGCAGAGAAGATCTCGCTCGAATTCGAAAGCGACCACTACATCCCTAAACCGGGTCAGGAAAATCATCACAGCCATGAACACGCGTATTCGCTGCTCGTGGTCGATGATCATGCAAGCATTATTTCCTTGCTGGAGGGCTTGCTGTCCGACAAATATAAAGTGCATAAAGCATCAAACGGAACACAAGCGTTGGAAATTCTCGAGGCAGAACGGATTGACCTGGTGATCAGCGACGTGCTTATGCCCGATATGGATGGCTTGACCCTATGCCGGACAATCAAACACAACATCCAAACAAGTCATATTCCTGTGATCCTACTCACAGCTAAGAGCGAAATTGAAAATCGGATCGAAGGTTTAGAGGTCGGTGCCGACTCATACATTCCGAAGCCTTTCCACCCGGAACATTTGTTTATTCGCATCGAGAAACTCATCGAACGAATGGAACTCATCCGAAAGAAGTTTAAAAATTTTGGTGATATTGAATTGACTCAATTGTCCCCGGGAATCGGCGAACGCGACGACGAGTTCTTCATGAAAATTACAAACTGTATCCAACTCCATTTAGCTGAGCCGGAATTTAATGCCGACACCATCGCAGATGAAGTGGGAATGAGCAAAGCATCTCTGTACAAAAAAGTAAAAACAATCACTGGACTTACTCCTCATGGTCTGATCAAACAATATCGTTTGAAGAAAGCTGCTGACTTGCTGCATAACTCAAACATGAGTGTGACCGAAGTCATCTATGAAACCGGATTCAACAGCAGGTCATACTTCTACAAATCATTCAACGATATGTATCAATGTCATCCGAAGGATTACGCGGTGAAATCAAACACAGCTTCAGGAGAACTGTAAGACGGGGGCCGTTTCTTCATGTAAGTCATTTATTTCATTTCAAAACAAAATCAAATCAACATACCCTTGCATAATCAGGAATTACATTTACGAAATTCGAAACTTTCCGGGATATCGATTGATTCGCACTGGCAGTAGCGTCCACCAACATTGCATCTTTAAGTCCCCCTTGATCAGCAGATGAGCATGATCATGATTCCCGATAACTAGATTTGTAAACTCATCTAAAAACTGCTCCCGTGAATTCTTGTAAAGAAATCGGTATGATTAAGAGGAGGCATTAGCGTTTACAAAACGAAGGTTAATGGCTTTTACCTTTTCAACATAGGGATTATTGTTTTATCGAGTTGTTATCCTTTAAGTCATAGTACAAACTCCGCTGACGTAATATCAAGCTACGATTCCATCAGTATTGTACGCATTGATACCGCTAACGAAAGCTTTACTGGTCTTTTTGCTGCTCCTACAGTAAAGACGTTTTATCAATCCCGCCAGTATTTACCAGCATGATCAAATGACAAACATAAAATAGATCTCCTAGATTCAATGTTGCTCTTCATAGGGTTCTTGCGAACATATGGACTGCTCCCCACAGGATTATCATTTAAGTGAGCTTGAAACGCTAATGGATCCTACATCCTCTTATTCAGAAGACTTCCGCATTCGTAGACTTGATTTACTTTAACAGACGCCTTCTTGTCATTGGTCCGTCATCTAAAACATGGACGAGTTCCACCTGAAACCATGCAAAGGATTTATGCGCAAACGCAAGTTGACACCTTGCAGATTTCACTTTTGAACGCCACATTTCGTGATAAAGACCTAAAAAAATCCTTGAATCTCAGCGACCTGATTACCCGTCCTATCATCAACTACGCTCGGCACTCTTAGATGTTTTAACGATTGCTGATTCAACGGAAAGACATTTATTACTACGTCGACAACTTTGTTCGTGACAGATACGACATCATTGGAGCGACAGTAGTTCTTGTTGGCGTTACTATTATTTACTACGCTTCTCGAAGCTGAAAACTTTTTCTTGTCGACCTACTAGACTTTATCTACCTTTGTCCAAGGGCAAACACCTAAAAATCTCTTTAGGTTTTTTTAGATTTTGTTACTGATACTTCGGTAATTCTTGATGGTAGTTTGTTGCACGACCCACCTAACGTATTGACATCTGTTTCGAGCACATTTTGCATCGGGAAATAGTCATTACGTTATATTAGTAAATATTGTTGTTATTTAAATGTCAAAGTATTATTCTGATGTTTTTTCATGGTTAAGAAACCCACTTCGAATATAATTTTTGAAAGCATGTTTTCTGGTGGTACATTTTAACCGGTAGAAAAAGTGTTGCAAGGTTTGAAAGCGTCATAGGGCAGCAGATGGTTAGGGGTATTGAGTATAGCTAAATGTTGTATGTAAAAGGAAATTCAAATCTGAAAATTTGCGGGTGAAAAGGAAAGCGGGCGCAGGATTTAGATTGATATGGTAGAAGCAGTCAATGATGAGTAGGTATATGAACCCAACGCCTACCCTACTGGTTTTCAATATCTTGCCAGCAGTTACATTACTGAATCTCCAGTTACCTCACCATAGCGTAGGCAACAAATCTTGTCATAAAGACAAGAATTTAACCAGAATGAAATAATAATTATAGAGGATGTCAAAGTTGGCCTCTTGAGATGGAGATTAAGGTTGGATTCGCTTCTCGCTAAACTCACCCCTGGAAACGGCTACCTGAATAAATTCACGAGAAATAAGTTGGAGGCAAAATAACCGTTGTCTATATTCATTTCGAATTCGGTGAGCCCAACACTTTTTCTTTGACACCTTAGAAAATATGGTTTGTCAAGAGGCAGTGGTGGGCTTTTTTATTTGAGTCAACAGGTTTTGTACGGCAGAAGCGAACATGGCCTAATGATTCCCGGTTCTGTTATTAAGATTAAATTTCTTGGTTATGTCACCCGCACTTTTTGGCGGTTAGCCCTGCAGCCTTTTGCCAACAAAAAAATTAGGAGGGTTGTTGTAGTCTGAATTTGCTGCAAACGTATCAACCGGTTTACCACATTCACTAACTGACCATGTTATGGCATTTACTTCTTTAGCAGACAGGATAGACAGCAGGCCCCTTATCATCTGCGGCCCCATTCTGCGTCGGGTGGAAGCAGATGCGGTAACCGTATGGGTAGCCACAAGGGAAGCAAAAAA
>DASUGQ010000117.1:0-4427 GCA_036273935.1 Cyclobacteriaceae bacterium | reverse complement strand
TATCGCAGTCATCGTTATCACATCAAAACAACCGCGTATCGATGAATGCGCCTCATAAGATAAATGTAAAAGAAGAGCAGTATGTCATTGCTAACATCAGCGACATGAAGCTTCACAGCCCTGAGCTGGTGGCGGCAAGTTTCACCGAAGCCTTGCAGCAGTACAACCAACTCATCGCAAGGCAGCCCACGTTGAAAGATGAAATTCAAGTTTTGTCAGAGTATGAATTGAATTGAAATAATTATTGCGTCGATATTAAATGAATTTTACATGTAACCGGAAATCTCCAAGATAAATATATGGCAAGAATCATGATATCACGGCTCAGCACAACTCCTATTAGATTTTTTACCAAATATTTCTATGCCCCCACAAATGCTGGGACCCAAAATATTTTTGATAGCACCAATACCAGCGTACCGATTACTTCCAAATTTTATGAGGATTACGATGCGGTTGCCACGTTGATCAATCCATTAAAAACAGAGAATATATTACACGCCGATAACAACGATCTGCTGGTGCCACTGGGTGGAATGCTGGTTATTCCCGATACAGCGTCAACCGACAAATGGCCCCTGATAATGATCGGGCATGGTAATGCGCTTGCCTATTTTGATAAAGACGAACCTGTAAAACCCGTCTTTGATGGGAACGGAAATGTGGTAACGAAGGGGCAAAAGAAATTTACTGTATTCCACGACAATGAAGTGATGTCATTCAACGGGTATGCGGACTTCCAGGATCATTTGGCTGAAAAGGGCATTGCTTCGTTTTCATTGAACCTGAATATTGTCAATAGCATCGAAAGCAGCGAGGAAAAATCTTTTGACATTCTTGCAATAGATGTTAATCAGCGAATACTATTGTTTTTCCTCCACCTGAAATTATTAAAGATCCTGACCAACGATCCACTGACCATTCCCACGTCAGGTGATGAGTTTCCGATCAAATTCTTTGACGGGTCCACTTTAGTCAACCTCACTGATGCGCTTGCTGACACAAGCTCACCCGATCCCCTGTTAACAACGTTGAAAAACCTTCTGACGAATAAAATTGATTTTTCAAGGCTCGGCATCATGGGGCATTCAAGAGGCGCCGACATGGTGAGCAGGATACCCGCATATTTTTATCGCAGCGGCACCATCAACGGACCTACATTCACCATCAACTCGGAAGTAGACAGAAGGATCAGGATTTTAACGGAACAGCTCAGCAAACCAGAACAGGATACACTCAAAATTATTTTTGCGCTTGAACCAGCAGCTACAAAAAATGAGACCGATGCCAGTAAACATGGATACGTCATCAATAATGGCCAGAGCCTATTCCTCGTGGGCGTGGGCACTCACGATGAAGATGTATCGCTTGACCCCGTAAGAATTTATGAATATCCTCAATGCCCTAAAATAATGATCGCAATCAACGGGGCCAGCCATAAAAGATTTAACAGCGTTTGGTATGAAATCGAAAAAAATGCAGACAAGAAAAAAAATCCGTTGGAGCAACCCAAAGTCAAATTAAACCTGCTGAAATTCGAGAAACAGCAAGCCATTTTACAGAAAGTATATGGCGCCTGTTTTATCGCCACCCTGCTGAATCAGCCAGCCCTACTGTTGGATATCATTCGTAAAAAGTTCGATCTCGAACTGCCGAATGCCATCGACTTTCAGATTGCGTGGAAATTTGATCAGGTACTTAACCTGCTTAACTCACCTGGCACTCAGGAGAAGGTACTAAAAACATCTTCCTTTAAGTTTGAGCAGGAAGATATAGAGGCGTATTACATCGAAAAAAATAACGAAGGCAATGCCATTATCAAAGTTCCCATTAGTGGTACGGGGATCAATTTGACCAACTTCACGCATTTCAGTTTTCGCTTTGCCAAAGGTTTTTCTTTATCATCTAAGCCTGAAAGAATAGAGGAAAAAAATCTCACTATTCAGTGCTTTGAAAATAATACTCCGATCGGGAAAGTGATTACCGGCGCCGATATCGATACAGTAGAATTAAAAGCACTGCAGGCATTCGACGAGTCGCGAAAAATTAATACTAAACCAGAATTTACCTATTCCATATTGCTCCAAACAATGGAAATAGCGCTATCGTCTTTCTCCAAGACTGATCTGAACCGTGTAAACAGGATTGATATTACAGTTATCCCCGATGTGACGAAGCCGCCACCCAGTTCCGTCTCCAAAGTTATCCTCGGTTCAATCGGTGGCGCTATTCTGGGCGCTTTCGCTGGCGCTTTCGGAGCGGCGATCACGCTGGCGGTAATAAATGATGATGATGTCAAACGCGAATCCAATAAATGGATGGCGATAGCGGGTGGCACTGGCGCTGCCGTTGGCGGTCTTGTCGCGCTCTTTCATTTTTTGCCAGATGATAACGCATTTGTTTTTGAAGATTTTTTATTGACTAAAAGATCATGAGATCAACAAAATCTTAATGAATAAGGATCTGCACATATTTTCAGAACTTTTTTTCCGGTTTTTTCGACCAGTGATACTTGCCGCATCCGATGTGTCAAAAGCAAAATTACTGGTACGGGAACTGGGCTATCTGCCACCTGATGAGTTTGGGGTGTTTGAAAGTTTAGACGCAAGGATAGACGGGATCAAAGAATTGATTGAAACTATGCGCGATCTATCCGAAGATGACCTGGAAGACCCCGAAGTATTGATCAATACAATAAAAGAGGGCGTTGAAAGCGTTACTGCGCTGATCGATGAATTGAAAAATATCTCTTCTGTTCTTGAATCTGAACTGGCCGGATCCGAGTTGCTTGCTCAAACGGATATTCTTGAAAAATTACCGAAGAAGCTCTACGATCTTTTATCAATTGTCTACATAAAAAAATATCACAACAAGGCATATACAGTTCTTAAACTATTTGGGGTTATTGAAATTACGGAAATCGATACTGTTTCCAACCCTTTCCATTCGCCGCATATCGAACGGATATTTCATTGGGAAAAAATGGGATCGTTTATTACATCGCCTTTGGATTTGTTAAAAGACAGCATAAGAAATAATGACGAATATTTCTACAACAAGTTACTTCAGTTGGTCCAAGAAGTTGGTCTCTCAGTCGGCGTTTACCCGCATTATGAAGGCGCCGACATTGATATTTTAAAATTCATTAATAACAACGATCCAAATATAGAAAATTGGGAAGGCCTGCCGGCTTTGGAGATCCTAAGATTTCCTTTGGTGCCTTCACTCGTCAACATTCTTTCGTTTGATATTTACCCATTGATCGATACCTCCGCCAACAAATTTAATGCCCTTGCACTGGTATTGATGCTGGACCCTACCACTAAGGAAATTGAAATCAATGATCAATTTAAACTTGTTCTTCAATTCACCGGTGTTGCCAATGGCCTCGGTGTTAAAATAGACGGGGACAATGAATTCAGTTTTGTCACCGACCTGTTCGATTCTCCGCAGTCCATGGCGGCTAATGTACAATTTGATTTTCGCGCAAAGCTCACCACCGTCGATGATGATAAGAATAAGAAATTATTTCAGATCGGTGTCTCCAATGGAAACCGGCTTGAGTTTGGCTCTTTTAATCTGTCAGTAGGGATTGAAAAAAAGGAGGACGCGCGGATTTTTGTTGAAGCGGAATTGCTGCGCGGACTGATCGTGCTCAGATTCGATGAAGCCGATGGGTTTATTTCGAAAATTCTCGGCAAAGGCATTGAAAGCAGTTTTGATATGGGCGTTGGTTTTTCAAACAGTAACGGTTTCTATTTTACCAATAGTTCAGGACTTGAAATCGATATTCCCACGCATATTCAGCTAGGACCACTGGAGATCTGCAACTTGCAGCTGAGTGTAAAGAGTGACGAAGAAAAGATTACCTCCTATTTTGCAGCCTCGATACTGGTCACGCTGGGGCCATTGAAAGCATTGATCAATAATATTGGCATTTCTTTTCCCGGCAAATCAAATGGAGAAGCAAATTTTACTCAATTAGACTTCAAACCACCTACTGGGGTAGGTCTTACCGTCGATGCTGGAGGTATCAAAGGTGGTGGCATCCTGGACTTCGAACCCGACAAAGAAGAATACTTCGGTGCTCTCGAGCTGGAGTTCAAAGACCTCTTCTCCTTAAAAGCATTCGGCATCATCAACACCCGACTCCCTGATGGTACCAAAGGTTTCTCTCTCCTCATCATCGTTACCGCTGAGTTCAATCCTATCCAATTAGGTTTAGGATTCACACTCAATGGAGTGGGTGGCTTACTCGGCGTTCATCGTACTGCTAAGGTCGAGGCCTTAAAAGAAGGCATCAAAACCAATACACTCAAGAGCATTCTCTTCCCCGAAAATGTTGTGGCCAACATCGATCGTATCGTTAGCGACATCAAACAAGTATTCCCTCCACTGCAAGATCATTTCCTCATCTGTCCTATGGG
>DASUGQ010000116.1:0-11825 GCA_036273935.1 Cyclobacteriaceae bacterium | reverse complement strand
AGAAGATGTTCATTGAAGCGAACCCTCAATTCAAGTCGGTGAACTTGTATGATTCAAACCTAAAGAAGGTTTATCAGGAGAATGAAAAGAAGGAGCCGAGAGTAGATAATGGAAGGGAGAAGACTGCGGCGAAAGAGGACCAGAAGCAAAGCGCAGTTGAAGAACCTGACGAGGATTTGATTGGGCAGAAGAAACAGCCCAAGAAGAAATTTAAGGTTTGATTTGGTTTACACAAACAAGAAGCTTGCTCAGGGATTATTATTGAATTTTGCCATAGCGTTCTGTGAATCCCTGGCAAGCTTCATAAAGCTATAAAAAAAATTTAAAGGAAAAATCTCCGCCTACTGGTTGCATATCTTCTTCTCAAAGCCCTGTGATAACAAGTAGGGGACTTTATGGCATTGGAAATGTTTTTCTTAAAGCAGGAAGAGAAAGAAACCCCGTTAAAAAATTGGGCCAACGGGGGAGAACTAATGAGCAGTATTTTTAATAGGAAAGCGAAAGCATCCGTCTGACACCTTCGCTTTATGACCCTCTCAAATACTGAGAAGAATTAAATCTAATTCCTTCTTCGCACATAACCAAATGGTTGTTTTAGCCAGGGCATTTGCTCAAATATGAATTTCATTTGCTGTATGCTCTCTACCTTGAACTCAAATTCCTGGCCGGAGCCATCCTTGAACTTTAAAGTTATTGAATCATTCGATCAACAAAACCGTTTCTCATTTTCTCAAGCTATTTTTGCTATGATCTGAAACGGCGTTCATATTCCATAGGCTTATCTCGGCTGTCTGCGCGTCTTGACATTTTCCAGCACAGCGAAAATCAGCTCTCCGTTTAATCTTCCGGCGTAGCCAACCATAATACCTTTTCCATTTAAGTAGAGAAGTTTACCGAAACAGTAATGACTCATCCCACTATTGAACACTTTCGTTCGATAGTGTGCGGTCATTTTACTTAACTCCATTCAAAACGACCGTTTTGGCCCGGCCGCTTCGGCTTGAAAATTGGCATGGTAATCAATCCCAGCTGATAGCATAAGACCTATAAACTTAAGCCTATATGATACGAAACTATTTTCTTGTCGCCCTACGAAATCTTGTCCGCAACAAATCAGCATCATTCATTAAGATCATCAGTTTATCCGTAGGAATGATCTGCTTTACAATCATATCGTTGTTTGTATATCATGAACTTAGCTACGACAAGTTTCATAAGAATCCCGAACGAGTGTTTCGCATTGTGAAAGATTTTGTTAATGAAGATGGTACCCGGTTGCCGGATGCCACGACACCACCCGCTTTGGCGGTATTCCTGCAAAAGGATATTCCGGAGGTAGAACATGTCACAAGAGTTTTTCCCGGCTGGGGAAGAAAGTATTTATTTCAATATGCCGACAAACGCTTTTTTGAAGAAAGGGTTTATCGTGTTGACAGCAGCTTTTTTGATGTATTTACTTTTCCTTTTGTAAAGGGCGATGCAAAAGTTTCATTCAAAGAACTCAATAGCGTATTACTTACTGAAACGTCTGCCCGAAAATACTTTGGTAATGATGACCCTATGGGAAAAATAATGAGCACCGATGTGGGCGATCTGATGGTGACCGGAATATTAAAAGATCTGCCGCAAAATTCTCACTTTCATTTTGACTTTCTGATCAGTATACGGAAAATTGGTGGCAATATTGATGCAGACTGGGGTTTCTATAATTTCTACACGTATGTGCGATTAAAGCCCCAGGCCTCTCCGTTAGCCTTTCAAAGCAAGCTCCAGCCTTTATTTAAAAAATACCAGCCGGACAACGACAACCAGTACTATGCCCAGGCACTTACCGACATTCATCTGAAATCAAAGCTCAAGTGGGAGCTGGGTACCAACGGCGACTATTCCTACGTCCGAATTCTGTCAACCATCGCCTTGTTTACCATTCTTCTGGCGGCCATTAATTACGTTAACCTGGTCACGGCTCAATCCGCCAGGAGGGCAAAAGAAATTGGTGTCAGAAAAGTTTCCGGCGCAGTGAAGAGTGTACTCGTTAAGCAATTTTTGATCGAGTCGCTGATCATGGCAACGGTAGCGACAGTCATTTCTGTTGCCGTAGTTGAATCGATCCTTCCTTTATTTGCTGATCTTTTTAATTCAACGCTCAGCTTTTTCGATCCGCAAAACATAAATGTGTTATTGATGGTGCTGGGGGTCGGCCTTGCTACCGGAATACTTGCGGGTTTGTATCCGGCATTTTATCTCTCTTCCTTTCAGCCTGTAAAAGTTCTTAAGGGTTCGTTAACAGGATTTGGAGGGGATTCTTTCCTGAGAAAAGGATTGGTCACTTTCCAGTTTGTAATCTCTACCGTGTTAATCATTGGTACGGTTGTCATCTCAGGCCAGGTAAGCTTTATCAGAAACAAAAAATTGGGTTTCAGTAAAGACAATATTCTACTGATTCACAATGCGAGAGGTTTATCAAATCGAAATGCGCTATTAATGGAAATAAAAAAATCATCCGGAGTAATAAATGCAGGCGCTGCAGATGGAGTGTTAGGAGGCCAAAACTGGACGAGCAGTGTAAGGGCGAAGGATCACGACAACTCTCTTCTGCTTAACTTCTTAAGTATCGATTATGATTTTCTGGAAGTAATGGGTGTTAATTTTTTACAGGGAAGAAATTTTTCGCGCAACACACAAGCCGACAGCGCTGCTACAATTCTAAACATGACTGCGGTTAAAGACCTCGGTATAAATGAAGATGAAGTTATAGGAAGTCAGATTAATGAAGGGAGTGATGAAAACCCCGAATACTATACTGTGATTGGCGTGATCGATGATTTCCATTTTACTTCCTTTCATGATCCTATCAAACCTTTTGGATTTTTCCTAATTGAACCACGAGTAAATACGTTATTCGTAAAAATCAATACTGAAAATCTTACAGGATCAATTGCTGAAATCCAAAACGTGTGGACAAAACTGGTTCCCGACCGACCGTTCGAATTCACTTTCCAGGATGAACAGGTTGCAAAACTTTATGCCAGCGAAGTAAAGTTTCAAACGCTATTCACAAACTTCACCTATGTTGCTATAATTATTGCCTGCCTTGGCCTGTTTGGTTTGTCCGCTTATACAGCACAACAACGCACAAAAGAAATTGGCATCCGCAAAGTGCTTGGGGCAAGCGTATTCGGAATTACCCAACTATTATCAAAAGAGTTTTTAAAACTTGTTCTTTTAGGAGTAGCCATTTCAATTCCTATCGCCTGGTACGCGATGCATGAATGGCTTCAGAACTTTACGTACCATGTCGAGCTCAGCGCCTGGATGTTTATTGGGTCTTCGGTCGCGGCCATCTTCATTGCATTACTTACGGTTAGTTTTCAATCGATAAAAGCAGCGGTGGCGGACCCGGTAGATTCATTGAGAAATGAATAAGCGCTTGGCAAGGGTAGTTATTGTATTTAGTAGCTAAGGGCAAGCAAGACATTCCTTGCCTTGCTAACTGAATATGCTATGAAATGCTTTTATCCGACCAAAGTTCGGGCTTTTTCCGGACTTGATGCCAAAAGCTTCCGGCATATAAACGGTTTCCCCCTTACATTCCTATCGTCATTTCAGGAGCCCCCATTGATATTCCTTTTCCTTTTGGCGCAAGCCTGCTTCAGTTGAGTTGTTTTTGTTTTCCGGAAAAAGCCCGGAGACATGGCCATCTAAAATCAAAGTTTCACTTAAACAAGATGGCTATGAAAACGACAAACGAGAAGAAGAACATGTATGATGTTATCAACAGCATGATCATGAACAAACTTCAGAATGGTAAGATGCCCTGGAAACAGACCTGGAACAATTTCGGTCCTGCGAGGAATTATGTAAGCAAAAAACCTTACAGAGGAATTAACGCTTTAATTCTGAATAACACCGAGTGTGAATATCCATTGTTCCTGACGTTCCTCCAGGTCAAAGAACTCGGTGGCTATATAAAGAAAGGATCAAAGAGTATCGAGGTCATCTACTGGAAAACGTTACAGTTTGAAAACGATGATGAGAAAATCAAACGCATACCATTCCTTAGGTACTACAATGTCTTCAACGTTGAGTGCGTCGAAGGAATAAAACTGAACCTTCCAACTAAATATGTAAACGATCCGATTGAGCTATGTGAGACCATAGTTAATGAGATGCCTTCAAAACCGATCGTAGAATATGGTGGAGATGAACCATACTACAACTGGCTGGAAGATCGCGTGAAGGTTCCTCATCGTGACAACTTTATTCTCTCGGATGAATACTACGCCACTTTATTCCACGAGCTTGCCCACAGTACCGGTCACACCTCAAGGCTGAACAGAGAAACTTGCATGAAGCCTTCGGTTTACGGATCAAGAGATTATTGCAATGAAGAACTTGTCGCTGAGATTGCTACGTGCTTTCTATGCGGAGAAGCAGGAATCTCCAACAAAACAATAGACAACAGTACGGCTTACATCCAATTCTGGATTGAAAGACTCACTCACCTCTTAAGAGAAGACAGCAAAGCTTTCCTTAGGGCATCAGCACTTGCCCAGAAAGCAACGGACTTCATTCTCAACAGAGTAGAAGAACCAGTTGCACAAGAGTAATTACTTAACCAGGCTAAGGAGTTCGAAAGACTCTTTAGCCTCTTTTTATGCTCGTTTTTTCGGACTTTTCAACTGGAACTCCAGTGGAAATTCTTTTGAATTGGCGGTTGAAGGACTGTTTTCACCCCAAAAAGATTTAAATTTTCCTTCCTAATTGAATACCGGATGAAGTTTGTTAAAATAGAGGGAGGCACAAAGCTCTCGAAATTCGTTATCCCCATGACCGCTACCCTAAGCGATGAGCCAGCTTTTGACAATCCCAAATGGCTGTTTGAGATCAAGTGGGACGGCTACCGGGCTATTGCTGAATTGAACGGAAAGGATACGCGGTTTTACTCACGGAACGGACTCTCATTTAATAAAGCCTATCCTAAGATTTTCAATGAGCTGATCAAGTTGAAGATCGATGCGACTCTGGATGGTGAGATTGTAGTTTTCAGAGATGGCATGCCATCGTTCCAGGCAATTCAAAACTACAAGAGCACGCAGAATCTGCCGATACAGTTTATCGTGTTCGACTGCCTGCGATTCGAAGGTAAGGATATCACCAAGTTGACACTGATTGAAAGAAAGGAAATATTGAAACGCATCATTCCTGCAAATAATGTGATCAGGTATTGTGACCATGTTGAAGCCGATGGAATCGCTCTATTTGAACAAGCCAGGAAGATCAACCTCGAAGGGATCATCGCGAAACGCATGGACAGTAAGTACTATCCGGATAAGCGATCAAAGGAGTGGCTTAAGATCAAGAATGTAAATGTGGATGATTTCAAAATTATTGGTTGGACTGATCCGAAAGCAAGCCGTCAATACTTCGGTGCGTTGTTGCTCGCACGAGATGTTGATGGAGAACTGGTTTACTCTGGCGAGGTCGGAACAGGATTTACCAATGAGCTGTTGAAAAGTTTGCATTCAAAAATTCACCCACTCGAAGTTGACGATTGCCCTCTTGAAGTTCCGGTGAAAAAGGAAAAGGGATTTCATTGGGTGAAGCCGAAGTATTCATGCCAGGTGCAATATGTTGAGATTACGGATGACGGGCATGTGAGGCATCCTTCGTTTTTGGGGTTGAGAAAGGATAAGGTTTAGAATATTTCTTAAAGGTTTTTTAGGATGACTTCTTTGCGATTATATCGAGGCATCACACTATCGCCGAATCGAGTGGACCAAATCATACTAGATATTCTTGAAAATGGGCTTGGTCAAAATCCTGAGCAGAAGTGGCAACCGTTCATGTGGAAGAATCTTACGAACGATCTGACAACACTCATTGCAAAAGTGAATTTAACTCAAGAAGACACCAGACCGAGGACTGAATGGATTTCGACGGGCAAGGTAACAGGTTTTGCCAAGGAGATCGAAGGGGAACCATGTATCTGTTTTGCTGACCGACTTGGTGCCCAATACTATGCAACCACCCACAACGTAACAAAGGAAAAAACTGTTCCAGTACTGATTTCGGTCGAAATCGATTTGTCATCCGTGTGCATTGATGGTAAAGATTTCTTATACACCGCTATACAACGAATGAACACTCAAAGCAAAACTGTTTATGAAAAGCAGTTGGCGGTTCTCAGGAAAATATATGGACCGTCAATAAACCTATATATTGAAAAAATTCTCAAAGATCCCGATTCCGATCGAATAGCAGTAGCCGATCTTATAACTAACGATCGAGACATCGTTATACATCACTACAATAATCAAAATATGATTGACGGTCGCTATGGGACAAGATTTAGATCAGCTTTCCACGTCAGGATTCCGATATCCCGCGATAATATTACTGGTCTAGATATCTTAAAAGGAACAGCGTCACTTAAAGCAGACTTGAGTTTGCATGATTACTTAGAATTATAGCTTAACGTCCATTTTCAATAGTTCTGTTGTCCTTCCCATATCCGACTTAAATTCTGGCGCTAACCTACTTCCGGGTGGCAATGCTGAGTCTTGTCAAAAGACTACGGCATAAACGGCGCCTGCCTACGGCCTGCCTTCCAATTATTCCGTTTCCTTTTGACAATCCTGCCACCCTTCATTTGAGGCGCACCATAATTTAATTCTTATGATTATGGAAAGCACAAATGAAAAAACATTGTTCGAAGTTGCAGAGATTCAGCTCACCTACAAGTCAAAAGTAAAAGCATCTTTACGCCCGAAGGTCACGACTTCGCGAGATTGTGAAACTGTACTCAGGAAATACTGGGACGAAGATAAGATCGAGTTTGTAGAGCAATTTAAGGTTCTTCTGCTTAACCGGGCTCACAAAGTTATTGGCCTTTACGAAGTGTCAACCGGAACAACTACTCACACTGTTGCAGATCCCAGGTTGATCTTTGTCGCAGCCATCAAGGCCAACGCATGCGGAGTGATACTGGCACACAATCATCCATCAGGAAATCTTAACCCGAGTCAGGCTGATATTGCTTTAACAAAGAAGATGAAAGAAGCCGGGAAGTTTCTTGAAGTTCAAGTTCTTGATCACATCATCATAACCAGTGAAGGATATTATTCATTCGCTGATGAGGGGCTGTTGTAGTCCCTTCATGATACGTAATGGGTAACAGATTTTAGTAAAACTATCGGTGATAAAAGACGGTAAATATATTGTTGCTGCATTTATGGATTGACTAAGTACTTTTTCAAATGCAACGCATCCAAGCACAGCCGAAACAAGGGAGCTCGTGTGCGATGGTATTCCAACCATTTATTGTCAACTCGGACCGGCTTATGTTCTTTTGGTGAGCTATACGCTTGACTGTATTCAAATCATGATAACCCAAATTTCTTATGTCGCTGTTGTCTTATGTATTTTAACAATGTTGGTAGATTCAGATACATTGCGAGTTCACACGAATGTTTGCCAATGAGATTTCTGTCGCAGTTAAGAATATCGCGGTCTTAAAAAGTCATATGCTTACTTATTGCTTTATTATACCAAATTCGATAAGAACTCTCTCGGCTGCCTCATAGTCGGGGTTGAGTTTGTTTCTATTCAATGTGACGTTAAAGGGTTTTGGAAACAACGAATTGTAATAGTTCTGCTTTAGAAGGTCCCACCAGTTAACTCTCTTTGAAGACACATGATGCACTATCCGTTCAATATCTGCTATGTGAATAATGGTGAGTGGTTTTATTTCCAGAGCGCCAAAAGATTCCTTTTTTATTTCTGATGAAAACTTCATGTTGAACATTGCCGGCATAAACGGCGTCTGGAAAATTTTCTCATTCACAATAAGCACAGGAAATATTTGAACCGGCTTACCTTTTGGGAATGTCTCATCGAATTTTTCGACCTCGTCACGAATGTATCTTATGCTCTGGACTAGCTGGTACAATCCAAATACGCCATAGAGATCATCTTCTTTAACATCAAAGAGGGACTGCGCCGTTCCGTACTGTTGCTTGGCATAGATTCCGGTAGACTTTATTTGTCCGATGCAGGCCTTTCTGTTTTGTCGGAAATATACATCGGCGATTTCGACCTCGTTCCCATTTATCTTGACTTTTAACTCATCGAGACACTTTATTGCAGGGTACTTAAGGAAAGCAAATGTCTGCTTCAGTAGTTGTGCAGCATATAATTCGAAGAACAGACCAATGCGACTCTTATATTGTTTGATATCAACACCTCTTGGTTTAACCGTATCAAACCATAAATCGTTAATGAATAGTTCATAAAGTTTGTCCATTATAAACAGCATGTCGAGCAGCACGTAATAGTCGTGGATATCCTTAAACACTGGGGACTTCCTAATCTCAATCATATCAAGCTCGTGCATCTTTTTTCCGACTCTCCTTTTACTCAAATACTGAAGAACAGCAATTGACTCTTTGTGCTCCGGATTTAAAGGGTCTAGCTTATAATAGAACTTATGATCTTCACGGTTGCCTTTATGAAAAAAACACATTGAAAAAATGTGTCTTGCGAAATCGCTGGCCGACAATCCTATATCCGTGAAGTGCTGATTGACGGCCTTTGAGAGAACAGTATCCTTGTCCAGGTATTGAAATAAATGGATGAACCTTTTAATCGTATATATAGGATCATTGATTACAATCATTTCGTTTAAAAAGCCGCTCCCGGCGGCTAACTTTTCAAAAGGTTGATGGCTAAGATCTTCGTCTTGGCTGTCATATGATGAAATAACATCATTTACGCACAAATAATATTTTAACAGATTTTCCCAATCATCCATCCTCCATTCAAAAGCTGGTGTCTCAACATCAGGTAGACTCTCAAATATCTCTTGCAGTGCAAAAATATTAGCAGGGCGACTGAACATAATTGGTTTGCCTCCACGTCTGCCTTGTAATTGCGCATTTACTTTTCGCATTGCAGTGTAATATGGCAGCATCATTTCTTGATCATCCTTACAGAAATAACTTAACTCAGAGACCTGATCTATGAAGCTCGTCTTAAACTGCTTTTCAAGAGTGGGTCGCAGGCGCAGGTTCAGCCCGGCAAGTTCATAAAGCACTGCCCGCTGGGGGATTTCCTTTAGAAAATCTAGGCGGTCACCACCGTACTTTTGACCAAACACAATTTCATATCCAACAAAGAGAGCTGATTTAAAAATTTCTTTGCCCATTTGCTATGGTTAATTCTCCGATAATTTACATGTCGGTCGGGACAAACAAAAGGTAGCAGGGGCGTGTCGTGAGCAGTTTTTCGGAGGCTTCACATATTTTTTTTCCAAGGTATCCCACACCTTGGTAGATTTTAATGATCTAAGCACCGTAATTGTTCTAAAATATTTGATTATGGATTCGGAAATGATATTTCAATACAGCAGGGATGAGTTCAAATCCTTGCTGAAAGAAACGCTGAGGGAAATTCTGGCTGAAGATAAAATTGAATCCTCTGATCAGACAGTTCTAATTAACATTCAGGAAGCGGCCGCCTTGCTTAATTTAGCCGTCGCCACTGTTTACGAGAAAACTTCCGAAAAATTGATCCCGCATTACAAGCACGGGAAAAAAATAATGTTCAAGAAATCTGAGCTGTTGGCCTGGATCGAATCCCGTAGAGTGAAAACAATCCACGAGATTCGAAAGGAGGCTGCAAGTCAAATGCTAAAAGTTCGTAAATAGGACTTTGTCATTTCTATCGGCTGCAGGAATACCGAAAAGCTTTTGAGTCGTCTTAATATGCTTATGCCCAAGCAGCTCTGACACAAGCTCAATGGGTATATCTTCATCCAACAACATTCTTCCAAACGTATGTCTAGCGGAATGAAAAGTGATGTTCCGAAGAACGCCAGCCTTCAACGCCCATTGGTTCAGACTGACACACAGCGCAGCACTGTAGTGAAGTTTAAATATTGGTTCACTTGGATTTCCTGGAACTCCTAGCAGCGCTCTCGCCTGTGTATTCAATGGGATCAATGTTTCGCTTCCTTCGGTTTGCAGATTTATCTGCCAAATGCCGTCCATCTGTTCAAGATGACGCCATTTGAGAATTGCGATGTCCTTCCATTGAATTCCAGTAAGGCAGCTAAATAGAAAGGCTCGCTTTAGCATCACAGCCCTGCAAGGTGTCCTGGCCAATCGTTGAAGTTCATCGAGGGACAAGCCCAATGCACCAGGCTTTTTTCTTGTTGTGTTTGATATTCCGGCAATTGCTTTGTGATCAATTAGCCTTTCATCTGCCGCGTCCTTCGCTATCGAAAGAACAATTCTAAAATATGTATTGGCAGAATTGTGGCTAAGCGGCTTTTCGGATCGTAAGCCTTTCGCATTTGAGAGATAAGACTGAAAGCTATCGAACCACGATCTACCTACCAGATCAAATGGAACCTCATTGCCATTTGCAAAAATCTCAACGTGCTTCAGCGCTATGTCATAATTGAAACAACTTAACTGCTTCGATAAGCGTGTTGTAATTACCTTTTTGAAATGACGTATAAAATCTTTATTCAGCGCCATAGTTATAATTGTTTACCGATATCTACTATATCCAGTTGAGGTAATTTATTGACAGCCTCAATCTTTTTTGTTTGAGATACTTTAGCATAGATCTCAGTGGTCTTAATGTTCTTGTGGCCAAGTAACTTTGAAACAACATAAATATCTACGCCTTGATTGAGCAGGAGAGTAGCATGAGTGTGTCTCGCACAATGAAAGGTGATCTCCCGGTCAATACCGGATACCTTCATCCATCGTGTCAATGCAATGTTTGTGTAATTGCTGTACTTAAGACCTATAAATACCCGTTGATCGGCTCCGCCTTTTTTACCGAGCAGTTCTCTCGCCTGCTTTTTGATCGGCAGGACTTCGTAATCTCTCGTCTTTTGCTGCTGAAATCTTATGTACCATCCCTCAGCATTACTTCCCCGGACTTCTGACCAGGTCATCTTGATAATGTCCGACCATCGCAGACCGGTCATGATGCTGAATAGAAATGCTTCTTTTAATTTCCTGACATCGCATTTCGTTTTGGATATCCTCTGCACTTCTTCCCAAGTCAAGAATTCTCGTTTTGTTTCCGCCGGTTTTATTCCACGTACTCGCTGGGCCGGATTTTCTCGGATTAGTTTTTCTTCAAAGGCCTGTCTCAATGCTGCCTTAACTTTATTGAAGTAGGAGAGGGCTGAATTCTGACTTAGCTTGATGTCTCCTCCTCCAATTTTTGCATCCTGCAGCAAGTAGTGCCTGAAGGCCATCAGCCAGGTTTCGTCAACGTCAACTAATGTCACGTCTTTGCCATTCATAAACTTCAACAAATGCTTATAGGCGCTATCCCAGTTTCCAAAATTTCCCTTGCTATTGAGACGATCAGTTTTGAGCTTGTTGAAGTAATCTATAAAGCTAATATCTGTCTTTGGCTGTTTGAGTTTATATTTTCCGGATTGAAGATCAATTATACGCCGTGCCCTTATTTGGTCAGCTAGGAGAAGCGTTTGCCTGTTCTGCTCATTGTCGCTGGCCTTGTTTGATTTTTTAACATAAAGATTTAGATAGTCATATTCGCGTTGACCTTTCCAGTAGATATCGAGGTACAATGTGTAATTGCCATTTGCCAGCTCGCGTTGTCTCAACTTTACCGGTTCCTTTTTCTTCACTTCGTTCTTTTTCATGGCGTTGGATTTTATTGTTTTGCAAAAAATGATTTGATGTCATCTTTAAGGATCACTGTCCTCGAGAGCATTTTCTTTTTTTTTGATTTTCTTGAGGGAGATCAGGCGGTATAAGGTCCGCCTGCTAATTCGC
>DASUGQ010000115.1:0-8958 GCA_036273935.1 Cyclobacteriaceae bacterium | reverse complement strand
GTAAAAACTTCAGGTAACTGGGAATAATTTGCAAAGCACAACACTCCAGTATAAGCTACTCAAGAAAGTCAAGGATGAGCGTTTTGATGAAGAGAAAATTCATCAGTACAATCTCTTCTTACAAATAGGGGTGCGTGATTTCCAACTCGCCATAATCCAATCAACAGACAACCGTGTTCTCTTCCTTGAAGATTATGTGTTGCCCAATACCCAGACAGATGAGGGTCTTTTGGAAGTACTCGAGTCCATTTTTGACGGGCACGAAATATTAAAGGCAGGCTTCTGGAATCAGATTAAAGTGTCGGTTAAAAACAACAAATTCGCCCAGGTTCCAGATCCTCTATTTGTTGAGTCAGCGGCAGGCAACTACCTTCAATTCAACGCCGATGTTGATCCTGAAATGGATGAGATATCATCAATTCAAAATAATCGCGCGAACGCCCACACGATCTTTGCATTGAGACGTGACTTAAAGCAATGGCTGCATCATATTTATCCTTCCAGGCAAATCATTTTCATGCATCAATCTGCCGCATTGATTGAAGAGGTGATGGAAAATGCAAAGGACGCCAAAGACAATCCCTTGTATACTTTTATCGATCGTTTTAAACTTCATATATTATCCTGTAAACAAAATCAACTCACTTACTACAACCAATTCACGATAAAACAATTTTCCGACTACGTAAAATATATCATGATGGTAATGAAGTCGCTCGGTATGAACCAGCAGACCAGCGAAGTTGTGTTGTGGGGCTACATTGGAAAAAATTCACCTCATTATCAGGAATTCTACAAATACATCAGTAATGTGAAGTTTGGAGATCGTCCTCGCCACCTTCATTTCGGGTACATGTTTGATGAGATTCAGGATCATCACTTCTTTGACCTCTATGGAATGCACCTTATCGGGTGATCATATTATATCGGGACATGAAAAAGATTGCGCTATTTCCCGGGTCATTTGATCCTTTCACGAAGGGGCATGAGGATATTGTCCTGCGAGGACTCGAACTTTTCGACGAAATAATTATCGCGCTCGGGCACAACACAAAAAAATCCAATCGTTATTTTGACGTGGACATGATGTTGGAAAAAATAGCCTCGACCTTTTCCGATTATCCAAATATTAAAGTGCAGGCCTTTGAGGAACTGACAGCAAGTTTTGCTCGGCGCAACGGAGCTCAATTCATTTTGAGGGGCTTACGCAATACGACAGACTTTGAATATGAAAATAGCATATCCCAGGTAAACCGTCATCTTAACAACGAGTTAGAATCTGTCTTCTTAATCACATCACCGGAATTTGCCGCTGTCAACTCTTCGATCATAAGGGAAGTCCATCGTTATGGCGGCGATGTCTCCAAATTCCTCCCTTACCAGCTTTGAGGCGGAGATTTCATTGCCTTCAAAGCATAGTATTGTTCGAAGACAAAACTTATTGACTGGTAAGAATATTCAAGTGCATGGTACACCTCTTTGGGGCTCATCCACCTTGCTTCCTCAATATCCTCTTCCACACTGGGCTTCAGCTTTGAGTCATCCTCGACATCCATTAGGTACCAGCGCGTTTTTTTCAACATCGCATTTTTGTTCATTGTGTAAGTGTGCCATGTAGTGCAAATCTTCTTTCCGATCTTAACCGTAATGTTGCACTCCTCTTCAATTTCGCGCAATGCTGTGTCCCTGTATTTTTCACCCCGCTCCTTTTTCCCCTTGGGAAGATCCCATTTTTTCATTCGATAAATCATGAGAAACTTATCCTTCTTCCTCACGAGGCCGCCAGCAGCTTTTACTATCTTAAATTTACTCCTTAGATATGCCTTCGTGAAGTCGTAGTTTTTTACCGCAAGGTGAAGGGAAAGGAGATTTGTGGGTACGTTTGAATTAAGATAATCGAGTACTGTGTCAAGGTCGCCATCCTCAACATTTTTCACCATTACATGATGTATGAGTTTAGCTTTTGTGATTGGATCAGCCGTCGCGTCGATAATATTGTTAACCTGTGACAAGTCAGGCTCTTCGCTCTCCTTTAGAATCCGCACGGGGATATCATTGATAAAAATAATCATCAAAATTCCATTTATAGGAGCACCACGTTCGCAAAAGAATAAAATAATTGGAAGGTGGCAAGCAGAATTCTCTTTTTTTTTGAATAATTCTAACATCCATGCCCGCTTACGTCCAATCTAACACCGACTTCCACTAAAATAAAGTTGCATAAAATATGAGGCAGAATAATTAAAATATTTTTTCAAATGATAACTTTCGCGTCATGCCAATAATAAAAATTCAAGAAGAAACCGCAGCTAAAGTTGCCAGCATGTTGCTTGGGATTGAAGCCATTAAACTTAATGTAAGTAAACCCTTTATTTGGAGTTCCGGGTGGAAATCACCGATATATTGCGACAACCGACTCTCCCTATCCTACCCGGAAATACGGGATTCAATCAAAGAAGGATTGGTAAATGTGATTCGCGAAAATTTTTTTTCGGCAGAAGCAATTGCGGGGGTCGCAACAGCTGGCATACCTCAGGGTGTTTTGGTCGCACAGGAACTCAACCTTCCTTTTGTATATGTAAGGCCTAAACCAAAAGATCACGGCATGGAAAACCTTATCGAAGGAAGGGTGGTCAAGAATCAAAAAGTAGTGGTCGTTGAAGACCTTGTGTCCACAGGTGGAAGTTCACTGAAAGCGGTGCAGGTTTTGCGCGATGCGGGTTTCCAGGTGATCGGCATGATATCGGTGTTCAATTATGGATTCGATATCGCGCGCAAAAATTTTTATGAGGCCAATGTTTCTTTGATCAGTTTAAGCGACTACAGCCACCTTCTTCGTGTTGCGGTGGATCAAAAATATGTCAATGAAGATCAGCTGGTTTCATTGAAAGCCTGGAGTATCGATCCGGTAAATTGGAGCAACTAAATGCAAGAGGCAAGTACCAACACTTTCTCCCCAAGGTACGACTCAATATCTTCTTTTTCGTTCACACCTTGCAAACCGGGTGGAAAAATTATTGTCATTGGCGCCGGGGCTTTCGGTGGATGGAGTGCATTATTCTTACTAAGAAAAAAGTATCACGTTACACTAATCGATTCCTGGGGCCCCGGCAATTCGCGGTCGAGTTCGGGAGATGAAACGCGAGTGATCCGATCGACCTATGGCAGGAATAAATTGTACTTCGATCTTAATGTTCGGTCGCTCGGCTTCTGGAAAGCTCTTGAAAGACAAACCGGCGTAGATCTATTTTCTAACAAGGGAGTGCTCTGGCTATGTCATAAGGAACACGCTCCAATTGTCGATGACTCCATTCCGTTCGCTGCTAGCCACAACATGGGGTATGAATACGTCAGCAATGAAGAGCTAAAAAGAAAATACTCAATTTTAAATATTACAGATCTTCATCACGCCTACCATGATCCATTTGGGGGATTCCTGAAGGCGCGGGATTCCTGCATGTTGATAAACCAATTATTCATCAGTGAAGGCGGTGAATATCTCGCGAGCAATGTGAGACCAGGCAAAATTCACCAAAACAAATTAAAATATATTGAACTCTCGGATGGGAGTCAGTTAAGCGCTGATGCTTTTGTATTTGCTTGTGGTTCGTGGCTTGGCAACGTTTTTCCCCAGGTACTGAGAGACGTAATCACCTGCAGTAAACAAGAGGTTTACTATTTCGGCGTGCCCTATAAAGATGCTGACCTGTATGAAAATTTTCCCGTTTGGATCGATCTCGATGGCCTTGACTTTTATTACGGTATTCCCTCCAATAATGGAAGGGGTTTTAAAATCGGTGTCGACAAAAGAGGTGAGACCTTTGATCCTACCAATGATGAGCGCGTTTTAAGTCCTGAAGTGCTTCGCGAGGCAAGAACATTCATCGCCCATCGTTTCCCAGGTTTGCAAGACGCACCCTTATTGGAAAATCGAGTTTGCCCTTATGAAAATTCACCGGATGGAAATTTTATCATCGATCATCATCCTGACGCTGATAACGTGATTATCGCCGGCGGGGGGTCAGGTCACGGGTTCAAGCACGGACCGGCAATTGGAGAACTGATCACAGACGGTCTTTCTGGCAATGGCCAAATACCAGGTCTTTCTCTTTAAGGCGGTTCAATGGCTAATCAGGATTACGGATTACTTCCCTTGAGGGCTGTCAGGCTTGTTTAACCAGGACGAAGTGATCTCATTCAGGGCTTTCACTTTTTCATCAAAGTCACCTTTCATTTTGTCACGAATCGCTCGCATGTTTTCCAATAGGATATTAGTATCATCCGGAAGCGCTTCTTCGAGGTATTCTCTCATTCGTTTTGCAATGGTTGGCGATTTACCGTTTGTTGAAATTCCGATCTTGAGGTTTCCCTTCGTCACAACAGAACCGAGGTAAAAATCACATAGGTCCGGCGTGTCCGCCACATTGATGAGGAGGTTTCTTCGTTGAGAGATTTTTCTTATGCGCTGGTGTAAAGGCTTGTTGTCTGTGGCCAGGACTACAAGACTCTTATTCCATAAATCCCACCTCCTGAAGTCCCGTTCAATGATTTTCACGTTCGGGGATGATCCAGCCAGCGATCTTAAAGGTTCGCGAATGAGTGGCGCAACGACCGTTACTCGTGCGTTGGGACTATTCTTGAGAATTGCGGAAAGTTTTTCAAGCGCGACATTTCCTCCTCCAACCAAAAGGGTGTTAAGTTCTTCTAATTTAAGGAAAACCGGAAAAAGATTATTCTGATCCATTTGCCAAATACATTCCCTGCGAATGTAGCAAATCTTTTAAGGAAGCTGAGGAAGCGCACCGAACGACTTCACCAAAAACAATGATAGCGGGCGATGCAAGTTTTGCTTTCATGACATCCTGAGGAATTGTCGATACGTTACCGATCACGACTCGCTGGTTCGGCAAGGTTCCATTTTGTATGACGGCGACAGGCAAGTCACTTCTTCCATGAAGAATAAAAATCTCGGCAATTTCTTTGATCTTACTCAGTCCCATCAACACAACAATTGTCGCTGTGGATTGGGCGGCCAGGTTTAAATCTTCCGAAATAAGTCCTGACTTGGTTGTTCCCGTAACGACCCAGAAACTTTCACTCACCTCACGGCGGGTTAAGGGAATATTGGCGCTTGCAGGAACGGCAAAGGCACTGCTTACGCCAGGAACAACATTTACCTCAATACCTTTTGCTAATGCGTGTTCAATTTCCTCCTGACCCCTGCCAAAGACAAATGGATCACCTCCCTTCAATCGCACGACGTGTCCATATTGAAAGGCAAATTCAACCATCAGAATATTGATTTCCTCTTGCTTAAATGAATGGGCACCTGCTCGTTTTCCAACCGACCAGGCCGGAATGTCTTTTGGAATAAGTTCCAGAATTTCGTTTGATATCAATGCATCGTAAAGCACGACATCCGCCGTTTTCAAAATTCTTAACGCCTTGACGGTAACAAGCTCCGGGTCACCAGGACCTGCTCCTATCAGGGTGATTTTTGGATGATGCTTCGTATTTTTTACGTCGGGCTTCATTTAGCTTCAACGGTCTCCGTCGTTCTGGCCTTCCTGAATGTATGAGCATTTTCAACGAACTTCACAACATCATGAAGATATTCGTTAGCGAATGCTTCCGTGGCCTCACTTTTGTTGATTCGCAATACATGCTCTACAAAGTCCTGCTCGAACGTGAAATTGCCATTCTCAACAAAATGCTTTTGAAAATCGCGCATAACTTGAATCTGCGTACTGGGTCTAACCTCATTAGTCAATAGCAGAGCCTTTGCAGTATTGATAAATGCGCTGTAACTATGATACAGTGAATCCGCATACTGCTTCTGATCCAGCGCTTCTTTCGCCCACGATAATTTTTCCTCACTCTCGTAAAGTAATGTTGCTACGAGATCGATAATCACCCCTGCACACTCACCAACCGCTGTATGAAGAATAAAATTGTGCTCTTCGCCCCAATCAATATATTCGTCGGGGTTAACTTTCGTTACGTCACCCAGAGGCTTCAACAGACCATAGAAATATTTTTGTCCACCGATCCGCTGGTAGTAAGTATGAAAATATTCACCTTCAACGCTGTTGGTATCATAGTCATTCAGGATTGATCGCAACGCACTTAATCCGCGCTTGCTGGGAATCTTGATAACTTTGTCAGCAATAATCCCATCTCCGCCCTGTAGCTTCGCACCGCCAAGCAGGACCACGAGTGCCGGCATGACATGACCTTGCTTATCTTTTATCGAGCTACCATGAAAGCCAATACTTGCAAGTCCGTGCTGTCCACAGGAGTTGGGACAACCACTGATCTTAATTTTTATGTCATTATTAAAAATCAAGTCCGGATATTCTTCATTGATGACTTTTTCCATCGCGACGGCAACTCCGTAGCTACTCGATATACCGAGATTACAAGAGTCAGTACCGGGACAAGCCGTAACGTCGGCCACACTGTCAAAACCAGGCTCAGCAAGAGCTAATTTATCAAGGGCGGCAAATAAATGAGGCAAGGCTTTTTCGGTTACAAACCGAAGAAGATAGCCCTGATTGACTGTAATGCGAATATCATTTGACGCGTACTTGTCAACAACGTCGGCAAAAGATCTCGACAGATTTGATGAAAGATTTCCCAGTGGTAATTTTACATACACACCGAAATAGCCTTTCTGTTTTTGTTCAAAGACGTTAACCCTTCTCCACTTTGGATACTTAGCCTCGTCGTACGAAGGGGTTGGTGTGCCATTGAGTTCTCTTGCCAAAATTGGTTCAGGCACAGAATCGCGATTAATTTTATACGATTGAACCTTCAATGCTTTTCTCTCTTCTTCAACCAGTTCCATTAACTTCTCCAGCCCGAGATCATCCAGCAGGAATTTAAAACGCGCCTTCATACGACGTGTACGCTCACCATACCGGTCGAATACCCTCAAAACGCTCTCCGCAAAAGGAACAATTTGGTCTTCGTGCAGGAATTCAAATGCAGGTACCGCCAGGTAAGGATTCGCGCCAAGGCCGCCTCCTACTACTACTTTAAACCCTCTCTGGTTATCCTGTATTCTCGGAATAAAGCCGATGTCATGAATGAAGGTATATGCCGTGTCATCGTCACTTGATGAAAATGCTATTTTGAATTTTCTCCCCATTTCCTGGCAAACAGGGTTGCGCAGAAAGTAACGAAACATTTCATGCGCATATGGAGAAACATCAAAAAGCTCATTGGGGTCAATACCTGCTGTAGCAGAGGCCGTGATATTTCTAACGGTGTTGCCGCATGCTTCACGAAGGGTAATGTCATCCTGCTCCAACTTCGCCCATAGCTCCGGCGTTCGGTCTAAACTAACGTGATGGATCTGAATATCCTGTCGGGTGGTTGCATGAAGATTACTGCTTGCGTACTCGTCAGAGATGTCAGCGATTCGTCTTAATTGTTTAGTCGTTATCTTTCCAAAGGGAAGCTTAATCCTTACCATCTGCACGCCTGGCTGTCGCTGACCGTAGACTCCCCTTGCCAATCTTAAACTGCGAAATTTTTCTTCGTCAATTTTCCCATCTCGAAAAAGCTTAATCTTCCTCTCTAAATCCAGTATGTCCTTTTCAACAACAGGATTGTGAAGGCTTTCTAATTCTGTACGAAAACTTTGCATGACCGATATTTATCCTTTTTAATCTGAAGACGAGCCCATCAACCATTATACAAGGCTCAAAACTATAGTTAGTCTACCGTAAAAGTAGAGTAATTTAATAACCATTACAAGCACAAAAAGATTTTCCAGTTGGAATTAATTTTTCCTAACGGGAATTAGTAACTGTAATTACTTGAATTTGAGCAATTTAAATTTTGTTGCCCGAGAAATGTGATTGAAAAAATGAGGCGCTGAGCGGATTCGAACCGCTGTAGAAGGTTTTGCAGACCTCTGCCTAGCCACTCGGCCACAGCGCCATCTTAATTAGATTGGGCTCAAAAGCCAGCCCCTTAAATGGTGGCAAAACTAAGAAATTCAAACTTCATTGCAACCTGCAAAAACAAAAGACGGCCTTGGCAGACCGTCTTTTGATAATTCATAGACTCAGAACCTATTGCTTCGGTTCGTCTCCCTGAGGGCCGGACATCTTTTCTTTCAAAGCACTCAACGCTTCCAGATCACCGAGCGTGGACTTTTCAGATTGCTGATTGATATTTTCAATCGTCTTGTTCTTTGACGGCAACTTCTTTTTCGGAGCGCTCACCGCTTTGTCATCGTCGGCAGACCACATTGCTTTATGAGACAGGACAATTCGTTTGTCATCCTTGGAAAACTCCAGCACCTTGAAATCCATTGACTCGCCGACCTCTGCTTTGGAGTTATCTTCCTTGGCGAGATTCTTCATAGAGCAGAAGCCCTCAATACCATAAGGCAGTTCAAGTATTACGCCCTTATCATTCTTATTGATGATCGTGCATTTATGAATTGATCCGATGGTGAAAATTGTTTCGAATGTATCCCATGGATTCTCTTCAAGATGTTTATGACTCAATGCGAGTCTTCTATTCGTGGCATCCAATTCAAGCACTACAACCTCCATTTCATCTCCCACCTTGATGAACTCAGACGGGTGTTTGATTTTCTTGGTCCAGCTCAAATCAGAAACGTGCACCAATCCATCAATGCCTTCTTCAAGTTCAATAAACAAACCGAAATTTGTCAGGTTACGAACGATACCTTTATGACGCGTACCCACAGCGTATTTGGTAAGAACATCCTGTCTTGTCCAGGGATCTTCAGTAAGCTGCTTGATACCAAGTGACATCTTTCTCTCTTCGCGGTCAAGTGTCAGCACCACGGCTTCAATCTCATCACCAACTTTCATGAAGTCTTGTGGATTGCGCAAATGCTGAGACCAACTCATTTCTGAAACGTGAATCAATCCCTCGACGCCTGGCTGAAGCTCAAGGAATGCTCCATAATCGGCG
>DASUGQ010000114.1:0-4342 GCA_036273935.1 Cyclobacteriaceae bacterium | reverse complement strand
TTTTACCAGTGCATGAATCGTTTTTGAGCTATAGAACTGAAGGCCAATGCATTTTTCACGCCCAATCATCAGATGGCGAAGCGTGACAACGGGAAGGCGCTGCTGCGTTGAATACGGTTGGAAATCCATAAGCTTTTTTTTGTAATCATCGCGAAAAAAAAGATTTGGAACCGTGTATTAAACGTGTATAATCGGGTGTATCCGTGTGTATTCGGGTGTACACGGATAATGAAATCATAACTCAGTCGAGATTCAGTCGAATTGCCTACGAAAAATCGGATTTCACTTCAGGGAATTGCCAACACACTCCGCGTCTCAGCGGGGTCTCCGCTTCGGGACCCGCTCTGATAAAAATAACTACCTACAGCTCACTATAATGCTTAGGTTCGAAGAAAAAGACATTCCCTTCCTCGTAGAACGACGCACTGCTATGGGGATAATGAGTAACGTCGGCAACAAGCGCCCACTTACCTCTGATGGGATTATGATGTATGTAGTCAATCTTCTGCTCAAGAAAGTATTTCGTATAAATCGGCTTTGCGTCGAATGACTCTTCAAATACTCTGTGCTTTTGTCCTTTCCTTCTTTCGCGCCGCGTCACACTCCCGTGTAACACCTCCAGCACACCCTGGTATAAACCTTTCTCCAGTCGGGTGATGATTGCATAGGCCATAAACCGTTTTCCGTTGCCAACAATTTTATTAAGACTTAGCGATGGGTCTTTCAAGTGAAGAATTACGTGCAGATGATTAGGCATAATGACATAGGCTACCACATTGGCATGCTTTTGATCCTTCAGGTAGTTAAACCATTTATAGACGCAATCATATCCGTCAGTGAGTTCGAATAAATTCATCCATTTGAAGCAGGTGAATGTGCAGAAATACAATTGGTATTCTGTGCCGCGTGCGGTTTTGATCGACATGGAGAAGTTTTCTTGCCAAGAAAGAAAAATTCGCAAACAAGAAAAAGATACCTTAGGAGTTAGGTGCTTCTTACACAGCGGGGTCCCGAAGCGGAGACCCCGCTGGGAGGTAAAGACCCATTTATCCGCGAGAAACAATGTACCCGCCAATTAGTCCAACGGCGTTCAGCGACCGGTATTACTCCAATACCATGGGCTCAGTACTATCTTTTTCAGCTTCGCTTATCTTTCTATATTTCTTTCCCCATTCCGAAAGCTGCTTCAAAATCGGTCGTAATTCTTGTCCGCCTTTTGTTAATTCATACTCAACTCTCGGCGGAACTTCTGCATAAACCGTCCGCTTTACCAAGTTTCCTTCCTCCATTTTTCGAAGTTGAAGCGTCAGCATCCTTTCCGTAATATTTGGAATACGTTTCCTAAGTTCGCCAAACCTAAGTTTGCCTTCGGCTAAATGGCAACAAATTAAAAGTGTCCATTGTCCTGAAATAAGCCCTACCGCAAAAATTTGGTCGCATCCGTTGAGATTCATCTTATTCTCAAAATGCGTAGATGTTTCTTTTGTTTTACTCATTACTTACATCTACGATAGTACCATACATTTGGTTGTCAACGTACTTAACTAAACGTTACTTTCTAAATTTCGTAGAAAAATTCTATTAATCAACAAAACAAATTTAGAATGAAAACATCAAACGCAATGAAATACGTTATCACGGGCTCTATCGGCAATATTAGCTTGCCTGTAACTAACGCATTACTTAATGAAGGTCATGACATAACAGTAATTACATCAAAACAGGAAAAGGCGAAAGCAATAGAATCACTGGGCGCAAAAGCTGCAGTGGGTTCCGTTGAAGATGTGAATTTTCTCACAAAAACTTTTGCCGGCGCAAACGCGGTATACACAATGATTCCGCCAAACTTTGCCGCAACAGAATGGAAAAAATGGATCGCCTGCATCGGCAAGAATTATGCCGATGCAATTAAAGCAACTGGAGTAAAATATGTTGTGAACTTAAGCAGCGTGGGTGCACACAAAGAGAACGGCACCGGCCCTGTAAGTGGTTTGCATCGTGTGGAAGAAGCACTAAATGCTTTGACTAATGTAAATATCAAACATCTTCGACCAGCTTATTTCTATCAAAATCTGTTTAGCTGCATCGATCTTATAAAGCACGCCGGAATTATTGGTTCGAACTTTAGTGTTACAAACAACAAATTTGGTATTGTTGACCCGGCAGATATTGCCACTGTCGTCATCGAATCATTGCTTCAATTAGATTTTACGGGAACCAGTGTTCGGTACGTTGCGAGCGATGATGTTTCTACAAGCACTATTGCAAATGAAATTGGTGCAGCAATCGGAAAGTCTGACCTGGCCTGGGTTTCATTCACAAATGAACAAGCTTACGATGGAATGAAAAAAGCCGGTCTTCCTGAAGAAATTACCAGGAACTATGTTGAAATGGGCGATGCAATTAACAGAGGAATTATGTATGAAAACTATTGGAAACATCATCCAGCAACTTTAGGAAAAACAAAATTGAAAGACTTTGCAACCGTTTTTGCCGCGGCATATAACGGCAATTAAATTCTTTATGATATGAACTACACAATGTAAGTTGACACCCGGCTGTGCCAACTCAGTTGGACATCAACAACCCTATTCAGTAAAAAGCACAAGCAAAATGAAAGCACTAATTCTTAAAGAGAAAGGCTCATTCGATAATATAACGCTAGAAGAAATAAGCAAACCCGTTATTGCTGCAGATGAAATTTTGATAAAAGTAAAAGCGGCGGGAGTTAATCCTGTGGACTGGAAAGCAACGATACGTGGAATTTTTAATCCGCCGCATATTCTTGGCAGTGATATAGCAGGAATAATAGAATCAGCAGGAAGTGATGTGAAGAATTATAAACCGGGAGATGAAATCATAGGATCATTAGAATGGGCAAAGCAGAGCGCCTTTGCCGAATTTGTCGCAACAAAAGAGAAATTTATTACCCAAAAACCAAAGAACCTAACCTGGGCAGAGTCAGGCGCTGTGCCTCTCGCAGCTTTAACGGCATGGCAGGGTTTGTTTGATCATGGTAATTTACAAAAAGGACAGAAGGTGATTATACATGCTGCAGCAGGTGGTGTTGGTTTGTTTGCATTGCAATTTGCAAAATGGAAAGGCGCATATGTCGTTGCAACTGCATCTGAAAGAAATATTGAGTTTCTAAGATCCTTAGGTGCAGACGAAATAATTGATTATACAAAACATAGACTAGCCGATAAAACGAAAAACGCTGATATTGTTTTTGACAGCGTGGCTACTCCTGAGGCGCAGCTTGAATCTTTCAAAGCATTAAAACCTGGTGGGAAGTATATTTCTATATCCACACCCGCCAGGGAAGAATTATTGAAAGGATTTGACATAAGCGTCACCAGGTTTTTATTTATCTCCAATTCTGAACAACTAGAACAAATTGTTCGATTGATTGAGGAAGGAACGGTAAAAGTATTTGTAGAAAAAACTTTCCCACTTACAGAGGCGAAAGAAGCATTGCAATATGTGCAGAAAGGAAGAACACGAGGAAAGGTTGTGTTAGTTGTTGAATAGACACCAGAGAAAAAATAACCACAATCGCCTCCCCTCACGGCATGACCAACACACTTTCCCCACTCTGCTTATACCCATAACGAATCGCTACAGCAATAACTTTTGAGTTGGGCGAAGCTTTGAACGGCCGGGTATACAATTGCCATCCTTTGTCCGCCGCGTTGGTCTTGTAAACAATCGAGGCGCCTGGCTCCGGGCAACTCAGTGAAACGGTGAAAGTCTTTCGGTCGTACTGCAGGTCAGGATTCTGCGTCCGAGGCTGAATGCCATCCGGCCACATGGAGAGGTAAAGTTCTTTCTCTGATGTGAATCCTTTGTCACGCGTGTCCCGCTCCCATTGCTCATGAGCATTTCTCAGTTCCGTTAGCTTGGATTGAAATTCGGCACGATCAGCGAGACTATTTAATTCAAACGGATCGGTCTCGGTGTCGTAGAGCTCCTCGGCTGGTTTGGATTTCTTAAACCACAACCGCTGTGTTTGATTCAACTTCCCCTCCTTCTCCAACTTGATCAGTTCATTCATCATCGGAATGTTCAGCCGGTAGGCTATGTTCTGCATCATGGGTTTGTCGGGCTGATAATTTCGAATGTATTTGTATCGCTTGTCCCGCACGGCGCGTACCATGTCATACTCGGAATCCATACGGTCGCGCGCCGCATAGATGTACTTGCGCGGCTCCTTCGCTTTTTGATTCCCCAAAAAAGCCTGGCCTTCCATGTAATCGGGAACTGGAATGCCTGCCAGTGAAAGTAACGTCGGGGCAAAGTCAACAAAGCTCACGAGCTCATCATTCCATGTGCCCGCTCCTGT
>DASUGQ010000113.1:0-5226 GCA_036273935.1 Cyclobacteriaceae bacterium | reverse complement strand
CCGATGGGTGGTGTTAATTTGGCAATTGTAAGTTCAACCATGATGACGGCGGGCAATTCACGCAAAACATCATTTACTATTTTCTCGGCCACGGTCTCAATCAATCGTGAAGGTTTTTCCATCTCCTCTTTTACGATCCGGTAAAGTATTTCATAGTCTACCGTACCGTTCAAATCGTCACGCATAGCGCCGAGGGAAAAATCCGTCTCAACAGCGATGTCTACTTCAAAATTATTTCCGGTGTCGCGTTCATATGAATAGACACCATGATAGGCATGAAATGCGAGGCCTTGCAGGGCTACTCTTCCGGTCATTCGATGTTATCGAAGAATGATTTTTGAATTTTCTTTGATTGAGCTTCCACGACGACTGTCTCTTGCTCAACAACAACTTGTTCCCTGACGATTTCGATTACAGGTTCATGAGAGAATTTGGATTTTTCTCCATTTGGAAATACAACACTCGCGGCCTCCTTGCGCGCTTCGTTCACGTACTTGTCAGGGTCAAAATCTCTTGATACCTGCCTTGCGCGCTGCACACGGTCCAATGTGTCGTTGGCCAGTCGTTTCAATTCAGAGATGAGTTCTTCACGCGACGATTCCAGCTTTTTATAGCTATCCACCATCAATTTAAGACGATCCTCCATTTCCACGAGGATCAACCGCGCTCTTTCCTCCGCTTCGTCTAGAGTATCCTTTGCTTTGGTTTTTGCTTCATTAATAATGGCAGTGGCATTCATTTGTGATTCTTTCAAATGAAGATCAGCCGCGTTCCGGGCTTGCTCGATAACGTTCGCCCCGGTATCCTCTGCCGTCTTGAGTGTTTTGTAAAGTGAAGTTTCAACTTCACGGAGTTTTGTCACTTCACGTTCCGTTGCCTCGAGTTTAATCCTGAGTTCCTTGCTCTCATCGACAATCCGCTCCCACTCTTGTGACAGTGTGAGCAGAAAACCATTCACTTCGTCCTTGTCATACCCTCGAAAATGTTTTTCGAAAGTCTTCTGTCGTATTTCTAATGGTGTTACTCTCATAATTGTTCTGTTTCAAAATTTATTTTCCAGCTGGATACCGAACGATCATCACTTGCGCTTAACAGTTGATTCTGAAATGGTGTCCACAGCAGCTTGTTGACCGATGTACCATGTCCTGCATGTCGCGCTTTATCGATCACTTTGAGGAGTCTCAGCTCCTCTGCATCCCAGACTTTAATAGATTTATCAAGGCTGCAAGTTACGAAATGTTTATTATCCGGGCTAAATTCAATGTGATTTATGGCGTACATGTGCGCGACTACTTCCGTTGCCAACTTATATGAAGCATTCACATCCCAGGCCTTTAGCCTCGCATCTCTCGAGCCGCTCAACAGGTATCTTCCATCTGGTGTGTATCGCAAGGTGAAGACTGAATTCTGGTGTGCCAGGTACTCATGCTTCAACTGGTAGCGTTCCATGTCAAAAATGCGAACCTGGTGATCACTGTATCCAACGGCAAACTCACCTCGTGCAGGATTGATAGCGATTGTACGAGCGCTCTTTTCACTCACCTGAATCTTGTTTAATACAGAAAGGCGGCCTATATCCACGACGTGAACAGTGCCGTCACCCGTCGCTATAAAAAGTGTGTCTCCCAAGTACTGGATATCAAAAACAGCCGCCTTTGTTATTTGTAACGAGCCAACTTCCGTTTTATTCTTCCAATCGAGAAGATGAATTCCCTCGTAATTGTGTCCCGCCACCAACACATCCCGATCATCATGAAAAAGCAGGGCGTAAATGGAATTGGGAAGCCTGGCAATTAGTTCACCGTTATCAGGTTGATTAAGGTCCCACATCACCACCATTCCATCTCCCGAGGCAGAGAAGAAAAGGTGATCGGACGACGATCCTTGCAACGCATATACGCTATCGCGGTGACCTGTAAATGAATGTAGCTTAGTGACCTGAATGTTCATTCTGCTGTTTCTCTTGCCTGTTAACATTAAGGACAGACAAAAAATGGTTATGGGTTTAATTAAAAATTTACCAAAATTGAGACACAAAGTTTCAACGACCAAATGCCGCTGCAGAAAATAGTACGTGAAGGTGATCAATTGTGGGGATTGTGGAAGATCAATGAAGATGAGGCAAGTCTTCACAGAATGGTTAATGAGTATGAGAAAATACCAGAATCACTGACTAACACGGTGAAACGACTGGAGTTCCTGGCCGGGAGAAATCTGGTGAAAACACTCATGACAGACCGTGGACTCACGTTCAGAGGAATAATCAAGGACGAATTCGGAAAACCGTACCCGGCAGATTCATCCTATCAACTTTCACTGAGTCACTCCTTCCCCTATGTAGCCGCAAGTCTTCATTCGGGCAAATCGGTGGGAATTGACCTCGAGCAGCCCAAGGCAAAACTGCTTCGGATTGCGCCGAGAATTCTTAACGAAGAGGAGTTGACCTCGGCCGGGAGTGACTTAACAAAACACTGTATCATTTGGTGTGCAAAAGAAGTATTGATAAAGGTGCATGGGAAAAAGGATCTGGTATTTGCTAAAAACCTCCAAATCGCCCCATTTTCCCTCGATTCAACAGGCCAGATAACTGGCCGAATTATTGTGAATAACCACCAAACGATTGTGCCCTTGTATTACGAAGTGGACAAGGACTTCATAGTCGTTTTAAATAAACCTAACGCGAAATGAAGAACTACACTATTGTGCTTCTGCTCACATTGACCAGTTTACCTGTGTTGAGCCAGGTAGCAAATTTTACTGCGATAAATGTTGGTACCGGCAAGTCCATTTCACTTAGCGATTTCAAATCAAGCCCCGGGGTTGTAGTTATTTTTACCAGCAGCGGTGCTGACTGCCCGTATGATCAGTATTACCTGTCACGCCTTCAAAAGATAGCCAGAGATTTTGAAAGCAAACTCCCGGTGTTGTTTGTGAACCCTCACCTTGCCGATTCAGAAGATGCAATGAAGAGCAGCGCGTCAAAATTTGGCGAGTATTACTTATCCGACAAAGAGCAAGCGGTCATGCAAGCGCTAAAGGCGACAAAAAGTCCTGAAACATTTGTCTTAAAGAATTCGGGAGGAAATTTCTCCATCTTCTATCACGGCGCCATTGACGACAATGCGCAGGTCGCCTCCGACGTCCACGAAAATTATCTTGCTGATGCTATCAGCGCATTGTTGGCAGGCCAGACTCCAAAGAGCAAAGAGGTCAGGCCGGTCGGATGTATAATTCGGAGAAAATGATTTGATCTCAAAATCCATTTTGCGGGGCAAGCCTGAATATGCTGCCATGGCCTCGGATTTCTAAAGTGAGCACGATAACTTTAAATAGATCGATATGGTCGCAGAAAAAGTCGTCATCAGTGGAAAAGCTGTTTTCGTGTTGAGCATCTGCATTCTCTCATGGTTTATGCTCCTCTTTTTATATTCGAGGATTTTTAAACTTGACGTTGTAATCATTAGTGTCATTCAAGAGATGTTTACTTTACCAATAATCGTTATACAATTGTTGCTGGTGATCCTTGCGTTTCTGAATTTCAAAAAGACCAACTACTCTCTCCAAACCTACGCATTTTGGGGACTGGTAGTATTAGTTGCTACCAACGCATTTGTCATCGGAAGTTTGGTTTTACGCTAATATTAACAGAACGTGAGGTACCGGGGAGTCGATTACCAATTGACTTACTTTGTACCTCGCATTTTCTAAACGCCTAAATCTCCTGCATCAGCAATAATCAATAGTAATTCTTTTACCTCCTCTGCTTTTGCATGCTCGCCGATTTTATCAAATGACATCACCAGGTTACGAAGTACGCGGCGGATAATGTCAAGGTTTGAGCACGGCTCAAAAAATGAATCCTGCGGTGGAAGATGCAGTTCATTAATGTAGTTCTCAATGTCCTGGCGTGAAAAAATCAATCCGCGGTTGAATGCGTTGACATAAAATTGTGTATTGCGCTCATCTTTATAGGTAAGAATAAAAAGGTTGGGCAGGTTGACGCCAAAAACAGGCAACTTGAGTTTCTGTGCCACCAGCATATAGATAACACAAAGCGAAATGGGATTTCCCTTGTGTGTTTCAAGTACAACGTTGATCATCGAATTTCCCGGCGAATGAAAATTTTTTGTATTCGCACCGAACTTCAACTTATTAAACAGAACGCTATTGATGATCTTGATCTGATCAAATGGGTAAAGGTCCTGCTTGAACTCAAGCCACGTTTCGTAGTAGATCTGTTCAAGATCTTGCCTGAGTTTTATTAATTCGATATCCGGATACTGATAGGTAGCGACAAGCCACATGCCCGTGAGTAAATCCTGCTCATCACCTTCATACCATTCCTGAAGGCGCCTCTTCAACAATTCATACTGCAGGGCATGAATAAGTTCCTCAATCCGTCGTTGCACGTACGGATTGAAATTTTTCTCCCACTCTTCTTCAAGGTAAGGGATTACATCAGAACCCAGTGATCGAATCTTGTCAACGACGTGAGATACAATCTGATCGTCATCATCATCGAGAAGGGAAATGAGCGCCTTTAATTCGTTATCGTGCATGAAAAAATGGGTGAATGAGTGGCTGGGTGAATGAGTAAATGTGTGAATCCGTCATTTTGTATTTTTTCTTGCAGTTGATAGTATCGCTAAAATCTCTTTTCCTTCACCCTCAAAGGTCGAAAATTTATCCTGATGGGCAACTCCTGAATCTCTCAAAATTTCTATCCAAAAAAGTACCTCATCAGCCTCTTCCACAGTTATGCTAAGCTTTGCATAAAACTCAGCTTTTGATCTGGCCCTGCACACGGCCCTGTAATTTGATCCCACCGAAAGGGCTGACCGCAGAAACTGTTTACCAATAATTTCACCTTCGCCGGACTTTGGCAATGATCTGAATATCTTGATTGCCTCTAAACTGAAATTTTTCGTGCGCATTCTCATCCATTCCAGGAATTCCTCTTTACTCATCATGGGGGTTAATTTTTGCGTTGACTGTTATTTATCTATTTCTCACTAACTTGTTCCACTTGCTCATTCACCCATTCACCCAATCACCCATTTCTCTCACGTCTGCAAAACTCCAACGTTAAATCTGTCTACTTTTCTATTGTTCGCTGCTTCGATACCTATGGAAATCATCTGGCGGGTCTCCTCTGGCGTAATGATGGCATCTACCCACAATCGGGAAGCAGCATAATATGGACTGAGTTGTTCATTGTATCGATCG